>NZ_JBGCCI010000004.1:0-427263 GCF_041262125.1 Flavobacterium sp. 28YEA47A
TAGCACCTTTTTCCGCTTTCGCAAACTTTATCCTAACTTTTTTTAAACTTTTTCGCAACACTCTGGTAAACAGAACTCTGCAAAATCGCTTTTTTTGATCCCTTTGCAAGCACAAAGCATAAACCCTCAAAAAATAAAGGAAGTGAATTGTAAAGTGTATGAAATAACTGCTAAAGTATCTTAGAAACACAGCTAGAAAAAGACATTATATAAGGTAGGAGGCAGAAAATCTTTCAGAAACCTACCGAAAAACACCTTCTGCTTATATAAACCTATTCGAAACGGATCGCTTTTACCGGAGAAATCTTCGTTATTATATAGGAAGGAATCAAAAGAACAACCAAACAGATAACCAATGTTCCAATGTTTAGCAATAAAATATACAACCAGTCCAAATGAGCAGGCGCCACATTTACATAATAACTATCCGGATTTAGTTTTATAATACCAAATTGCTGTTGAATAATAATAAGACCAATCCCAATACAATTCCCCCAAAGCAATCCACGAACTATTAAATAGAAGGCATTGTATAAAAATATCTTGCGTACTGACCAATTGTTTGCTCCTATTGCTTTGAGTATTCCTATCATTTGAGTTCTCTCCAGGATTAGAACCAGCAATGCAACTACCATATTAATGGTGGCCACGATAATCATTATTACTATAATGACTATTATATTAAAGTCGAACAGCTGTAACCATTCAAATATATTATAGTACTTTTCTGAAATTGTTTGGGTATCGAGCGTTTTTGATGCGTCTTCCTTATTCTGGGTATTGTTATAAACCTGTTGGCCTTTCTGTTCAATCTGATTAAAGTCATCAATAAAAACTTCAAAGGCACCCACCTGATCCGGTTTCCATTTATTGATTCGTTGTAAATGTCGAATGTCTCCTATTATATAGGTAGCATCAAATTCCTGAAATCCGGAATTGTAAATACCTGCCACAACAAATACTCTCAGATTAGGCAATTGATTACTATTATCTTTCATAAAGAAAGTATTGAACTTATCGCCCACTTTCAAATTGAGTCTGTCCGCAAGATATTTTGATATCAAAACATCCGGAGTCAATTTATGTTCTACATCCGGCAGTTTCCCCTGGACAAGATATTCTTCCAGATTCTTCCATTGGTAATCCTTTCCTACTCCTTTATATATAATACCTTCAAAAGAAGTTTCTGTTCTGATGATTCCTGCTTTTGTGGCTACAGCCTGAATATGACTTATGCCCTCTACATTTTTAAACTTTGGATAAAAATCCTGATTGGTAGAAATAGGACTGATGCTTACTTGCGATTGGTTATCATCATAATTGGTTATAATAATATGTCCGTTAAAAGCCGCAACCTTTTCACGTATTTTTTGTTGCAAACCGATTCCTGTCGCTACAGACACAATCATCATGATCATACCTATTGCAATGGCAGCGATGGCAATTTTTATAATTGGTGCAGATATACTACTTTTATGATTTTTAGCAGCAATCAGTCTTTTGGCTATAAAATATTCTAAATTCAATTTTGTATGATATCAAATATGGTTTTCAAAAATACAGCTTTATTCTTTGTTTTGTCAATTCTTTCCTGTGGAAATTCATTTAATACAAAAGCAAGAACCGAAAAACCGAAAGCTCAGGATACTGTCAGAAGTTCTAAATCTTCTACGGCGATTGCTGAAATAAAAACTGGCGCAGATGATTGGATAACTTATTTGCCCGTTCTAAAAAAATATAAAAACATTGGCGTTGTTGCGAACCAAACCAGTATTGTTAATTACAACCCTGATGCAAAAAACAGAGATGAACTTCGTACGGGACCTGCAACTAAATCGATGCATTTGGTAGATTGGTTAATCGAGTACAAGCTAAATGTTACAAAAATCTACGCTCCTGAGCATGGATTCAGGGGAACAGCTGATGCAGGAGAACTAATAAAAGATGGAAAAGACACCAAAACCGGAATTCCTATAATCTCTCTTTATGGTGATAATAAAAAACCAAAACCGGAACAATTGGCTGGCATAGACATTTTGGTTTTTGACCTTCAGGATGTAGGTGCTCGTTTTTATACCTACATATCTTCTCTACATTATATAATGGAGGCTTGTGCCGAAAACAAAATAAAGCTATTGATTTTAGATCGACCAAATCCAAAGGGCAGTACTGTGGATGGTCCTGTCCTGGAAAAAGAAAATTCAAGTTTTATAGGAATGCATCCTATTCCGGTACTCCACGGTATGACTATTGGCGAATATGGAAAAATGATCAATGGCGAAAAATGGCTTAAAAACGGCATTCAATGTGAATTGAGCGTAGTTCCTTGCGTAAATTACAATAAGGACATGAGCTATTCACTTCCTGTAAGACCTTCACCCAACTTGCCGAATGACCAATCCATAAATCTATATGCCAGTTTGTGTTTTTTTGAAGGTACAAATGTGAGCCTGGGAAGAGGAACAGATAAACAATTTCAGATATATGGCTCTCCTTTTTTACCCAAAACTGATTTCAGTTTTATTCCTAAACCAAATCTAGGTTCAAAAGATCCGCTACACAATGGTAAAGTCTGTTATGGTGAAGATCTTTCGGATGCTCCAAAAGTAAAGGGTATTGAACTAAAATGGCTTTTGAAAGCCTATGCAACCACAACCGACAAATCGAAGTTTTTTATTCCGTTCTTTACAAAATTGGCGGGAACTAAAAAGCTACAGGAACAGATTGAGGCCGGAATGTCTGAAGCAGACATTAAAAAAAGCTGGGAAAAAGGAATTGAAGATTTCAAAAAAATAAGAAAAAAATATGAAATTTATTAATTGGAATTTTCCTGAAAATATGTATTTTTAGGTGCGGCTATTTTTTAACGGTCGTATTTAAATCTTAATAAAATAGCTACAAATGGATACATCGCAACTACTTTTGGATTATATGGACAAACTACAGGAATTTTTCGAATGGATTGATTCTTATGTAGAGAAAGCAATTGAATTATTTCATAACGCAAAGGAATGGGTTGAGAAAATATTAGAATATATCAAAAGAGGGATTGATTATGTTGTTGATGCCATAGGCGGCCGATTCGATGAATCAATCGAACTCCCGGAAGATTATATCTTTGTTTAATAAAACGGCCTTACTTTGTAAGGTCTTTTTTTTGCTTTCTTGCCATTTTATTGGCACCAGACTTTGCAATAAACATCAAAAAATAAAGCACTACCAAAACGATATAGAAAAGAGCTGTCATAATCACAGCTTCCATGACTTTATCGAAAAGGCTCCTGACAACTATATCCTGGTTGACAAAAACCAACAAAACTGAGATAATGGCAGACGCCAAGAAGATGTACAATAAGTTTCTTTTATGTTTCATACAGCAATTGTTTATAATGGCATTCTTTTTTTCATTTCTTCTACAATATTATAAGCAGCCGGACAAATTGCTACATTCTGTAACGTCAGATTAGAAATTTGCTGGAATTTTTTTCGATCTGTATGCGGATATTCTCTACACGCTTTAGGTCTCACATCATAAATCATACAATAATTTTCTGCATCAAGAAAAGTACACGGAACACTTTGCAGTACATAATCATTTTCTTCATCGATTCGAAGGTATTGGTCAATGAATTGTTGTGGCTTTTGACGAAAATGTTTGGAAATTCTCTCAATGTCTGCAAGAGTAAAAAGCGGTCCTGTTGTCTTACAACAATTGGCACATTTCAGGCAATCCGTTCTTTTAAATTCCTGATCGTGCAATTCCTGCATGACATAATCGATATTCTTCGGCGCTTTCTTTTTAAGCTTATCGAAATACTTCTTGTTTTCGTTATGCTTATCTTTGGCCAGTTTTGGAAGATTTTTGATTACTTGTTCCAACTTTATTTATTTGCGGACAAAGTTACACTTTCTTCTTTATCTTTTTAAAATATACCATAAATCATGAAAGACCTTTTTGGAAAAGCCATATTGGATTATCAGACAAACAATTCGTCGGAAAACCTCATTACCGAAACTTCAATTTCCGAAGCCGATGAAATGAGCGTTGCTTATTTGTTCCGTAACTATTCAGCCATGCCTAAAATTGAAAAAAAAGCAATGGCTCTGGCAAAAGGAAAGGTTCTGGATGTAGGCTGCGGAGCTGGAAGCCATAGCTTATACCTTCGGGATGTAAAAAAATTAGAGGTTGTTCCTATTGATATTTCTTCAAATGCTATTGAAGCCTGCCAATTAAGAGGTCTTGACAATGCAAAAGTTCAGGATGTAATGGAGTTGGATTCCACTAATGCTGAAAACAAATTTGATACACTATTGCTTCTGATGAATGGCACCGGTATTTGTGGTAAGTTGAAAAATCTTTCTTCTTTCCTGCAACAGCTTAAATCTTTGCTGACACCAACAGGCCAAATCCTTATTGATTCTTCCGATATCATTTATATGTTTGACGAAGATGAAGATGGCGGAAAATGGATTCCAACGGATAGGGACTATTATGGAGAGATTACCTTTACGATCTATTATAAAAACGAAGAAGAAGAACCGTTTGATTGGCTGTATGTTGATTATAATACATTACAAAATGCGGCTATAGCCAATGGTTTGCAATGCAAACTGGTTTCAGAAGGCGACCATTATGACTATCTCGCCAGATTGACTCTTTAGATTTTGATCAAATTGGTTGTAGCTATGATTTCTTTCAGGACTTCATAAAGCCTGTCCAATTCCTTTTGAGAATTATAGGCGTTGATGGAATATCGTATATAAAAGTTCCCATTTAGAGGCATAACCGGTATTTCTATCTGATATTTTTCAAAAAGCAATTCTTTTAATTTTTGTGGTTCGTCCGTTCTTACCGGAATACTTGCCATTTGTCCTAAAAATTCCTTTGTAACCGGGCATATAGGTGTTGTATTTAGCAAATCGCAAAAACGCTGGTAATTGTCCAAAACTATCTGTTTGCAATTTTCTGCTATTTCGCTCCAATTATTTTCTTCCAGAAAATCAATAACTTTTGGTGTACATAAAAAAGACGAAATATCTCTTGTGCCCTGGTATTCGTGATAATCCAAGAATTGTGTTTGGGCAATAGTCTCGTTGTCGTAGCCCCAACTTACAACAAGCGGGTCCAAGTCTTCCTGAAATTCTTTTTTAACATATAAGAAAGAACTCCCTTTTGGTGCTAGCATCCATTTATGTAAGGTTCCTGTATAAAAATCAGCATTCATTTCTTCAATGTTTAAAGAAATATGTCCGGGAACGTGTGCTCCATCAACAATTGTTACTAATCCTAGCTCCTGTGCTTTCTTGCAAATTTCTTTAACCGGAAATATCAATGCCGTTGCGCTCGAAATTTGGTTTATAAAAACAACTTTGGTGTTTGAGTTATAGCCTTTCCAAAAATCTTCGAGTATCTGTTCTTTTGAAATTACAGGTAAAGAGATTGTCTGTCTGATATATTTTACACCTGTTTTTCTACAGAAATAAGCCCATGTTTTATCCATCGCTCCATATTCATGATTTGTTGACAGGATTTCATCGCCCGGCTGAAGGTTCAGACTTCTCATAACGGTATTAATGGCAACCGTAGGATTAGGTGTAAAAAAGAAGTCTTCCGGTTGGCAACCTATATATTTTGACAGCTTTTCTTTTGCCTCTTTCAAATAGACCGCTGCTTTTTTCTGGATAAAATAGACCGGTTCATTTTCCAATTCCAATTGGAGTCTTTGATATTCGTCAAATATTGGTTTTGGGCATGCACCAAAGGAACCATGGTTTAAAAAAGTTATGGATGTATCCAGAAGGAAAAGCTCTTTCATGATTAAAAGGTATAAAAAAACCCAAATTTACAATTTGGGTTTCGTATTATAAAAGATAATTTATTATTGCATGTATTTCATCATGATACCTTGCAATTCTGCTCCCCAAGCCTGAGCTGCTTCCATTGTTTTTTCAGTCAGAACTCCTGCTTTAGAAGTTATTTTTTTACCTACCGGACTTTCGTAGAATTTAATCATTTCTTTGATGTCGGCATGTGTATATTCTTTCATATAAACATCAGCAACTTTATCAAAATAAGAAGGCATTGTTGCTTCAAAATCTTTTAAGAATGCTGCTTGCTTTGCTTCAGGAATCATCCCTATGATTTGTTTTTTTGCAACATCAATCTGAGCCGAGGCACCGGTCATTTCAATTACTTTTTTTACATCATTTTTGAAAGCCGCATCTTGTGCAAATCCAATTTGAGTTGCTAATACGAATGCGAATGTTACTATTAACTTTTTCATTTGTTATATTGGTTTTTATGTTGATTTTAATTATTAGCAAATATAATTCCAAATTTATGGAATATTTAAATATTTATGAGTTTGTAACGATACTCTCCATTTTGGATTGTTCATCACATAATCAACGATCAGCGGAGTCATTGCTTCTTTTTTACTCCATTCCGGCTGTAAAAACAGTATCGCATCTTTATTGACTTTTTCTGCCTGTTCTTCTGCAAAGATAAAATCGTGCTTATTGTAGACAATTACCTTTAATTCATTTGCATTGTCATAAACTGTTTGGGTAGGAAGCTTATTCTTTTTTGGCGAAAGCGTAATCCAATCCCAGGTTCCGGAAAGCGGATAGGCTCCAGAAGTTTCAATATGTACTTTTAAATCTTTTTCTTTTAGTTTTTGCGTAAGCGGCCCCATATCCCAAGTCAACGGTTCGCCACCAGTCACAACAACCGTATTGGCATTTTTTTTTGCATTTTCTACTATTGCCTCGATTGCTGTTGGCGGATGCAATTCTGCATTCCAACTTTCTTTGACATCACACCAATGGCATCCTACATCGCATCCGCCTACACGGATAAAGTACGCTGCTGTTCCTGTGTGATATCCTTCACCCTGAATAGTATAAAATTCTTCCATCAACGGAAGCATTATTCCTTTTTCAACAGCGATTTGTAATTCTTTCTTCAACATCATCTTTAAAAATAGTCTGCAAAGATAAGGATTTGATTTTGGATTGCGGTTTTTTAAAATAAGGCTTTAAATAAAGTTTATGATTATTCCAATTAGGGTATAAAAAAACCGGCATATAATGCCGGTTTATAAAACTTTTGTTTTTTATTTTTTCAATACATCAAGAGATTCTTTAATGTATTGGCTAGTTGGATCTAACACCAACGCTTTTTCAAAATATTCTCTTGCTTTTACTTTGTCAGATATTGCATAGTGTGAACCAATGTAAGAATAAGCTCCAATCAATCCTGATTTCACGTTTTCTTTAGCTAATTCTGCCTCACCTTTTGCATGTACAACATCAATATATTTTTGGTAGGCTGCTACAGCAGCTTCTTTAGCTTCTGGCCCAAGGATAAATCTGTTGATTTTTGCTCTGTTTAAATGTGCGTCTTGAGTTGTTGGCGAACCTGTTACAACAGCTTCAAAAGCTGCATCTGCTTTTTTAAGCAATTCCTGTACTTCAGGCTTGTTTCTTTCCGCATCCGTTTTTAGGTCGTTTGCCACATAAAACAAGACTGCATTTCCAAGATAGAAATTATCAAGAAGCGCATTTTTAGAGTTTGGTGCCTTTGTTGCAGCTTCAAAAACTTTAGTTGACTCCAAATACAGCTTTTGCTTATATAATGATACTCCCAAGTCGCTAAATTCTGATCCGATTGTCGGGTCAATTTCTGTAGCCTTTGTTAAGTCAGTCATTGCACTGTCAAATTGAGCTTTATCAGTAATTGCTCCTTCAGCAGAAATCGCTTTACCTAATTTTGCTTTTGCCAAGAAAAGATAATCTCTTGCGCTGATTCTTTTTGGATCTACTTTTACTAAGAAGTCATTTAATGCTTTGATACTTTCATCATAGTTTTTGTTCTCATAAGCCGCATATCCTAAATATCTGAAGATTCTAGGATTTACTTTATCCAATTGTTGCATTGCCTGTGCTTCTTTTTGCAAAGCCTCATAGTCTTTAGCAAGAATCAAGAAGTCAGCATGGCGCATTCTCGAATCAAGAGAATAATCAGTCAGGCTCATGTATTTTTCATAATACTCTAACGCTTTCTTGATATATTCTGCACGTTTTGATGTGTCGCTTGTACTCCAGAAATAATACGTTTCTGCCAACTCACGATAAACAGGACCATAGTTTGCATTTAATTTGATTACTTCGTTAAAAGCTGAAATCGCCTCAGGGAAAGCTTTTGCATTTTTGGTAATAACTCCTAATTGCATTTTTGCACGCAATAATGAGTTATCTAAATCATAAGCTGTTCTGTAAGAACTGTAAGCGCTGTTAACATCAGCATCACCAAATTGAGCATCACCCAAGCTCAAAAAAGCCTGTGCATATTTTGCATCAACAGCGATTGCTTTTTTAATAGAAGTTATCGCTTTTTTATAATCATGCTTTTCTGAATTTATATAGGCTCTACCTATGTACAGGAATTCTTCTGCATCTTTCTTTTTCAGATTGGCAATCGCTTTGTTGAAATTAGCTTCTGCCTCTGATGTGTTCCCATTATCCAGGCTAATTTCACCTAATCCTATATAATTGAAATTGCCATTGTCTTTGGCAACAATTCCTTTGTCAAAATAAATCTTCGCAGAATCTGCATTATCCAAAGCAAGATAAACCTCTCCTAAATGAAAATAATTCTTCCCTTTATCAGGACTTGATGCAATTAATGATTTAAGGATTGTTTTGGCTTTTTGATATTGTTCGGCATCGATTGCTTTTTTGGCCTGCTCTAGGTCTTGGGCAAAAACAGCAGTTCCAAAAAACAATAGCGACAAACTGATAAACTTAATTTTTTTCATTTCTTCGTTATTTATAATTTCTATTTATTTTCGATGTCTTTCCTAACTTTTACTTCTCGTAAAGATAGCCTAACTGGAGCAAGTCCGGATTTTAAAACTATTCTCTGTCCAACGTCTCCTGCTACAAAAGTGGCAAAACCCATACCCAAACCAACAGATCCTTCATAATTTAACATATAGATTTTACGTGTTAAAGGATATAAGCCCTCTGCCAGATTGGTTTGACTAGGTTTATAATATTCGGTTGAATTAGGTTCACTTTTAACATTTTTGACAGCCAAAACCTTGACCTTACTTGTGGAATTCAACATGTCTGGCATAGGTTGTGTCATCCAATTGACCCCAACTACACCAATATAACCGTCGTTTTCACTAATGTATTTGATAACGTCATTGCTTGATTTCAAAGCAAAGATATTTTTGCTATCGACTTTTGTTACGGATGCTTTTTTGCTTATAAAATCAATTGTACTTGAGCTAGCGTTATCGAAAACCAGTCCTTTGATGGTTGCTACAGATTTTTCGTTCATAAAATCAATTATGTCCTGTAAGTCAATAACCGTATCCCTTGCTTTAGTATTTGCAACAAGAGCAACGCCATCAATGGCAATTTGGGTTATTCTTGGGACAATACCTTTATCTGTAAAACTTTTCTCTTCACTTTTTGACAAAGTTCTTGACATTACGACCAATCTTGTCGAATCATTTTTTAACATATCCAGAATAGCACCTTCGGTTTTAGGAACCAAATTTACTTTTTCCGGTCTTTGGCTATGGAAAACGGCAAGCTGATCTTCCATCATAGGCATGACCGTTTCATCTACATAAAACGTTGCCGTTTCGTCTTCCTTTTTCTTTTTGTCTGCACAAGAATCAACAAAGAAAATTGTCATGACAAAGGCAAAAGAGAATAATAAGAATCTTAGGTATTTTGGCATTTCTCTAATAATTTTATTGTTAGTCCTTTTTTAAAAAGCGTATGAATCTAAAAAAAGAATATACGATAAGCAGCAATCCGAAAGCTATTCTGTATGATTGAGGCATTTCGATTGGTATGTCTTTCCAAAAGATAATAGCCATACCCAAAACAAAATACATCAAAAAAAACAACATTCCTAAAATAAGAAGAAATCGCCCGAGGAGCGATTTCTGATCTTTATTGGTCCTATACTTACTACCGTTCATTAATTAGATTTAATCACTAATTTGATTGGAAGGTTGTATGAAACACGTACAGCTTTACCATTTTGAATACCAGGCTTCCACTTTGGAGCTGATTTTAACATCCTGATTGCTTCCTTACCTGTTCCGTAACCTAAGTCTCTTACAACTTTGATATCGGTAAGACTTCCATCTTTTTCAACAACGAAGTTTACGATTACGTTACCGCTCACGTCGTCATCTACTTCAGGGATTCTATAATTCTTTTTTACATAAGCGTAGAAACCAGCGATTCCTCCAGGAAATTCCGGTAAAACTTGTACAGATGTATAAATTTTATTTGGATCTTCTTCAATTACTTGAGAATCAACTTTGATTTCACTTTGCGTTCCGTCAAGAACTACTTCCCCACCTTCTTTAGCCTTTACTGTTTCAGAACCTGTTTTTTTAAGTTCTTCTACAACGGCAACTTCTTCTCTTACGACTTGCTTGTCTACAATAACCGGCGGTACGTATTTTTGAATATCTACATTACTCTGAGTCTGTTTTTGAACAACCGGCTCAACAATAATCTCTTCCTTCTTCAAAGGCTCCTGTACATTTACCAGAGTAACCTGCTGATCCAATTTTTCCACTTCTTTGGACATATTATCCGAGATGAATTTGGAGATTATTGGAATGCAAACCAGGAACAAAAATATAACTGCACCAATAGCTAATGCTTTTAAGGTTCTCTTTCCGCTGTTGGTACGTAATTCATAAGCACCGTAGCTTTTGTTTCTACCTTCAAAAACATTTTCAATCCAGCTTTGTTCGAATAAGTCTAATTTTGAATTTGACATATTTTAATATTTTATAAATTTTAATGAATCAGACTAATAAATTTTATTGTCTTCTAAAAACTTAATGTCTGCATCTGTTATGTCAACAATTGCGTATTTTTTCACCTTCGTGATAGCCATCTCATCCAAAATATCAACCAAATTTTTATAATTTGATTTCTTACTTGGCTTTATGATAACGGTAATACCGCTTTTTTCAAGATCGGCGCCTTCTGCTTTGTTTCTTGCATCAACACCTGCCTTTTTGTTAAGGATCAAATCTCTTACACCAGTTTTTCCATATGTGGTTACAACTGGCCCGTCCAATGGCGGTCCGTCAGCTCTTCCGCTATACCAAACTAATTTATCACCTGTCCCTAAAACCAGAGTTAAAGTTCTCCATGCTGGTGTTTCAGTTGGAGTATCTTCGATTTTTTGTTTATCTGGCATTGCCAAATTCATCGATTGAGGCTTTGACAACGTAGTCGTTAATATAAAGAAGGTAATCAATAAGAATGCCAAATCCACCATGGCTGTTAAGTCAACCGAAGGATTTGATTTTTTACTTCTTACTTTGCCACCGCCTTTTTTACCACCGCCGTCGCCAGTATTTAATTCTGCCATTTCTTACGAATATATTATTTTATTAAAAATCATCACTTCTTAGACCAGTAACCAAGAAAAAGTTATTCTTATTTTGCTTTTGCAGAATATCTAAAACTTTCTTTACTGTAGGGTATTCTTCTTTAGCATCACCTTTAATAGCGATATCTAAATCTTTACCATCCATGTCCTTAGCTACTTCTCTTGCTGTTTTTACCCAGTCAGCTAATTGATTGTTGATAGAATCGTAAGGAATTCCTGGTTGAACTCCTTCTTTCATTCTCTGCTCATTTGGCATTTCAATCAGTTTTTTCATATTTCTGATATCTACACCGAAGCCATCAATAAGAGAGAATTTCTTTTGTTCAGCATCAGAGAATTCGATTTTGTATTTTTCTCCCATCCTTTTTAGAGTTTCTGCTCTAGCTTCTCTTCCAGTCACACCAAAAAACACTTTTTCTTTACCAATTGTTAGGGTGGCAAGATTTTCTTCTGGCAATTTTGTCTGAACCGTTGAGGCTGGAGTATCTACTGGCAAAGCTTCAGGGACTTTTGCTGTAGCTGTCATAATGAAAAAGGACAGAAGAAGGAATGCCATGTCACACATCGCAGTCATGTCAATTCTGGAACTTTTCTTTGACAATTTTATTTTAGCCATTGTTTTTATTTTTTTAATCAAAGCCGAGAAGGAGAAACATTCCTTCTCATAGCTTTAATATATTTATGAAACTTATTTTAATTAGTCACGGTTTGTAGCTCTTCTGTAAGCCTGAGTGATAGTAAAACCAGCCTCATCAATAAAATAAGTCAATGTATCAATCTTAGAAGTAAAGTAGTTGTAAACAACAACCGCAAGAGCTGAAGTTGTAATACCTGTCAACGTGTTGATAAGTGCTTCAGAGATACCGTTTGCCAATTCAGCCTGATCCGGAGTTCCAGAAGTTGCTAATCCAGCGAACGCTTTAATCATCCCCGATACAGTTCCCATCAATCCTAATAATGTACCTAAAGATACCAATGTAGAAAGGATAGTTAAGTTTTTCTCAAGCATTGGCATTTCTAATGAAGTAGCCTGCTCTATTTCTTTTTGGATTACTTCAGATGCTTTTTCAGTATCGAAGTTCTCTCTTTTAACCTCTTGGTATTTAATCAAACCTGCTTTCACAACGTTTGCAACAGAACCTTGTTGTTTATCACATGCGTCTAATGCACCTTGGATATCTCCAGATGAAATCTGACCTTGAACGCTTTTTACAAATTTCTCAACATCCCCTTTTCCTGCAGCCTTAGAAATAACAAAAAATCTTTCGAATGAGAATACGATTGTCATTAATAGCAATCCCATCAATACAGGAACGATATATCCTCCTTTGTAAACCATTCCTAGGTAGTTTCCTTGTAAAGGTTGACCTGCTGGGTTATCATGTTGGAAGTTTGATGGAGATCCCATTACGAATTCCCATACAAGGTATCCGATAAGGATACAAATTAAAATCGTCAATCCTGCAAATACGTTAGAGCTTTTGCTTCCTCCATTGTTTTGAACCTTTGCGTTTGATGCCTGTGCCATTTTTTTTAATTTTAGTTTTTTAATTTTTAGAATTTAATTTTGGTAATAGATAATATTTATTTACCCTAGATATTTTATAAGAACGACAAATTTATATTTTTAGTGGATAAAAAAAAATAAATTGCAGTTTTTTATTCCGCATTAACTATATATTATTACAATCTTAACGAATAAATAATAAGAAATTTAAAATAATTAGTTTCAAAAAAGAAGATATTTCTCTGGTTTAAAACTACTTAAGTTGATTTCATTAAAAAAACACCGTGTTTTATCTATAACAAAGTCTATTTTATCGAGCTGAATTATAACTCAATAATGATAATTTTATTACACTCCCTAATATTAAAATTATATGCCAATTATTTAAGGTATAATTTGTGTCAATAAATAAAAACAATCCTAAATTTGTAAATATATGTTCATTTCTAATCATCCTAAACATTTTTTTGCTCATGGCTTCTAAAGAAGACTTCGTCAATCATATTAACACGGGTTATGCTACAAAAGGAGAAAGCATCACGCTAGGTGGCGCTATTTTTAACGGTGAAGCGCTTCCGGATGCGCACATTAAAATTCCTTTAAAAACCTTGAATCGCCATGGTCTTATTGCCGGGGCAACAGGAACAGGAAAGACAAAAACCATACAGGTTTTTTCTGAACAGCTTTCTTTATTAGGCATACCGGTATTGATGATGGATATCAAAGGAGATTTTAGTGGTATCGCCAAACCAGGTGTGGAACAACCTTTTATTACAGAGCGCCAGGCCAAGATAAATATTCCTTATCAGGTATCAGGGTTTCCTGTTGAATTAATGACGTTATCAAAACAGAATGGTGTTCGTTTACGCGCGACTGTTTCTGAATTCGGGCCAGTACTCTTTTCAAGGATATTGGACCTGAACGATACACAGGCCAGTGTGGTTTCCGTAATCTTTAAATATTGCGACGATAAACAGATGCCACTTCTTGACCTAAAAGACATCAAAAAGGTAATCAATTATATCACTGAGGAAGGCAAAGCCGAAATCGAAGAGCATTATGGCAAGATTTCAACTGCAACCACCGGTACTATTCTTAGAAAAATCATCGAGCTTGAGCAACAAGGAGCCGATATCTTTTTTGGTGAAATATCGTTTGATGTAAACGACCTGATGCGAATTGATGAAAATGGGAAAGGTTATGTAAACATAATCCGCTTAACAGATATTCAGGACAAGCCGAAGCTTTTCTCAACTTTTATGCTGAGTCTTTTGGCCGAAATTTACAATGTCATGCCAGAACAAGGCGATTCCGGACAGCCAGAGCTGGTTATTTTTATTGATGAAGCTCACTTAATTTTTAATCAGGCTAGCAAAGCTCTGCTTGACCAGATTGAAACCATCGTAAAATTGATACGTTCCAAAGGGATTGGGATTTACTTTGTTACTCAGAATCCAATGGATGTTCCAAGTTCTGTTTTGGCACAACTTGGATTGAAAATTCAACATGCTTTGAGAGCTTTTACTGCTAATGACAGAAAGGCGATTAAAATGACATCTGAAAACTATCCTATTTCTGAATATTACAAAACCGACGAATTATTGACTTCTCTTGGAACTGGAGAGGCTCTGGTTACAGCATTAAATGAAAAGGGAATTCCGACACCGCTGGCAGCTACTATGATGAGAGCGCCTATGAGTAGGATGGATGTGTTGACAGACAGCGAAATTGGAGAAATCAACAGCAATTCTAAACTAGTCAGGAAATATGACGAAGTGGTTGACCGAGAAAGTGCTTATGAAATCCTGACTAAAAAGATACAGGACATTCAACAGGAAACAGCTGATAATGAACAAAAAGCGCAAGAGGCTAAACAAGAAAAGAAAGCAGCAAATGAACCGATGAGCCAGACGACAAAAAGCATTATTAAAGTAGTAACCAGCGCAACTTTTATCAGAGGTTTCTTTGGCGTACTGACCAAAATATTTAAAAAATAAATGAAAAGCTTTATCACGATAGGACTGTTGGTTCTATCTAACATTTTTATGACTTTAGCCTGGTATGGGCATTTAAAATTTAAGGAATTGAAATGGTTCGAGAACGCAGGGCTGATTACAATCGTATTGGTGAGCTGGGGATTGGCTTTTTTTGAGTATTGCTTTCAGGTTCCCGCCAACAAAATAGGCTTTAATGGAAATGGCGGTCCATTTTCTTTAATGCAGCTCAAAGTCATACAGGAAGTTATTACTTTGGTAATTTTTGTGATTTTCTCACTACTGTTTTTCAAAAACGAGACTTTCAGATGGAATCATGCCATAGGTTTTGTTTTTCTGATTCTGGCTGTTTATTTTATATTTAAGAAATAATGAAAAGATACACTTTACAAAAAACTCCTTTTGTTGTCCCTACAACAGACGGCAAACTGATTGAAGAGCATTTTGGGAATGCTACCAATAACAATTCTGATGTTTCAATCGCACATATGGTTGCACCGCCAAAATGGAGCGAACCGTTTCAGGTTCCAGAATTTGATGAGTATACCTATATAATAAAAGGTAAAAAACAATTTATCATTGAAGGAGAAACTATAATTCTGGAAGCAGGACAATCGATCAAGATCGAAAAAAAGGCAAGAGTGCAGTATTCCAATCCTTTTGACGAGGCTTGTGAATATCTCTCGGTTTGTCTGCCTGCTTTTTCTTTAGAAAAAGTTAATAGAGAGGACTAGACCCTTTAAATTTGGTAACTTTACATACAAATGAAACCTGTATGGAAACCCAAAAAAGAATCATTATTGTAGGAGCCGGATTTGCAGGACTTACCCTTGCAGAAGACCTTGAAAATACCGGCTACGAAGTTTACCTAATCGATCGAAATAATTATCACCAATTCCAGCCATTGTTATATCAGGTGGCTACAGCAAGGCTTGAGCCGGCAAGTATTTCTTTCCCGCTCCGAAAAGTTTTCCAGCGTTCTAAAAACGTAAAAATCAGAATTGCAGATGTTTTATCTGTTGAGGCCGATAAAAAGTGTTTAAAAACTTCTATTGGAGACTTTTCTTATGATTATCTGGTATTGGCTTATGGTTGCCGAACCAATTATTTTGGAAATAAAGATTTAGAGCACTGTGCTTTTCCAATGAAGTCAGTTCCTGAAGCTATCCAGCTCCGAAACCGCATACTTCAGACATTTGAAGATGCTGTTATCACAAAAAATCCTGAAGAACTCCAATACATACTCAATTTTGTAATTGTTGGCGGTGGACCAACAGGAGTTGAATTGTCCGGAGCTTTGGCAGAGATGAAAAAGAATATTTTACCAAAAGATTATCCTGATAAGGATTTTTCAAAACTTACGGTATATCTATTGGAAGGTTCTCCCAATGTTTTAAATGCCATGAGTGACGATTCTAAAAAAGCATCCCGAAAATATCTGGAACAGCTTGGCGTCATCGTGAAAACCGGAACCGTTGTTGAAAATTATGACGGACGAACCGTTCGATTGAAAAATGGTGAAACAATAGAGGCTAAAAACGTCATCTGGGCAGCAGGAGTAACCGGCAACCAGATTGAAGGTATTCCGGAAACCTGTATTACGAGAGGCAACCGACTTATCGTAAATCGTTTTAATGAAATAGAAAACCTCAAAGATGTTTTTGCTATTGGAGATATCGCTTATATGACTACTCCTAAATATGTAAATGGTCATCCGCAATTGGCTGCCGTAGCAAACGAACAGGCAAAAGTCCTCGCGAAAAATTTCAAGCTCCTGGCAAAAAACAAACCTTTAAAAGAATATGAATATCATGATAAAGGCTCTATGGCCACTATTGGAAAAAGAAAAGCGGTAGTCGATCTGCCAAGTTTTAGCTTCCAAGGCCGATTCGCCTGGTTTACATGGATGTTTGTACACCTTATGTTGATATTGAGCGTTAAAAACAAGCTGACAATTTTTGTGAATTGGGCTTTTAGTTATTTCAACAACGATTCGACACTTAGGGTACTTATTAAGCCCGTTACTAAAAAAGTAGACAATTGATTTATTTGTTATGTATAAAACAAAACAGGGATTAATCATTACGACTTAATCCCTGTTTTTTATTTATAGTAAGATACTAACGTATTATTTTCTTTTTCTGTTTAGTAGTTCTAAAATTTTTTCATCGATTTCTGGGCTGTCCCATTTTGTCTCGATATTGTCCATTTTCAAAATTTCTTCCATAATCTGATTTTGAAAATCACCCACATCCAAGGCTTGAGAATAAGGGTCCAGACTAAATGTTACTCTGCTATACAATGGCAGCCATTTTTCAGGGTATTTATCTGAAAATCTTTTTTCTATTTTTTTCTGAAGCAGGAATTTTTCGTCAGCAGTTTTAGAACTCATTTCCATGAAATTCCTATAAGACAATTCGGCTATAGCATCTGCATTAGGTTTTCTGCTTTTTTCATATTCTTTAAAAATTCGCTCCCAATCATTTCCAAATTGCTCCATAAAATCATTCAATACGGTAATATCTTCAAAACCTGCATTCATTCCTTGTCCGTAAAACGGAACAATGGCATGGCAGGCATCTCCAATCAGCGCTACTTTGTCATCATAAGTCCACGGATAACATTTCATAGTTACCAGCGTACTCGTCGGATTCTTGAAAAAATCTTCTGCCAGATTAGGTATTACATCAACAGTATCCGGCAAATGCTTTTCAAAAAAGTCTTCTACTTTTTTCCTGTCCGTAAGCGATGCAAAAGAATTTTCTCCTTCAAACGGCATAAAAAGCGTACAGGTAAAGCTTCCATCTAAATTAGGAAGTGCTATAAGCATATAATCGCCTCGTGGCCAAATATGAAAAGAGTTTTTATCCAATCTATGTGTGCCATCAGGATTTGCCGGTATGTTTAATTCTTTATATCCCGTCTGAAGAAATTCCTGAGAATAATCAAACATACTTTGACGTTGCATTCTGTGACGGATTCTGGAAAAAGCACCATCAGCACCAAAAACCACATCATATTTTATAGCTTCCCACTCACCTCTTTCAGTTTCTCCAATGTGCAATGTGGCATCTGCAAGCGTAACGTCCCAGATTTTCTTTTCAAAGAAAAATTCTGTACCAGCTTCTTCAGCCAGATCGATCATTTTCCTGTTCAGGGTTCCTCTTGAAATGGAATAAATACTTTCGCCTTCTTTTCCATAAGGTTGAAAATTGAGCTTGTCCGTTAAATGAATCGCTCTTTTATCCATTGGAATTGAGATAGCTCGTACAGCATCTCCAACACCAACTCTATCGAGAGCATTCCATCCTCTATGAGACATGGCAAGATTTATGGAACGTCCGGAAAATTGGATTTTTCTGATATCGGGACTTCTGTCATATACATGAACAGAATGACCTGCTTTTTTAAGGTATATTGCCAAAAGCGAACCCACAAGACCAGAGCCTACAATTGCAATATTTAAAGGATTTTGCATTAAGTGTAGAATGAATTTAAAGATTTCAAATTTAAGGAAATAAGATCATTATTATCATAAAAGCAGGCATTTATTTCCAACTTGCAAATTATATTGAATAAAATGCACTAAATATATAATAATCAAACACTTAGATTATTTAATTTGTTAATTAACAGCAAATTGAGTTATCTTTGCCTTAATTTCCTAAAAACAAATATTTAAACACAGAAAATACCACCTATCTGTGGGATACTAAGATTCTCCCTATTATTACATAACTACCGATGTGATGAGTTTTATTATTAATTAAATATTCTATCTATGAAAACAAAACTACTTCTTTTCTTTCTGATGTTATGCGGGCTAACCAACGCACAGACCTATTCCTTTAACACAGTAACGCCCATCCCCGATGGAGTTGGGACAAGCTGTGCTGCCGGTGCAACCAGCATTGGTATGGTAGTAACAACTATCAACGTTCCTATTACTGCAACAATTACTGATCCTACAAAAGTGACAATCAATTTGGATTTGGTACATACTTGGCTTGGCGACGTTGTGGCAAAATTAGGCACTCCGGGCGGCACTTCTTGTGCATTGATTAAAAGAATGGGTGCCACTAGCGATACTAGCTGTGGAGATAGTTCAGATTTTGCCTCAGGAAATATCCTGAGCTTTAATGCTGCCAATACGACAACTATCAACTTTGCCACTCCTGGTTCTACTCAAAGTATTCCTGCAGGCTCTTATGCTCCAACAGGCGGCACCGCCTCCTCTTTTCCAACTGACATTCCTTTATGCAACCTCACTACTTTTTTGAATGGTGCAGCTGTGAATGGCAACTGGACAATGACCTTATATGACAATGGTGAAGAAGATACGGGGAGTTTGAATTCCTGGCAGATTATTTTTAGCACAGGCTTTGATCTTGACACCAAAGATTTCCTTTTTACTAAAAGAATTTCTGTGCTAGGAAATCCGTTTACAGAGACTTTGACTTTAAAACTGAACGAACCGGGCGATACTGTATTGCATATTTATTCTATTGATGGCAGGGAAGTTTTCACAAAATCGTATGTAGCCAATGATGTTTCCCAAAATATCACTATCGATGCTTCTTCATGGCAGCAAGGGATTTATCTTTTAGTTCCTGAAGTTGAAGGACGTAAATTAAACGCAATCAAATTAGCAAAAAAATAACACCCTGTTTTTCCCTAAAAAAGAAATCCTGCAGCACAAATTGCTGCAGGATTTCTCATTTTTTAATTTCTATTTTTTTTGATTGGGTTGAATCGTCTTTTACATCAACCATTTCAATGTCTATTTCGTTGTGTTCTTCTCTTCTACCTCTTATTGGAACTGGAGCTCCGCCAATTCCTGCTGCCAGGGAGGCTAAAACTATCAATATGACATAACCGAGAAGTTTCAACTTTTTCATGAAACTTTTCATAATTTACTGCATGTTTTACGCCATTGGATATAAAAACAACGGCTTAATAAATTAAATCTTTAAGAAATACAGGCGGTAAAGCCCGGCAGTTTATGAAATAGGAATGTCTTCTGCGTGGGCAGAAATTGTTTTTGTTCTAAAAAATTGAATGTCTGATTTGAAGGAACAGTATTCTTTGTGTTTTTGAGTAGTTTTTACTTTGGCTTGGATAGTATGGGCTATACTAAAGTTTGTGGTGAGACCATTTGTCACGGATTTGGCATCTAAAAAACCAAATTGTACAGCTCTTTTATAAGAAATTATCTTACGCCCGGAATTTTTGTTACTTTTCGAATAGAGCGTTTCAGATTGGAAGGTCTGGCTAACTGTGTTTGTATAGCTATGACTAAAGGAAACCGTAAACAATAACAGTATTGCCAATGTGGTTCTCAGCAGCCTATTCTTTTGATATTTAATTTGTTTCCGTTTCATTTCAAAACAAAGATATATTTTACCGGAGATTATTATTGTCTTTTCTCTCAAAAACAATATCTTTTTTTCTAATCTCCTCTATCATTCTTACTTCGTCTCAATATCTACAATTTTTTCTCCATCTTTGCCCAGATAATGTTTTATCAAAGCTTCATAAAGATTACCACCTATATCGGAATTGGTAAAAATTAAAAGTCCTTGTTTTGTTTTTGGAAGAATGAATACCATAGCCCGAACACCAACATCTGATCCACCATGTGACAAAGCATATTTTTCATTTTCCAAAGTATAGATTTCAAATCCCAGTCCAAAATGCTTGCCTCTTACGCTTGCTATTTGCGGTCTAGTCATTTCTTTAAAAACTGATTCCTGTAGTAATTCACCATTCATTATAGCTACCAGAAATTTTCCATAATCTTCAATAGTCGTCAGCAAATTATCTGCTGCATTGGGTGTGTTGTTCTTTTCAACTTCGTAGGGTTTTAAATCCTTATCATAGCCTATAGCATATCTTGAAACATCAATATTTTTATTCCAGACATAGCTAGTCTCGTTCATCTTCAGCGGTTGGAAAATCAATTCAGAGGCAAGCTGCTGTAAACTTTTATGGAACTTATTTTCTAAGGCTTTTCTCAGGTATTCAAATCCTTCGCCAGAATACTCATAAGCAGTTCCCGGATCAAACTGAAAGCTAAGTTTTTTATCTGCATTCATCCATCTCCAGTTCGGGAAACCTGTTTGGTGGCTTAAAATCTGCCGGGTCGTGATTTTTTTATTTCTTGGATCTTTAGCAATATCAGGGTCTGTCCAATAATTGTAAACAGGCTTATCCATATCCCATTTTCCTAAACTGACCAATTTTAATGCTACCATTGCTGTTATCGGCTTAGTTAATGACGCAACATTAAAAATCGTATTGTAAGGCGCTGAAACACCCGGTTTGATTTCTCCAAAAACCTTTACTTGTTGTAGCTTCCCGTTTTCGATTATTCCGACACCGAGTGCCGGCACTTTGTTTTCTTTTAACCATTTTTCAATAGCCATATCATTGTCGAATACCGGAGCAGTAACCAATTCCAATTGCTTATTGACATGTTCATAGCTATAGGATTTTACCAACTTCCATTTCCCTTTTTCCAAAAGCCAGAGGTGGCTAAATCGGGCGGAGCTGCCAAACTTTTCAGGTTGTCCGGTTTGTTTTTCAAAAAACTGATGTATTCCTATCTGAAGCGCCCCATATAGTTTTTCTCCGTTAGATTTGTCATACAGGGCGTAAATTTCTGTACTCTCCGGAAGCAGCTCTCTTCTCGCCTGATAATTTTTTGAATCGCGGCATAAGCCGCCTTTAAAATCTTTTAGGAATTTCTTTTTGTCGGACACGCCATCGATATCGTGAAAGAATTCGAGGTTTTCACTCATTAGGTTTTCAAATTGCGAAATATCGCAAGTATTAAACCCTACATTAAACAGCAGACTGTCTTTCGACATGATAGTCTTATACAGCTCATTGTTTTTTTCAACCTGCGCCTGTCCTTTTTGCAAAAAGACACATAGAAATAAGAATACAAAATAAATGGATCTGGTCATTGGGAAAATTTTTTGACAAAGATTGGGTTTTGTTGCTTTACGCTTCTAAAAAACAACCCGTCAAAAACCCGACAATGTACCTGACAGAATTATATTATACTGAATTTCAGATGATAGAAAAGTTTTTTATTCCTGTCAATTTCCGCTGCATTGCGTAGTATGATAAATACATTTGACAACACGATGAATATCATCAGCACGAAAGTAAACTTGCCGCCGAGTTTTAGAAATACGCCAAGCATAAAAACGATAGGCGCCAAAATAGTCCAAAGAATCTGGACGGAAACGATTTGTTTAACAAGTGGATTTTTCTGCTTTAAAAGACCTGATAAAATTAAAGGCACCAAAATATTCAAAGGCGGGAGTACAACAAACAGTATGGAAGAAAGATTTATTAATTTGATTTTGGAGTAGTCAATAGTAAGTTCTTCCTGAACTGTTGTTTTTTCATTTTCTCCTGTTATCTCTGTTTTTATGTTTTTATCTGCTAGTTGGCTTTCCCTGACATCTAAAACTTTTGCCAGCGTTTTAAGCGTATAACCTTTAGGTGAAGTTCCTGCTTCAATACGTTGTATGGTTCTGACTGAGATTCCCGACTTTCCAGAAAGTTCTTCCTGGGTTAGGTTTTGCTGTTCTCGTATGAGTTTTAGGTTTGGCATATCATTTAGTAATTATATAAGCGCTGATAAATATAATTAACTTTCAGACATGACAAGCGATCAGAGAAATTGAAAATAGGAGATTTGGGATTTCACGGAAAGTTTTTTCTAATAAAATTTCTTTAATCTTCTTTTTTACGTTTTTCTATTTCGTCATACATTTTATTCAAAAATTTATTTAGGCTCCTCTCATCCATTTTAGACAATGAAAACTCTATTTCACCAAAATAACTAACAATTTTTAAATATCTATTTTGAATCACAAATAACAAACAAGCCGAAATCACACTTAAAGCTATCAGAATAAGCACCACAATAAACACTTTTTCATCATATCTCGGATCTAAATTTTGATAGGTTATAAATGTCATTATTAGAAAAAAAACGGTAAGAAGTTTGTAGTATAATTTTCTACGCTTAATAACCTGATGAGTAATAATATGTTTAAGAAGTAAATCTTTATTTGCATCCGCATTTCTTTGAAATATTCGATGCGTAGTAAGCGTAATGGAATTATCATCTGAAGTCATCAGGATCTCTTCACTTGGAAATGTTTGCATAGTAGGTTTTTTAATCAATGGTTAGACAAACTTATATGTAATCTATAATTCTTTACGGTTTACCATAAAGAGAAGTCTCCTTTTACTCAAATACCCTATCCTTACCCAACATGTCCCTGAGATTTTCAATATGCTGCCATTGAACTTCCGGGCTTTCTCCATTTTGTACCGCTTCTTGCAATGCTCTTACAACTTCGTGTTTATCGGTATAGCATGCCGGCTCATTGTTTGCAATGATAATTCTCATGGCTTCGATTACCCGTTCTGGCTTTACTAAAAATGTTCCTTTGGGTACAAAATTGATATCTTTTAATTCACAGTCACCGTAAAATACAATTATGGAATAAAAGGGAATATTTTCAAATTGCCTGAGCGTTTTTCTTAAATCGGAAATATGTTTATTGTTTTGCAGGATAGGATTATAGAATCGATATTTCCGTTGCCCGTAAGCCAATACCTGAGTCCATTGTGACTGGTAACCCGTGCCGAAAATCCAGCCACTGTAGTCTTTTACTTCAAAGACAATAATTCCCGCTTTGGTCGCCACAACCAAATCAATCTGAGAAAAATTGCCATTGTATTTTTTTACATATAAATCATGAAAAATAGTTTGTTCCGGTATTCCCGAGTGTTTGAGTATGGAGACTAAATTTCTTTCTGCTCTTGTACCTCTTTTGGGTTCCGACCTGATTTCAAATGTGTTACTGCTTTTTCTTATAAAAGCGATAAAAAAGACAATGATGAAAAATACAACTATAAGAATTTCCATAAAGCATTCCATTTCCACTTACAAACATTTATAATCATTTGTAAGCATTTGTTTCATAACAAACATATAAGTAATTCATTCCAGTTCATTACGGCTTTCCACAAAAGCAATTAATTCTAGAATTTAGGATAGATGTACAGGATCATACAATAAAATTTTCCAACAAAAAACCTCCTAGAACTGTTGTAAGCTCTAGGAGGTTTTGTTGTATTTGTGCAAAAAGGGTATGTTATTCTAGCGGTGACAATCCAAACATCAATACCAGTTTATCACCTTGGTATAAGTTTAGGGTTTGGTCTGCTATATCGTATCTGAAAGTACCATCCGTCAGCATATTCAGCAAAGTTCCTTCTAATTTGTTTTTGTTTTCATCCGGGCATGCCATCAATGTGCTTACAATTTTTGAGAAAGAGATTTTGTCTTTGGTCAATTCAAATCCGCCTCCTATTCGGTTACAACCTCCAGAACCACTCATTCTTTTACCATCTGCCTGAAAAATAAGGTAGGCTGACGAAGCTGGTGGCATAGTTCCGTTCATTTGGATCAGATTCCACTTGTATTTTGTGATAAAAGCCAATTCAGTAGCTGCTTCGTTAGCTATTTTTTCTTTTTTGATGATTCTTTTTAGTTTGTAGGTATAGGCACTGGCATCAGCCGGAATATTTTTTCTTTTGGTTCTTTTAACGTCAATTACATATCGGTAACCAGGAATATATTCAAATCCCTCAATCTGACTGTAGAAAAATTCCCAGTCTTTACTCTTTTTATATTTTACCTGATAGCAATTTTGTGGGGCAACACCTGTACAGCTAGCCAACTCTTCTTTTATCGTCATTCGTACCGTGTCTGCGTTCGCTTGCACTGAAAAGAAAGTAAATCCTAGTAATAGCATAAGTGCTTTTAGAGAAAAAATTTGTTTCATTTTGTTTGAGCTTTTAAATGTTTTCATAACTGTTTATATTATTTTGCAACACAATAGACAAACTTCATGCCGTAATTTCACAACAAGGTAAAAAATATTGTTTTTAACTTTTCTTTATACTTTTTTATAACTTTTCCAAAAATCAAAACTTAGAACCATACTTCTTTTAAAACTCTTTGCGCCTGTTGGATATGTCTTTCGTTATGATAAATAAGGAATCGAAACGTATCACCTAATTTTAACTTAATCAAAGTCGAGATACTGATACTGGTTTTAGTTTTGTTAAGGCTAACTTTTTCCGCATTTTCAAGCAATGTAAGCAGTTTCTTTTGTTGGCTGATAAACGTTTGGATCACACTCTTGTCTAACTTACTATAAATGGGATTCATGTTTTTAAAAGTCTTCATCTTGTTCAGTTTGGTTTTTGGGAGCATGCTTTCTGCAAAATAATTACCTAGCAGACCGCTTTTAAATTGCGCTTCAGGTTTAGAATGAGATGAATTGATTTGTTTTTCAATTTCAGGCAGGTAGAAATTGCCATAACGATTAAGATGTTCGATGCATTCTAAGATGCTCCAACTATCTGGTGTTATTCTGGCATTAAGCGGTTTTTCCGTTTGTTTTTCAAGTGATATTGCATATTCAATATGACTTTTTACTTGTGTGGTAAGTTCTTGCAGTAACCGATGTGTTCCAGTCTTCATTTTTTTCTTGCAAAGTTCTTACGAATCAGAGAAAAAATCCTTGATTGAACTCAAGATTTTTTGAGTCGGGATAAAGTCTCAGGTGTCATGCGGAGGTAGTTTGCGATATGCTTATTGGGAATTTCCTGAAAGAGTTGCGGACTTCTTTTAAGAACCCTTTCATAGCGTTCTCGTGGTGATTGAATCAAAAGATCTTTTTCCCTTTCGATTTGCTGCAGCACCAAATCTTCCAATATCTCAAGCCAGATTTTAAGGTTTTCCTGACTGCTATTAATATAGGCCATGAACGTTTCTTTAGAAATAACTTTGACTGTGGATTTTTTAATCGCCTGTATGTAAAAATCTGATGGCTTTTGCGTAAAGAAGGAATCGAGGGCAACGATAATATTATTTTGGTATCCGAAACGAATAATTCGTTCTTCGTGACCATCTGTGATAAAAATTCTTAGGCTTCCGTTTTCGACAAAGTAGATGTTGCTATCAATACTATCGCCTGTTTTTAAAAATTGATTTCTTTCTACTGTTACCGTTTTTTCAAACAGGCTGCCTATATCGAACTTATGTATTATTATTGCTTTACTCACGCTATACTGCAAAAAAGGTATTACTACACAACTTTTAGAGCCATGCCTCTGGAATGTGGCAAGGTATCCTTAAAACCAAATTTTTCATACAAATGGTTGGCATCACCATCGGCTAATAGACTTACATAGCATGATTTTGGCAATTGGGTTTGTATGAAATTGGATATCTGCTGCATGATTACTTTTCCGATGCCCTGTCCCTGATTTTCCGGAAGTACGCAAATGTCAACAACCTGGCAGAAGCATCCTCCATCGCCAATAATGCGCCCCATCCCTACAATTACTTCTCCTTTTTTTATCATTACTGAATAAACCGAATTTTTGAGCCCTATTGTGGCGGCTTCTATGTCTTTACTGGAAAGGCCGGATTTTGTACGAAGTTCTCGGTAAATTTCTAATGGGATATTGTTCTCTATGATTTCCATTTTATTGAGTATTAGGGCAAAAGTTTTTAATTTACTTGTATAAGTTATCGCTACCTTCTATATTTGACTTATTAAAATCTCTTTATAAAAATATTGATTTTTTGCAAAAGCCTCGAGCTTCTGCCGGTTCTATTTGCTTGCATCAAGTAAATCAGGACTAAGATACTATTTTCAATAATTTTATAAAGAACAAAATGAAACAAGATATAAAAATTGCCGTCATTGGCGGTACCGGAAAATCTGGCCAATACCTCGTCAGAGAATTAATCAACCAAGGTTTTACATTCAAGCTTTTGGTAAGAAATCCTAAAAATTTCCAATCGGATTATCCAAACGTAGAAGTTATTATTGGCGATGCTTCTGATTATGGTTCAATAGCAAAACTAGTAGAAGGTTGCCATGCAGTAATCAGCACTTTGGGCTTGGGTATTCCTCCCAGCGAACCCACATTGTTCAGTAAAGCGGCGACTAACATCCTCCAAGCTATGCAACAATGGAATGTGCAACGCTATATTGTAACGACCGGACTTAATGTCAACACTCCTCAAGATCAAAAAGGACCAAAAGCGATTTTTGCTACCAATTGGATGTATGAAAACTTCCCGGTCTCGACAGCAAACCAGCAACTGGAGCATGATATTTTAACCCAAAGCACCGCCGACTGGACTTTGGTACGGCTTCCTCTGATTGAACTCGTTGATGAAAAATGTCCTATTGCTATAAGCCTTGAAGATTGTCCGGGTGACAAAATCAGCGCTACGAGTCTGGCACATTTTCTTATCAAACAGCTTAACGACCAGTCGTTTATTAAAAAATCACCTTTTATTGCGAATTTATCTTAAATAAAAAAGCGGGCTTAATAGCCCGCTTTTCAATTATTATCTGTTGAATTTAATCTTTTCTCCTACCGGAAGACCATTATTTTTTGCCAAAACTCCACACATGTGGAAAAGCATTCTGGCTCCTACGTTTCCGTCCCAATCATCATCACCGGGAGCTACTTCTACTAAATCAAATCCGATGATTTCCTTGCCGCTTTCACCTAACTTACTTAAAAGATAAGCCGCCTGTTCAAAAGAGAATCCGCCAGGAACCGGTGTACCCGTATTTGGGCAATACCAAGGATACATGCCGTCAATATCAAAACTGATGGCTACTTTTTGTGGAAGTGCCGCAATAATCGTTTCACATTGCTGTTCCCATGTTTTTCCTGTATAGGTTTCTGCTTTTAAATCCATATCTGTATGTACCAACACGCGATTTCCGTGTTCAAAAGCAGTTTCGACTTCCTGCTGGCAGAAGTCACGAATTCCTACCTGTACGATTTTTGTAATTTGAGGAATCTGTAACGCATTGTACATAATTGAGGCATGAGAATAGGTAAAACCTTCATACGCAATTCTCAAATCCATGTGAGCATCCAGATGCAACAAACCAAATTCGTTATGTTGTGAAGCCAATGCTTCATAATATCCTAACGGTGTAGAGTGGTCGCCACCTAAAAGGGCAACTTTTTTGCCTTTTTTAGCCCAGTACAATACTCTTTCTTTTACTTCTTCTTTTAGGTTTTTGCAAACTTTGTTGATTTTGTCCAAATCAGATTGCAATCCCGGAAGGCTTTCAATAACTTCTCCATTTTCCAAAGCCTCAATAATAGGCTGTGCCAAGCTCTTATATTTTTCGCTTTCTTTTGCCCATTTTTCAGTCTGCTCGTTATTGTCGAGATAGATTCCTAACTTCCACAATTCCGGAAATTCCTGATGGTGCAAATCTACCTGGAACGAAGCATCTAAAATGGCATCAGGGCCTTCTGAAGCTCCAGAACCATAACTTACGGTTACTTCCCAAGGTACAGGAATGATAATGATTTCGCTGTCTTCGGCAGAAAAAGGAAGTCCAAAGATGCTGGCATCTGCCAAACCTGGCTGGCTTGGATCAAAGTTTTTTATAATTTGTTCTTTTGTCATAATTTATTTTTTAGAACCGAAACAAATCGATTTCTTTTCTTTATTATTTGTGTGATAGTATTCCTTGTTTCAATATCTGCCCGAATTCATACATATCTTCAAAAGAGCAATATAACGGAACCGGAGCTAGTCGGATTACGTTTGGCTCTCTCCAATCGGTTATAACACCATTTTTCATAAGATATTCAAACAAAGTACGTCCTTCACCATGTAGGAACACCGATAATTGCGAGGCTCTTTCTTCCGGGTTTTCCGGAGTGATTATTTCAAATGTACTGTCGACTTCTTTGTCTATTTCGTGTAAGATAAATTCCAAATAGGAAGTAATTTTATCTCGTTTTTCAATCAGGGCATCCATTCCAACTTCGGCAAACATTTCTACTGAAGCCAAATAGGGTGCTAGAGACAATATAGGAAGGTTGCTTATCTGCCAACCGTTTGCTCCTGTTTCCGGAGAAAATTTTGGTTCCATCAGGAAACGTCTTTCTTTGTTATGTCCCCACCATCCTGCAAAACGATTCAGCTCATAATTATCATGATGCATTTCATGTACAAAACATCCGGAAGCATTTCCAGGTCCTGAGTTCATGTATTTATAGCTACACCAGGCAGCAAAATCTACATCCCAGTCGTGCAATTCCAGTTTTATGTTTCCGGCTGCATGGGCTAAGTCCCAGCCTACATAGGCTCCAACTTTATGCCCAGCTTCGGTTATGGTCTTGATATCGAAAACTTGTCCGGTATAGTAGTTTACACCACCAATCAATACCAAGGCAATTTCATCACCCAATTCTTCAATTTTAGCAAGCACGTCTTCCAAACGGATGTTGTGTTCTCCTTCTCTTCTTTGCAATTCTACAATAGCGTCCTCTGGATCATATCCGTGAAAGCGTACCTGGCTTTGCAGCATGTATTGGTCACTTGGAAAGGCTTTTGCTTCACAAAGAATTTTATATTTTTTTTCGGTTGGACGATAGAAAGAAACCATCAATAAGTGAAGGTTTACCGTCAAGGTATTCATTACGGATATTTCAGACGGGAGTGCTCCTACAATTTTGCTTAGAGGCGCGGCAAATCTTTCATGGTAATCCCACCAAGGTTTTTCTGCATAGAAATGGCCTTCGACAGCCAGCTTAGCCCAATCATCCATCACTTCATCTACATAGGCTTTGGTTCTTTTAGGCTGCAACCCTAACGAGTTTCCTGTAAAATAAATTACTTTTCTTCCATTTACTTGTGGGAAAAGAAATTCATTTCTATAGTGGTGCAGCTTGTCTTGTGAATCCAGTTCTTGCGCAAATTCGCGGGTATTTTGAAAGGTCATTGGTTGTTTTTTAGATGGCCGTAAAAATAGGAAAAAAGATTGATTTTGGAAAGAGCTTGGAGAGAACGTGGATTTCTTTGGATGTGAATTGAAGTGTTTTTTTAACCGCAGATTAGGGTGATTATGCGGATTTATTGAACATGGATTTATTTGAACATGGATTGGAATGGATTTCGCGGGTTAACGCGGATTTTGAGAAAACTTGTGTGGAGCAGTTTTTAGTCACAGACTGGAATGATTGTGCTGATTTGTTGAAAATAAAAAATCTCGCCATTGCTGACGAGATTTTGATTTGTTATGATATAACTCTGATTACAAAATCAGCATGGCATCACCATAAGAATAGAATTTGTATCCTTCTTTGATAGCTTCTTCGTATGCTTTTTTCATAAGGTCGTGTCCTGTAAAGGCCGAAATCATCATCAACAGTGTTGATTTTGGTGTATGGAAGTTTGTAATCATGCAATCTGCAATACTAAAATCATGTGGTGGGAAGATGAATTTATTCGTCCAGCCATCGTATGGGTTTAATGTTTTTGCAGAAGAAACTGAACTTTCGATGGCACGCATAGAAGTAGTTCCAACAGCACATATTTTTTTCTTGTTTACTTTTGCCTTATTAACAATATCGCAAGCTTCCTGAGTAATTTTCAATTCTTCAGAATCCATTTTGTGCTTGGATAAATCTTCTACCTCAACCGGGTTGAAAGTTCCTAATCCAACATGCAATGTTACTTCAGCAAAATCGATTCCTTTAATTTCTAATCTTTTCAATAGATGTCTTGAAAAGTGCAAACCTGCTGTTGGTGCAGCTACTGCTCCTTCTTCTTTAGCATAAATTGTCTGGTAACGTTCTGCATCTTCCGGAGTTACCTCACGGTTGATGTATTTCGGGATTGGAGTTTCTCCAAGTTCTGTCAGTTTGTTTCTGAATTCTTCGTAAGAACCATCATAAAGGAAACGTAACGTTCTTCCACGTGATGTTGTATTATCGATAACCTCAGCAACTAATGAGTCATCGTCACCAAAATATAGTTTATTTCCAATTCTTATCTTACGTGCTGGATCAACCAAAACATCCCATAATCTTTGCTCTGCATTTAGTTCTCTTAATAAGAAAACCTCAATTCTGGCTCCTGTTTTTTCTTTATTTCCATATAGTCTTGCAGGAAAAACCTTGGTATTGTTCAACACCATTACGTCACCTTCTTCGAAATAATCGATTATGTCTTTGAACATCTTGTGTTCAATAGTTTTAGTCTTTCTGTTTACAACCATCAGACGAGATTCGTCTCTATTTTCTGCTGGATATTCCGCTAGAAGCTCTTTCGGTAAATTGAAATTGAAGTGTGATAATTTCATAATAGAATTTTGATTTGAGGTAAAAACCCGGCTTTCCGGTAAGCCCTAAATTTTAAACCGGCTGCAAATATACGATGGTGCGATAGGCGTTGTCAAGTGTTTTGGCTTTTATTTAGTCAGAAATTTTTATGTTGGCTATAACGCAAAGTGTTGAAGCCTATAAACATTGGGTTTTTAGATTTTGTCTATCTGGAAACCGATGCTCTTTATGTCTTCCCAAAAATCAGGATAGGATTTTGATACAACTCCAGCATCTTTTATGATTATTGGAACTTTCAAAGCTAAAGGAGCAAAAGCCATCGCCATTCTATGATCGTCATAAGTGGCTATTGAAATGTCTGGTTTTATTTCTTCTGACACTCCTAATTCTAAGGTGTCTCCGGTTACTTTTATTGCTGCTCCCAGTTTTTCGAGTTCGGTCTTTAGAGCTTCCAAACGGTCTGTTTCCTTGATTTTAAGCGTATGCAGTCCCGATAAATGACATGCTATTCCCAATCCAAAACAGGTTACCGCAATTGTCTGGGCAATATCTGGCGAATCATTCAAATTCAAGACTAAATTTCCATTAATCGTGTCTGAGTTTTTTCTAAGAATGATAGCGTTTCCGTCAAAAATTGTGACTACACCCAATGCTTTATAAATTTCAGCCAATATTGAATCGCCCTGAAGGCTGTGCTGTTTATAACTGGAAAGCTTTATTTCGGTTCCAGTTTTTGACAAAGCAGTTATCGAATAAAAATAAGATGCTGAACTCCAATCAGACTCTACAGTGAGTTGGTGTGACTGAACTTCTTGCTTTGGCTGAATATTGATTGTGTTTTCTTTAAAGTCTGTTTTAACTCCAATCTCCTCCAGCAGTGCCAAAGTCATTTTGATATAGGGCACTGATGTTATTTTTCCTTGCAATTGTATCTCCAGTCCATTTTGAAGTTTTGGAGCGATTAACAGCAAAGCCGAAATATATTGACTGCTGATAGTAGCCGGAAGTGAGACTTTATTTTTGGAAAGTTGTTGTCCCTTGATTTTTATTGGCGGAAACCCTTCTTTTTCTTCATAGGTAATGGAAGCTCCCAGTTGGTTTAAGGCGTCAACCAAAATCTTAATGGGACGTTCTTTCATTCTTGATGAACCCGTCAGGACAACTTCTCTGCCTTCTCTCGTTGCAAAATAGGCTGTAAGAAATCGCATTGCCGTTCCGGCATGATGTACATCTATTACTGAATCTTTAGCCTTGAGTGCTTTGTCCATTACTTCAGAGTCATCAGAATTTGAAGTGTTTTTGAGGACAATGTCCGGATATAAAGCCTGTAGCAGCAGTAACCTATTGGTTTCTGATTTAGATCCTGTTATCGAAATTTCAGATTTGACATTGCAGGTTGCAGGCTTTAAACTTAGATTCATTTTATTTTGCTATTTGAGTTTTTCGTTATTCTTGTGTCGGTCCTTATCTCTGTTTGATTTTAGATCCATTTTTTTATCAAAGGCTTCCTGAAGATTGATTCCTGTTTGGTTTGCCAAACACAAAACCACAAAAACCACATCGGCTAATTCTTCGCCCAGGTCTTTGTTCTTGTCTGATTCTTTTTCTGATTGTTCACCATAGCGACGAGCTATGATACGGGCTACTTCTCCAACTTCTTCCGTAAGCTGTGCCATATTTGTAAGTTCGTTGAAATAACGAACTCCGTGTTCTTTTATCCAGTTGTCAACCTGAAGCTGTGCGTTTTTTATTTCCATAGGTTATACTTTTTTAAGTACTACTTTTTCATTTTGCTTGTCTAACATTTTTTTGTAGAAATCTCTCAGCGTATGGTAAAAATCTGGTGGTATAATAGGATAATTCATATCCAACTGTGTTGTCACCTGAATCTGGTTTGCCGATTTCACGATATTATATTTGAAAGTTCCGATATTGCCTTCCATAGCAACCGCAACAGGCTCAGGCATCGATTCTACTTCATATCCTTTAGGAATTGTAATGGTATAAGAATATTTATCCTGATAAGGATACATAAAGTCTACCGGATATTCTCTTACTTCATCCTTAAACGGGTTTTCATGTTTTGCATACTGAAGCATTGGTGAAAAATAGATTTTATTGCCTATACGCTCTATGACATTATTATTGACAAAACTAAAAGTTTCTACAATTGGTTTTGATAAATCATTGTCATTAGTGGTAGTATACTCTCCTACTTCAACTCCGCTGTATCTCTTTTCCATTTCTTCAAGATACTTGTCTTTTGATTTTTTTAAGTGAACTTCTCTAAAACCATACGCATTATAGTCGAAATATTGGGCTCTGATTTTTCCGTCAACTTTGCCTTCTTCATCAATAGATGCTATTACATTGACTATTTCTTTAGAATTGCTTTTAGGCATCAGGTCTATTTCTACAGACGTTTTATCGTTCCTAATCATCCTACCTATCCAATTCAGTGTTCGGAATGGCAAAATATTAGGCAAAGCATTTTTTGAAGTAGCATCTAACAAAAGTATTTGTTTGTTATCGAGTTCAACTCCTGCAATAACATAATTATAGGCTGTTCTATTTGGAGATACGGCAATACCATTTGAGCGTGTACTGACTAAAACAGGATTGGCTTTTAGTTCTGCATATCTCAACATAGCAACCAGCATCAGGTTAATTTCAGCTACATTTCCTACTTTTTCAGCATATGCTTTTTTAACTCCTGTTTTACAATAGTAGCCATACTTTTCATTCCAATTCATTCGGGTTTTTACGTAGTCGAAAATCAATTTAATCTTTTCTTCTCTTGATGTAACACCTTTTATTAGTGGCTCAATATCTTTTTCAAAATACGATTTATAGTTTAGCTCGTCGCCAAAATCTTTATCTTCATAAATAGTTTTTACTACCGATTCCCAGTCTGCGGCATAATGCTTCACTCCTTGATTTGGAAAATCTGTAGAGGCAAGTTCAATTTGCAACATGGAAGTATAGTTTTCCATATTATTGACATATGATTCTTCTTTTAATGCTTTTACATTTTCAACAGAATAAAGCGTTACCAGCTCATTGAACTTCTTCGATGGTCCGGCTAAGATTGTTGACGGCTTCCTTGAAACTGCCAGATTACCTTTCATAAAAACGTTATAGTTAAAGTATTGCGGTATTGCAATTTTATATTCTACAAAATTTGCAGGAATACGATATTGGAAATACCAGTCATTAAGAGAAGTCAGGTAAGGAGTCCTGATTGTATACTTATATTCTATTATACTTCCTTCCTTGACATTCGGCATCACTATTTTTTTCAAACTGAAGTTTTCATTGACTTTTTCTGTAAACTCTCCTTCACTCTTGAGTTTTGTCTTTTCGATTTTATCTCCAACCAGATTATAGGTTACGGCATCATCAAAAAACAGTTTTATTTGCTTACCTCCAGTATAGTATGGTATTTGCTCGGTTGCAAAGCCGTCACCTTCTTTTTTATATATCTTGATTTTTGTTACAACTTCTGTGATAACCGCCCAACTTCCATCTGAATCATAATCAAAATAGGTGTTCCCTTTTTTAAACAGGATCGCTGCTACTGCTGATGAATCTTTTGGATGTACTTTCTCTTTTAATTCTTCTATAGTTACTTTTCCTAATTCGTATTTTTTTTGAGCATATAGGCTTAACGCAAAGAGGAAGAAATAAATGGTTAAAAGGTTTTTTTTCATGGCTGAAGGTCTATTATTTTTTTACTAGTGCTATTTTTGAGTTATCGTTTTTTGCTATTTGTTCTTTAAATTTTCGGAAATTTTCATAATCTTTTTTGTCATACGAACCTGGGTTTGACTGGAATGTTCTTTTATAAACAATCTGACTTTCATTAATCACAACCAATTCTGTTTTATATTCACCAAAATCGGTTTTGATAGTTGCGTTTTCAGGTTTTGCTTCAACAACAAATCCTTTTGGAAGGTCGATTGTAATTTCGTCATAATCATAAATTCCTCTTGAAATTTCAAATGGGTTCGTTCTGTTTCGATAACGTTGCGGAATATAAGAGGACGGATTGTATGCATTTAATGCAAAAATCAACCTTCCATTGGCCAACTTAGCATATTCTGATGCTTCTATGGCAATATCTTCAGAAAACTCAATATCTTCTTTATTATTAAGCATATTGATTTTCTTTATTTTAAGATTGTTGATATTCCAGAAATATTTTTTGTAAAATTTAATGAGATCATCATTTGAACTTCCTTCATAGATATATTTATTATCATATTGGATGCCTTTTGACTTAATCTGAATGTTTCCCGAAATATTCCCGTTTTCATCTATGGCATAATTCCCTTTTGATATTTGAGTATTTTCTTGGGCTACATATTCTTTTGTTTTTATAATTTCTCCACCTTCCGGTTTTATGGCAAGAGCTAGTCTGTTATCCGTAAAATCACCTTGAAAACCAAAAGGTGACTTTTGACTTGTACATTCAAGCCAATACATTTTATTATCTACAGGTAATCCTAAAATGACATGATTTCCCTGGATAGAAACGAAGTCCTGATTAAGATTTCTTTTCTGTGTATCTCCATATATGACAGTATAATAGGAAGGTACATTTACAACTTCTAATAACGCTTTTGTATAATTAGTTAGTGCTTTACAATCACCATAGCCTAAACGGTCAACATCTTTTGCCAGCATAGGCTTCCATCCACCAATACCTAATTGAATACTGATATATCTGGTTTTGTCCTGAACATACTTATAGACAATTTTTGCTTTTTTTATCGGATCTTTTTCATCTCCAACCAATGCTTTGATTTTATTTTGTGTTTCCAGCGGAATCTCTTCCGTTCCTTTTAAAAGATTGGTATACATCCATCCACCAAAATCTTTCCAATTAGTCGCGACACCATCAACTCCTTCCAAATTGAAAAAATCTAATCCCATCATTACATTAGGCGCATACGAATCAAATGAAGGTGAATAATCTTCTGCTTTGTAACTCCCCAAGTTATTCGCTGTGAAAGAAACTCCATCTGCCTTAACTTCCTTTGTAATATTTGGATTATCAAGTATATTGAACTCTTTGTATTTGAAACCTAAATCGGAGGGTACTTTTATAGTTATATTTGATTTTTCTACACTTACAGAAAAACCCGGCATTGGAAACCATCTAGGTATAAAAGCGGTATTAGAGGTTTCTATTTCACTTGAAAAAACAACAGTGAAAGGGTATTCTGTAGGAGTATAATCATAATAAAGTACTTTACCTTCTGAAACAATTGAATTTCCGGAAACTGAGTTCTCCTTAAAATCTTTTCTTTTGACTTTTTTTATTTCTTTTCCAAAAGCGTTGTAGAATTGGGCCTCAATAGATTTGATACGCGTTTTACCAGAAAAATACTCGGAAAGATCCATATAGGACAATCCGTTTTCATTAAGGACCGTTACTATGCTTTTAGTCGTTGTTATCATTGACTTTCTGGAAGCAACCACAATGTTTTTTTGATCTAAACGTACAACTGCGTTTGCGTTTTCTTTAAGTTCAGCAGGAATGTTTGCAACAGTATACTCGATGTCCTGTGCAGTAGCTATTGTTGAGAAGAATAAAACAACAACCAGGGGGAACAACAAATTTTTCATCAAATGTTAAATTTTTCCAAAAATAAAATAATAAAACTGATTTTCTAGCTTATTCTTTATTTTTTGTGTCAATCATAATAGTTACCGGGCCATCGTTCAATAATGCGACTTTCATGTCTGCGCCAAATCTTCCGGTCTGGACTTTTTTGCCCAAATCTATTTCCATCTGACTTATAAAATTCTCATATAAAGGAATAGCTATATCCGGTTTGGATGCCTTTATATAAGAAGGTCGATTTCCTTTTTTAGTTGAGGCATGAAGTGTGAATTGGCTAACAACAATAACATCTCCATCCACATCTTTTACAGAAAGATTCATGACGTCATTCTCATCTCCAAAAATCCGAAGGTTGGCAATTTTAGCCGAAAGCCATTGAATATCTTCTTGAGTATCGGAATCCTCAAACCCAACCAAGATCAGCAATCCTGATTGTATTTCGCTTATTTTTTCTCCCTCAATAGTTACTGAGGCATGGGAAACTCTTTGAATAACAGACTTCATTATAGTTTATAGTTGATAATGGATAGTTTATATAGTTGAAAGTTGATAATGGGTAGTTTATAGTTGGAAGTAGATAGCTTGTATAGTTGAAAGTTGATAGTGGGTAGTTTATAGTTTTTAGTAGATAGCTTATATGGTTGAAATTTTACCTTCATGACAAGTAACTCTTTGAATTTTTATGACTTATGTTCAATCAATGTCATAACTATCGACTATCCACTACTAACTATCCACTAATTTAGTAAATGTGCTTTTTTGACTTCATGACTTATGTTCAATCAACGTCATAACTATCGACTAAAAACTATCAACTATCCACTAATTTTAGTTTCCTGTTTTCTCGTCGGCGTAGTCATCAGTGCGATAATGCTCGTCATCGCCCTCTAATATTTGAAGGTAGCTTCTATAACGCGACCAGGCAATTTCATCTTTTTCCAGAGCTTCTTTGACAGCACAATGTGGTTCTTCTTTATGCAGGCAATTATTGAATTTGCATTGATCCTGCAACGCAAAAAACTCAGGAAAGTAGCCACTTACTTCCGATTTCTCCATATCTACAATTCCAAAGCCTTTGATTCCCGGCGTATCGATAATCCTGGCTCCAAACGACAAATCATACATTTCTGCAAATGTGGTGGTATGTTGCCCTTGCCTGCTCTGTTCCGAAATTATAGATATCTTAAGATGTAGCGATGGTTCTAAGGCATTGGCAAGAGTCGATTTTCCAACTCCTGAATGTCCTGAAAACATCGAAACCTTGCCTATCATCATCTCTTTCAGTTTTTCGACTCCTTTTCCTTCTGTTGAAGATACTCTCAGACACTGATATCCTATATTTGAATATACATATTGCAGATACAATTGCTCATCAAGCATGGCATCGTCATAGGTGTCAATTTTATTAAAAACTAAAACCGTTTCTATACCATAGGCTTCTGCAGTGACTAAAAACCGGTCTATAAAACTTGTTGTCGTTGGAGGATTATTTATCGTTATCAGCAAAAAAACCTGGTCGATATTGGATGCGATAATATGAACTTGCTTTGAAAGGTTAACCGATTTTCGGACTATATAATTCTTTCGTTCCCGTATAGTGTGAATCGTTCCTGTAATTTTATCTGAACTTTTATCGAGTTCATAATCTACAATATCGCCTACTGCAATAGGATTGGTGCTTTTGATTCCTTTCATGCGGAATTTGCCCTTGATCCTGCATTCGATAAACTCTCCGCTTTCGGATTTTACGGTGTACCAACTTCCAGTAGATTTATAAACGGTTCCTGTCATTCACTTCAGATTTCCTGATTTTATTAAATTTAGATGACAAAATTACTGTTTTACAACGGAACAATGTAATTTCCTCATCTAAATTTAGAGCTCTCACTTATCCGTTAATAATTTTTTCCTGATGGCTGATACTTTCCTGGTGGATTGCCTTGAATATCTTTAAAATAAACTCTTCGCTCAATCCTTTTTCTTCACCTTCCAATATCATTTTGCCCAAAATCTCATTCCATCTTTTGTTCTGCAACACGGCCACGTTTTTTTCTTTTTTCAATACGCCAATCTTATCGGCAACTTTCATTCTCTTTCCTAAAATCTCGATGATTTTTGCATCATATTCGTCTATTTCTACACGAAGCCTGTCTAGTTTCTGGTTATAATCTGAGCCGTCTTCTGTTTCTTTCCTTACTTTTAAGTTCTTGAAAATTTCCTTTAACTGTTCTGGAGTTACTTGTTGTGCGGCATCACTCCATGCATTGTCGGGATCTGTATGAGTTTCAATAATCAGCCCATCATAATTTAAATCTAATGCTTGCTGTGAAACTTCCTGAATCATTTCACGTTTGCCCGTGATATGAGAAGGATCGCAGATTAAAGGCAAATCCGGAAAACGATTCTGCAATTCGATTGCCAGCTGCCATTCCGGTATGTTTCTATATTTTGTTTTTTCGTAAGTAGAAAAACCTCTGTGAATAACTCCCAGTTTTTTAATTCCTGCATTGTAAAGGCGTTCAATTCCTCCAAGCCACAAGGCCAAATCTGGGTTTACTGGATTTTTCACCAAAACAATCTTGTCAGTATCTTTTAAAGCATCTGCTATTTCTTGTACGGCAAAAGGATTTACGGTGGTTCTTGCTCCAATCCATAAAACATCTATATCGTGTTCTAAAGCTAATTGGACATGAGCTGCATTTGCCACTTCAGTCGCCATCAAAAGCCCTGTTTCAGCCTTGGCTTTCTGCATCCATTTTAAACCTATTGTACCCACACCTTCAAAACTTCCCGGACGTGTTCTGGGTTTCCATATTCCTGCTCTATAAATACTGACATCAGAATCTTTTAATTCATGAGCTATTTTCAACACCTGTTCTTCCGTTTCTGCACTACAAGGCCCAGCAATTACTAATGGATGTGACAATTTTAAATCATCCAACCACGTCCTTAATTCTTTTGAATTTTTCATTTTTATTGAGTTTTTCGGCTCATGCCAAAATTAGTTATTTTATTTTTTAAGCTATCAGTCCAGCCTATCAATTGCTTCCTGAATTTTTTCTTCTTTGATACATAATGAAAATCGTATGTAGCCTTCTCCATTTCTTCCAAAGATGGTTCCTGGTGTAAGGAAAATGTTTTTTTCAATTAAAAACGCATCGATAAATTCTTCAGATGATACAATTTCAAATGGCAATTTTGCCCATACAAACATTCCGACAGCATCTTTATTAAATGTACAGTTTAGCTTTTCAGCCAATTGGAAAATCAGTTCTCTTCTTCTTTTGTATATCTTATTTTGAGAATCAAACCATTCCTGCCCCATTTGTAAGGCTTCTATTGCTCCTTTCTGTATTCCATAAAACATACCGCTATCCATATTGCTTTTTATTTTCAAAATGGCTTCGATGAATTCCTGTTTTCCGGAAACCATTCCTATTCGCCAGCCAGACATATTAAAAGTTTTGCTTAAAGAGTTTAGTTCTAAAGCAATCTCTTTGGCTCCTTCTATCTGGAAAATTGAAATCGGGTTATCATTCAGCACAAAACTGTATGGATTATCATTAACCAAAATAATCTGGTGTCTTTTTGCAAAAGCAACCAATCTTTCAAACAGCTCCAGATTTCCATTCGTTCCTGTAGGCATATGAGGATAGTTAATCCACATCAGCTTGACTTTAGACAAGTCTTTTTTTTCTAATGCTTCAAAATCCGGCATCCATTCATTCTTTTCCTTAAGGTTATAAAAAACAGGTTGCGCTCCAACCAGATTTGTAACCGAAACATAAGTTGGATAGCCTGGGTCCGGTATCAATACCTCATCTCCTTCATTTAAAAAAGCTAACGAGATATGCATTATTCCTTCCTTTGAACCCATTAAAGGCAAGATTTCAGAATTTATGTCCAGTGCAACATCAAACTGAGATTTATAAAAATCCGCAATTCCTTTTCTTAATTCCGGCAATCCCTGATAGCTTTGATATTCGTGTGCTTTTTCATCTCCAAGGGCTTGCACCATTGCTTCGATTGCTCTTTTAGGAGGTGCTAAATCCGGGCTGCCAATTCCCATATTGAGTACCGGTTTTCCTTCAGAAATCATCTGGCGGACTTGTCGCAATTTTGTAGAAAAATAATATTCTTCAACCGTTGTCAATCGGTTAGCGAATCCTTTATTTTCTACTTTCTCTAAGGTTAAAATCTCTTCTATCATTTTTTTGCGATTTAAATTGTATCTCCTCTCCTATATTCTCCTAGAACTTTAAAATCTGTGGTCATCAATTCTACAATCGATTTTGCTTTTTCATAATGTTTGTACTTTTCAAAGGTTACATCAACAAAAAAGGAGTATTGAAATGGCGTTTCTATAATGGGCATCGATTGGATTTTTGTCAGGTTCAATTTGCAATTATTCATTACGTTTAAAATTGTTGCCAGACTGCCTGGCGTATCGTCCAGTTCAAATTTTATCGAGGCTTTATTGATTTCTGATTTTGGCAAAACTTTGTTCTGTGTTTTTAAGATCACAAATCGGGTCTTATTACTTTTTATGGTATGGATCCCCGAAGCCAAAATATCCAGTCCAAACATTTCTGCGGCAATCGGACTTGCTACAGCAGCAATTTTCTTCAATTGATTTTCTTGAATTCGATGTGCAGTTTCTGCCGTATCTGCACTTTCTACTAACTTTATATGAGGATATTTTTTAAAAAATTCTCTACACTGCAACAAAGCGATTGGGTGCGAATGAACTTCTTTTATATCTTCTATTTTCTGGCCTTTTAATACCATCAGATTCATATTGATATTCAGATAGTGTTCACCTATAATGTGAAGATCATTTCTGTCAATCAAAGCATAATTAGGTATGATTGAGCCTGCAATCGAGTTTTCTAAAGCCATGACGGCTTGCTGGGTTTTGTTTTCTACCAGGCTGTTTACCAAAGCATCAAACGACATACATTCATCCAGTTCGAAATTTTCACTGAAATATTCTTTAGCCACTTGATGGTGGAATGAGCCACGGATTCCCTGGATTGCAATTTTTGTTTCCATAAGTTTAGGCAAAAAAAAATCCCGATTTGCATCGGGATTACTATATATTGATTTTAAATAATTTCTATTTACATAACAACACAACAATCCCGTTTCTGTTTCCAGAAATAAAAAGAATTGCTAAAATAAAAACGGTTGTTTTGCATTTTTTTTGTTTTGCTATTCGGCTAAAGTAGAAAATTTTGTCTTACGATTTTATAAACCGATACTTTTTTTAAGAAAAATTTCAGCTATAACGTTTTCGTAATCCGATAATAGGAGATTAATTTTCTTGTTATGCAATTCGAATACCATATATGCGTTTTAATTATTCATTTTATTACTTTTGTTCAAAATCAAGAACCATGTCAATCGAAGTCACTTCCATTTCAAAAAATTACGGAGATCAAAAAGCTTTGGATAGTATTTCCTTTTCTATCCAAAAAGGTGAGATTGTAGGCTTTCTGGGACCAAACGGTGCCGGAAAATCAACATTGATGAAAATCCTTACCACTTTTATTACTGCCGATGAAGGCAAAGCTTCCGTAAATGGAAATGATGTTGCTACAGCTCAAAAGGAAGTACAAAAATCTGTGGGTTACCTTCCGGAGCACAATCCTTTGTATCTTGATTTATATGTTAGGGAATACCTGGCTTTTAACGCTGATGTATATAAAGTAGCCAAATCAAGAATTGAAGAGGTTATTACGATGACCGGACTGACTCCTGAAAGCCACAAAAAAATAGGACAGCTGTCAAAAGGATACCGCCAACGTGTTGGACTGGCCACAGCCTTGCTTCACAATCCCGATGTTTTGATTTTAGACGAACCAACTACAGGACTTGATCCAAACCAATTGGTAGAAATCAGGGAGCTGATTAAAAACATAGGAAAAGACAAAACTGTTTTCTTGTCTACACATATTATGCAGGAAGTGGAAGCAATCTGCGACCGCGTGATAATCATCAACCACGGAAAAATTGTTACCGATAAAAAACTGACGAATCTTAAAAATGAAGAAGAGCAGGTTATTGAGGTTGAATTTGACCATCCGGTAGAAGAGCTGCTTTTGAAATCGTTGCCAAACTTAACCGCTTTAACCAATACGCACGATACTACCTGGGAACTTACATTTTCGACTTCAAAAGATATGCGTCCAGCAATTTTTGATTTCGCTCATGATAACGGATTAAAAACGTTACAACTTAACCTAAAGAGCAAAAATCTGGAAACTATTTTCAGAGACGTTACTAAGAAATAATATTCTTACGGATATACTAAACGCCCTCGATAGAGTTGCGTAACTTCAATTACAGATGGTACATTTTTTAAAACGACATTGCCAGTACTGTATATTGTGCCTGAAATTTTATCTGTAGGTTTTACGATGATGTCGTTGGAGCTTCGCTGGAACACATTGACTTCTTTTATCGTCAGATTTGAACCTTCAAACCTGGCATTGCCATTATAAAAGCCAACATATAAAGCCTGAGCGGTCCCTGAAACAGCAAAATAGGAAGCCTTATTGTCTTCTATTGTTAGTTGGTTACAATTTACCTGAAGCTCAAAAGTGCCGGAAGCCGTATCATTAAACATTCCGGATTGCAAACTGAGGGAAGGAAAATTCAAAACACCATCGGATTTTACTCCAAACTGTGACGAAGAATATACATTTATCAATGTGGGTGTTGTCACATAGACCTGAGTCGTATTATAATCGCGAATCCAATTACAGCCGTTGGAATTTCGAAGGAAAAGTTCTCCTCCCTGTACGTCAGCCGTAATTCCATCAATGAGATTTTTTCCTGTTTTTACAACTATTTTTTTTTCAGAGCCTTGTTTTATAATTAATTCAATCCCTTCAGATATGTTGATTTTCTTAAAATCATCAACACTAAATTCTTTGGTAGTTGGAGTGCCAGAAGTCTGAAAACAATCATTTGCATTTTCTGAATCGCATGACAATAAAGCTATCGAAAACAGGATAATTATTCTTTTGATCATTTTTGCTTCCATCATGATTGTATTTGTTTTTCATTTTACAAGCGAACTCCGAGTGCAAATTCCAACGCTTCTGCTTTTGCAGCATGTGTTTTTAAAGCGACACCCATGAAAATTTCATCTGCAAAATAGTATTTAAGTCCCAATCTCTGATAAATTGGAGGTAAATAATCCAACGGAGCATAGGCATAATATCCAAACTGCGTTTCAAGAGAGAGCCTGTTGACAAAAAGTTCATGTCCTACAAATATTCCTGCCTTTTTATAATCTGTATCGGGGCTAACGTTCTGATTTGGATCTGCAGCAATCCGTTTTACAGTTTCTTTTAAATATTTATAGATAAAAAGTTCCGCTCCTATATGGATGGCACTTTTTCTGTTTAGTCTCTTATCAGCGTAGGCAGAAAACACATAAAACGGATATTGGCCGCTTCCTACCAGATCGCTTTCATTAAAACCGGTTCTGAAAACCAAATTATAGCGTATGGGTTCCGTGAATCTGACAGAATCTTTATGTTCAATATAGTGAAGTGGTTCTTTACTTTCAAAATCATAAATCGCGCCAACGTTAAAAGCCAAGGTATTCGTACTCTTATTGGGACTTCGCAAATTTGCATTGGAATGGTGAAAAAAAGACATACCTGCCTGGACACCAAATCCATTCCAGATATTTTCCTTTTTGTAGTTCAGCATAAGATAGGTGGCAGGCATCCAGTGCGTTCCGTAAGCCTGATTTTCAGGATTGGTCTTTGCATCAAACGGATTCGTATTATAAGCAACACCCTGTGCAATTCTGAACATCAGATTTCTTTTAAAAAAATAGAAATTATAATGACCATACAAACCATAAAAGTGTCCCAAAGCATCATATTTCATATTTTGATATTGGAACGTAAGACCATAATCCGGATAATTATAGAGCGATTGCCATTGTTTTTCTCCATAGGTTTTCCTGTTAAGACTTAAAAAAATACCATCCGGATTTCTGTGTGTGAATTGCGAGATTTCTTCTGAATGTTTTAAAATTCTGCCATAAAAACTATTGACATCAAGTGAATATCTGCTGTTTTGCTCTTGTGAGAAACATAGTATTGGCAATAGGCAAAGCAGGTAAAAAAAATTGTTCTTCATGTAGTTGTAAAAATGTATCATAGCCTTATACCGACACCTATTTCCATAGCTTCTGCCTTTGCAGCGTGAGTTTTTAATGTCAATGACGTAAAAATAGTTTTGCTAAAATAATATTTCATACCGATTCTTTGGTAAAACGGACCTAAAAAACCAAACGGAGCATATACATAATATCCTGCCTGTGCTTCGAGAGAAAGTTTATTGATAAAAAGTTCGTGTCCTATAAAAACACCTATTCTTCGATAATCTGTATCAGGATCAACATGTTCGTTTGGATAGGCAACAGATTTATATCTGATATATTCTTCGAGGTATTTCATCATAAAAAAATCGGCTCCAAACTGGACCGCACTTTTTCTTGAAAGGCGTTTGTCAGCATATGCCGATACAACATAAAACGGAAACTTCCCGCTTCCAATAATATCACTTTCATTGAATCCGGAACGAAACGCAATATTATATCGGATAGGCTCTTTATAATTTGGAATCGTATCAAATATTTTGGCCTGTCGCTGCAATTTTTCGCTTTTTTCAAAAGAATAATTAACACCAAGGTTTACTGCCAATGTATTTGTACTGGTATTTGGCGAGGCCATGTTGGAGTTGGAATGATGAAAAAAACTGATACCCGCCTGCAAACCTATGTTTTTATAAATATTTTCTTTGTGGTAATTCAGCATCAGATAAGTAGACGTCATCCATCGGGTTCCATAAGCCAGGTTCCTGAAATTGGTCTCCTTATCATAGGGATTAGTAATATAGGCAATTCCTTCTCCAACTCGAAACATCAGGTTCCTATTCAAAAAATAAAAATTGTAGTGTGCATATAGCCCATACAAATCTCCTAAAATGGGATTTTTTGTGTTTTCATAATGAAAAGAAGCTCCATAATCCGGGAAATTATATTCCGACTCCCATTCTTTATCGCCAAATGTCTTTCTGTTAAAGCTTATCAGAATACCTTCGGGATGTTCCGTAATCAGGTGTTTAATAGTATTATTATGTGGTAAAATGTTTCCATAAAAATAATTGGCGTCAACAGTGTATTTTCCATTTATTTCCTGGGAAAAAACGGCGACAGGAATAAAAAGAATAAAAAAATATAATCTCTTAAGCACTTACTCTGTTCTTTTAATTATGGCTTCTAGTTCTTTTTCTTTGGATATTTCATAAGAAAACATTCTGCCTAAGGTATCTTTTATTTTGACCTGAAATTTAAAATTTTCATTTGGAACACTAATCATGGCCTGTGCCTGTTTGTATAAAGGCATTGGCAATTGCTGTCCGGAATATAATTGTGCGTTTGTAACCTTTATCAATTCTGCTTTCCAGCCATCGTTTGCCAATATAACATTTTTCATTTTGTCGTCGGTTGAATAGCCGTCAAGGACAACTAATCGTGGCATAAAATAGGTCTCAATATCTTTTATAGAATATTTTTGCCAATCGCCAATATTTAAAGCACCAGTTGTATCCTGATTGGAATAGTTATATGTTGAATTTAATTCCATTGCCTTTTGGAGCCGGCTTCTGGAAATTGTAACTCTTTTTGCACTTTCTTTTTCAATAGCGTATATCTTTTCCAGAAAGTTTGGCACGTTATATTCATTGAGAATTTTGCCATTTATTTTTATATGCGAATAATCTTTTTTGGCATCCAAAATAGCGAATACTATCCCGTCTGGTTTTATTTCTTCCGTTTTCAAGTAAATATCTGAATACGAATATTCCAACGATTCCAGATGTATAAAATCATTTGTGGATAGGTTTTTCAGCTTGTCAGCAAAAATCTCTTTATTTTGTTGGGCAACAGCTTGCGCTTTTCTTTCGGCCTGTATGGAATCATATTTATAAATTCCAAAGGCTATCAGCAATCCTACTATAATTGTAATAGGAACGATTAAGAGATACCATGCTCCGTTAACTCCTGTTCTCTTTTCTTTAATCACATAGGTTTCCGACCATCTGTCATGAAGTCCTAAAGACGTAAAAAAAGTAAGTGCTTCAAATGGAACCAATCTTAAAAATGTTCTTTTTAGTATTGAACTCACTGGTGGTTTATTTCCTTCTTCATCTGTAACTCTGGTTTCTGAAAGTGTTTTTGCAACTGTCACTCCTAAAACTGACTCAAAAATGGCATAATAGAATACCCTAAAAACAGCAACGATTACAATAAAGGCTCCTCTCTCACCCAATCCATTCTCTAAAGCAGCTACAAAAGGTTGTATTTTTGCAGTTCTTGCAATGAATTCGAATGAGGCTGAAAAGACAAGAATCATGATAAAATCATCCATAATCAGGTGGAAAAATCTTCTCCAACGTCCTGACTCAACCAAATTAACACTGGTATGCGTTTCATAGGTTCTTTCAATGGTTTCTAGTGTTTTTCCCTTTTCAATGTATTTGAGTATAGAAAAAGAAAGATAGATATATAATGCCAAAAAAACATAATTCAAGAACCATAATATATATAAGAAAACGCCCACAGGATACCCATCACTTTTCATAAAAATGATAGAAAAAACACCAATGATAAAAGTAGTGACTTTCAATATGAATATTATGGAATAAACAAAACGGAGGAGTCGTGTTTCTTTCTTTTTGCTTCTCAGATAGAATACTGCTCCTAAAATCAGCAGAACATAAAAAAATGAATTCAGTACATTGTAATATGTATACATGTTTCCTCCGGTTCCTAGACGGAACGTATACCAATCTTCCAGATTAAAAACTGTAAGATGTATTGACTGAAAAATATGTTGTATAAAACCTATTGTATATACAGCTTCTTTTGGCAAGGTATGAATATCAACTGTAAGCAGTGGAAGAAGAATTCCCAAGAGAGCAATTACAATAGAAAAATAAGCAATTTTTGTTTCTGATAGGTATTTTTGTAGCATACAATACTTTTTATAAGACTCAAAAATAACCAATTAAAACAATCTTGCAAGACCTGGCTTAGAATACTTCTCTTGCAATTGCTTTGATATTTTCAGATTTTCCCATAGAATAATAGTGTAAGACCGGTATGCCTTGTTTGATTAATTCTTTGCTTTGACTGATGCACCACTCTATCCCGATTTGTTTTACGGCTTCTGTATCTTTAGCGCGAACGATAGCCATAATAAGCTCATCAGGAATATCCACTTTAAAACGATGTGGTACCAGATTCAATTGTTTTTTTGTTGAAATGGGTTTTAGTCCCGGAATGATCGGAACCGTGATTCCTTCTTTTCTGCATTTGGCAACAAAGTCGAAGAATTTTTTGTTGTCAAAAAACATCTGGGTAATAATATAAGAAGCTCCGTTTTTTATTTTCTGTTTCAGGAAATAGATATCACTATCCAAACTTGGCGCTTCCATATGTTTTTCAGGATAACCGGCTACACCTATGCAAAAATTTGTAGCCGCAGAATTTTGCAATTCGTCATCCAGATAAATACCTTTATTGAGGTTCGTAATCTGTGTTACAAGTTCTGAAGCATAGTGGTTCCCTTCTTTTTCCGGCTTGAAATAGGTTTCATTTTTTACAGCATCACCACGTAAGGCTACCACATTTTGGATTCCGAGGAAATCCAAATCAATTAAGAAATTTTCCGTATCTTCTTTTGTAAATCCGCCACAAAGAATATGAGGAATTGCATCAACCTGATATTTGTTTTGTATCGCCGAACAAATACCGACTGTTCCCGGACGTTTCTTTACGATCTTTTTTTCCAGTAGGCCGCTAGGCAATTCTTTGTATTCATATTCTTCGCGATGATACGTCACGTCAATAAAAGGCGGCTTGAATTCCATTAGCGGATCGATACTATCAAAAATTGACTGTATGTTTTGTCCTTTTAACGGTGGCAATATTTCAAAGGAAAAAAGCGATTTGCCATTGGCTTTTTCTATATGTTCGGTTACTTTCATTTGTTTTTGATTTTTGATTTCCGATCTATGATTTATGATCTTGGATTTCAGATTTTTGACTTGACGACTTTGCGACTTGATGACTTGATGACTTTACGACTAATTAATCTGCAATGTTTGGGTTCAACCATTTTTCGGCATATTCGTATGGGACATTCCTGCGTTTTGCATAGTCTTCGACCTGATCTTTTTTAATTTTTCCCAGTCCGAAATATTTACTTTCAGGGTGTCCGAAATAATATCCGGAAACAGAAGAAGCCGGCCACATCGCCATACTTTCCGTTAAGGTTACGCCTATATTTTGCTCTACATTTAATAATTTCCAGATTGTCGGTTTTTCCAAATGATCCGGGCAAGCAGGGTAACCAGGTGCCGGGCGGATTCCTTTATATTCTTCTTTAATCAGGGCTTCATTGCTTAACACTTCATCAGAAGCATATCCCCAGATTTCTTTTCTGATTTTTTCATGTAAATATTCGGCAAACGCTTCAGCAAAACGATCACCCAGAGCTTTAACCATAATGGAATTATAATCATCGAGATTTTTTTCAAATTCAGCTGCTTTTTCATCCACTCCAAAACCAGTTGTTACGCAAAAAGCACCCATATAATCTATAATTCCCGAATCTTTTGGAGCTATAAAATCAGACAACGCAATATTTGGCGCTCCTTTTGTCTTGGCAGACTGTTGCCTCAAAGTCAGGAAAGTTTGCAGATATTCACCGTTTTCATTTCGCAATTCAATATCATCGTCATTGATTTGGTTCGCTGGAAAAATTCCATAAATTCCTTTTGCTTCCAGCCAGTTTTCCTGTATAATCTGCCGTAGCATGTCCTGAGCATCGGCAAATAAGACTTTCGCCTGTTCGCCAACAATTTCATCTTTTAGTATGTCGGGAAATTTGCCATGCAAGTCCCATGTTCTGAAAAATGGCGTCCAATCGATATAATCGACCAATTCATTTAGTTTTACGTTGATAACTTTTGTTCCAATCCTATTTGGCTTTTTCGGATTAAAATTAGTCCAGTCCAGTTGCAGTTTGTTTTTTCTCGCTTCTGTTATGTTTAAGAAATTTTTATCTCGGCTTCTGCTCAGATAACCTTCACGAAGCTCGTCATATTCTGTCCGAAGACTTTTGAAATATTCCTGGTTGGTATTTTTATTTATAAGATTTCCTGCAACGGTAACAGCACGCGAAGCATCGTTTACATGCACGACTGTTTCACTGTATTCTGGGGCAATCTTAACAGCTGTATGTGCTCTTGAAGTTGTTGCTCCACCAATCATTATCGGAATTTTGACATTTTGCTTATCCATCTGTTTTGCCAGATAGACCATTTCATCAAGAGAAGGCGTAATCAATCCGCTTAGCCCGATAATGTCTACTTTTTCCTCAATTGCTGTTTGAATAATTTTTTCAGGCGGAACCATAACGCCCAAGTCGATAATCTCGTAATTATTGCAAGCCAAAACTACTGCCACGATATTTTTACCAATATCATGTACATCGCCTTTCACGGTTGCCATCAAAACTTTTCCGGCAGAACTGGAAGCTCCATCTTTTTCGGCTTCAATATATGGCAGCAGATAGGCAACTGCTTTTTTCATGACACGCGCTGATTTTACTACTTGTGGCAGAAACATTTTTCCGCTTCCAAATAAATCTCCTACTACATTCATTCCTGTCATCAGGTTGATTTCTATAACCTCAATAGGCTTTGTTGCCAATTGTCTGGCTTCTTCTATATCAGCATCGATAAATTCATCTACTCCTCTCACTAAAGCATGTGTCAGCCTATCTTGAAGCGGAAGCAAACGCCATTCTTGTGATTGTTTTTCTGAGACTTCTTTGGTATCTCCTTTTATATTTTCAGCAAATGCCAAAAGTCTTTCTGTGGCATCTTCTCTTCTATCAAGCAGCACGTCTTCAACATGCTCCAGCAAATCTTTAGGAATCTGGTCGTAGATTTCCAGCATTTCCGGATTTACAATTCCCATAGTCATACCATGATTGACAGCATGGTATAAAAATGCGGAATGCATAGCTTCACGAACCCTGTCGTTACCTCGGAAAGAGAACGAAACATTGCTTACACCACCGCTGACACTTGCGTATGGAAGATTTTCCTTAATCCATTTAGTAGCCCTGAAGAAATCAACTGCATTTTGACGATGTTCTTCCATTCCTGTCGCAACGGGAAAAATATTCGGGTCAAAAATGATATCCTCTGCCGGAAAACCAACCTTATCGACTAAAACATCATAGGAACGTTTGCAGATTTCTATTCTTCTTTCATAAGTATCTGCCTGCCCTATTTCATCAAAAGCCATGACAATAATCGCAGCGCCATATTTCTTTATCAGTTTTGCCTGGCGGATAAAATTCTCTTCTCCTTCTTTTAAGCTGATGGAATTGACAACACTTTTTCCTTGTGCTACTTTTAAGCCAGCTTCAATAATTTCCCATTTTGAGCTGTCAATCATAACCGGAACTCGAGAAATATCAGGTTCGGAAGCGATCAAATTCAGAAAAATGGTCATCGCACGAACGCCGTCAAGCATTCCTTCGTCCATATTAATATCAATGATCTGCGCTCCTCCTTCTACCTGTGCTCTGGCGATATCCAGTGCTTCTTCATATTTTTCTTCTTTTATAAGGCGTAGAAATTTTCGGGAACCGGTAACATTGGTGCGTTCTCCTACATTTACAAAAATGCTTTCGGGCGTTATAATTAAAGGTTCAAGACCTGATAATTTTAAATATTTTTTACAATCGACATCTGCCATTTTTCTCTTTTTACTACAGTCTAAACCGGTTCTACAATTCTGGGTGAATACTCTTTTGCCACTTCTGCAATGAGGCGAATATGTTCAGGTGTTGTTCCGCAACATCCTCCAATTATATTAATAAGATTATCTTCAAGATATTCCCGAATCAGATTCTGCATCTCTCCCGCAGTCTGGTCATATTGTCCAAAAGCGTTTGGCAGGCCTGCATTAGGATGTGCTGAAACATTAAATGTGGTATTATGTGAAAGTCGTTGCAGATAAGGCTTCAATTGGTCTGCTCCCAAAGCACAATTAAATCCTACGCTCAACAACGGAATATGAGAAATCGAGATAAGGAATGCTTCCACAGTCTGCCCAGACAGCGTTCTGCCCGAAGCATCTGTTATAGTACCCGAAACCATGACCGGAATATCCAATTTTCTTTCTTCTTTGACTTCTTCGATTGCAAACAATGCTGCTTTTGCATTCAGTGTGTCAAATATGGTCTCAACCAATAGTATATCCGAACCGCCATCAATCAGGGCTTCGACCTGCTGCTTATAGGCAATGCGCAATTCATCAAAGGTTACTGCACGGAAACCAGGATCATTAACATCTGGCGACATGCTTGCAGTTCTGTTCGTCGGGCCTATAGAACCTGCTACAAAACGTGGCTTATCAGGATTTTTTGCTGTGAATTCATCTGCAACTTCCTTAGCCAGCCTAGCCGATTCAAAGTTTAATTCATAAACCAGTTCTTCCAGATGATAATCGGACATACCAATTGTAGTTCCTGAAAATGTATTGGTTTCAACAATATCAGCACCGGCTTCAAAATATTGGCGGTGGACTTCTTGTATTGCTTTTGGCTGTGTTAATGAAAGGAGATCATTATTTCCTTTTAATGGATGAGGAAAATCTTTAAATCTTTCACCTCGGAAATCTTCTTCTGAAAAATTATACCGTTGGAGCATGGTTCCCATTGCTCCGTCAAGGATGAGAATTCTTTCTTTGATAGCTTTGTGTATGCCTGACATTTTTTAATACTATTAGATTGTTCAAGATTCTGATGAATCTAAAAGTCCAGAGTATTTTTCAAAAATGCATGGTATAGGAAAAACAATTCCTGGCCATGAATGGTTGAAAAATACTATCGAGATGTTGTCAGAGGAAAAGAGAGGAAAAATTGAGGTTTTTCCGTGTGTTATCTATCCATTTATATGGTAGAATGTAGCACCTTCTTTAAATTTTAAAGGGTTGCTAAGGCTTCGCCGGGTCTAATCCCTCCGCCTTTCGTGATAACAATCAATATTTTTAAGAACACTGCAAAGTAATGCAATATGTTTGGTTTTTGCAATAGCTTATGGAAATTATACCGCTATGCGGAAATTTTGCTTGGCTGCAATCCTTAGGATTTGTTCAACTAATTTTTGGGAAAGGTTCTTCTCATTTGAGTTTATAAAGACAAAATCTTTTTCGGTTTTTTTTATGCTATTATTTAGCGCCATTTTGAAATCTGCCGAAAACTCTTGCACTCCCGGATTGGCACTAATGATGTCAAAATCGTTCTGGAGCAGATCGAAATAGTCTGGAAGAATATCTTCTGTGTTTGACGTATCAACAGCGATAAGATTTTCGAATTCATTTTCCTGGACAAAACTGATGATGTCTTCCACTCTGAAAGGAACAGCAAATTGAATGAAATTGGCCTCCCAGGAATTTCTTACTGTTGGCTTTTCAAAAAAAGCGACAGTGGCGTTTGTAATTACGGGCAATCTCAAATCGAGATTCCTGTTTTCAAGAAGCTGTTCCTGATTGGAAAGTATTTCATTTATCAGGGAACTTCCTATCTCTTCTATTCCAAAGAGTATGATATTTATTTTTTTAACGGACATGGTTCTGAAGATTTTTAATTAAAAGAACTGCTTTTGACTGGCAATCAAAAGCAGTCTTTCAACAAACAAACAAATAAAACAAACTAAACAAATATGGCTTTATGCCGCATAATTATATTCTTTGTATAAAATCAGCTCGACCGGCGTGGAATTGACCAGATTGTCATAAACCGGACTTTTTTGCTGTACTAATTGTAACCATTTCTGCAGCACTTGAAGTGAAGCATCTGTTGTGGGCTTCAGTACGATTTCGATTTTATTGAAACCTACTCTTTCTTCAAGGCTTGCTTCTCCTGTTATTTCTACTTGTAACGATTTCAGGTTTATGCCTAATTCAGCAGCTACTTGTTGGCTGACAGCATTTACGCATCCTGCAAATCCTGCAAGGATATATTCGAATGGGCTTGGCCCTTCCAATTCAGGAAATTTTTCGTTCCTGCTTATTCTGACATCAGAATTCTGTGTCTTTACTACGAATTGCTCATTATTTCTTGAGTATCCTAAAACATTTATTGCTTTCATATTTTTATTTTTTTTTGATTTATAATTGAGATTTAAATAAAAAAGTCCTTTTGGACGGCTTACCAAAAGGACTTATCACTTGAATATATAAAGAGATTATGTCGTTCGCTTTTGGCAATGGAGTTTAAGGCGGCAATACATCCACATATGCTTTTTACAGAAAATCGTTGTTATTGTATTCATTTTTTTATTTTGTATTTCTCGAAAGATTTTTTTTCAAAAAAAAAGCCCCTGTATTCAACAGAGGCTTTTTGCTATATATTTTAAATAAACTTAAAATTTGGCAATGGTACCCTCTGCGGAAATTTTCCACATCTTACAGTACGTATGACAAATAATAGTTCTCATTTTTATTTCTTTTTGATGGTACAAACTTCAGAACTATTTTTGAATTGACAATACCTAAAATAAAAATTTAACATTTATTTTATTTTGGAACAAAAAAAATCCGCTTTTAAAAGCGGATTTTTTAACAATATAAACTACTGTAAATTAGTTTTTTATAATTTTAGAAGATCCAGAACCGGAATCTGTCTGAACATTTAAGAAATACATTCCGGTTGTTAGGTCAGCAATATTAACCTGAGTTTCAAGAGCACCATCCGTAGCCAGAGTTTTTACTACTCTTCCATTTAAATCGGTAACTTGAATCGAATTGATAGCTGTATTATTCTTGCTAGTCACATTAACAATTCCTGTTGTTGGATTTGGATAGATTGAGAAGTTATTTGCTAAGAAGTCATTTGTTGACAATGTTGTTGCAGTAACCTTGTAATCATCTATCAATAAAGCGAACTGGTCGTTGGATATACAATTAATCGATAGATATACATTCTGTCCTGCATATGCATCCAAATTATAAGTGTATTGTGTCCATGTTGCAGTAGTTTGCACATAGTTTCCTGTTGAAATAACCGTGAAATTTGCAGCAGCTGTTCCTGTTGTTGAAACTCCTACTTTGAAACGTTCATTTGGATAATTTGCAGCAGCTGATTTTGCCCAAAAAGTCAAAATATTTCCTGTAGCTCCAAGTTGAATTCGTGGAGAAATCAACCAATCATTATTAGGTCCCTGGAATTCTAACTGAGGATCGACTATAGCATTAAAACAGGCTATTACTTTTTCACCGGTACGAGCTGCCCATGCTTCATTAACAACAGGATTTGTAGCATTTCTATTAAAAATAATAAAAGAACCTGTGTATCCGGAATTGGCAAATTCTACAGAAACTGGAGGTGTACCTACTTCAATCCCATAGGTTGGAGCCTGATCAACATCTATCTGTGTCCAGGAACCAATATTTGCAATGGCAAAGTTAGTATAAGATTCAAAACCATCTTCAAAAATTGTGACTTGGGCACTTAAACCCATTGAAGATAAAAACAAAAAAGAAAGTAACGTTTTTTTCATAAATGTATTAATTAAAATTAAATTAAAGTTCACTTTAAGCATTGGAAATAAAAAAGCCCACTTAAAAAAGCAGACTTTTTTTAAGTATAAATTTCCATTGTTTAGCCTCTTGCAAGCAAAAGATTCTCTATAAAAGTTTAGTTAATACCTGTGCAATATAACAAAAAAATGTTCATTTCACAACATTTAGTTATTATACACAAAAATAAATTCCTGTATTAAACTCAGAGATTTAAATCATTATGAAAAAATTAGCTTATTGTTTACTGCTTAACTGTTTTGTCAATTAAATATGCTTTTATACCTTTGCAATCAAAATCGAGAAGAGGAAAAATTTGTACTGATTGCAACCTCTGATGCTTAACGATTAAGCATCATAAAAATGCTAAAGCAGAAGCCCTTCTTTAGCCTTTCCCTGCAATTTTTCCGATTCCTAAAAACATAAAAAAATATGGCTTATTTATTTACGTCAGAATCTGTGAGTGAGGGACATCCAGATAAAATTGCTGACCAAATTTCAGACGCACTAATCGATAATTTTTTGGCTTTTGATGCCGATTCAAAAGTTGCTTGTGAAACTTTGGTTACTACTGGACAGGTTATTCTGGCGGGAGAAGTTAAATCAAAAACATACTTAGATGTACAGCAAATAGCCCGTGATGTCATCAAAAAAATTGGATACACAAAAAGCGAGTATATGTTTGAAGCAAATTCTTGCGGTGTATTGTCTGCTATTCACGAGCAATCTCAAGATATTAATCAAGGTGTTGACCGCGCCAGCAAAGAAGATCAAGGTGCTGGTGATCAAGGAATGATGTTTGGTTATGCAACAAATGAAACAGATGATTTTATGCCTCTGGCCTTGAATCTTTCTCACAAATTATTGCAAGAACTAGCCGTTCTGCGTCGCGAAAATAACGAAATCAAATACCTTCGCCCGGATGCCAAGTCGCAAGTTACTTTGGAATATGATGACAACAACAAGCCTGTCCGTATTGATGCTATTGTAATTTCTACTCAGCATGATGATTTTGATAACGAGGCAAATATGCTTGCTAAAATCAAAAAAGACCTGATCGAAATCTTAATCCCAAGAATTATCAAAAACAACCCGCATTATGCGCATTTGTTCAATGATACAATTCAATACCATATCAATCCAACCGGAAAGTTTGTGATTGGTGGTCCACACGGTGATACAGGATTGACAGGAAGAAAAATTATTGTTGATACTTACGGTGGAAAAGGCGCTCACGGTGGTGGTGCTTTTTCTGGAAAAGACCCGAGTAAAGTAGACCGAAGTGCTGCTTATGCAACACGTCATATTGCTAAAAACTTAGTAGCGGCAGGAGTGGCAGAAGAAATTTTAGTACAAGTTTCTTATGCTATTGGTGTAGCTAAGCCAATGGGTATCTATATCAATACTTACGGCACTTCAAAGCTAAATCTTTCAGATGGAGAGATTGCTAAAAAAGTAGAAGAGCTTTTTGACATGAGACCATATTTCATCGAACAAAGATTAAAGTTGAGAAATCCTATTTATAGTGAAACTGCCGCTTACGGACACATGGGAAGAAAACCAGAAACCGTAACTAAAACTTTCAAAACTCCAAACGGAGAAGAGAAAACAGTTACAGTGGAACTATTTACATGGGAAAAACTTGACTTTGTTGATAAAGTAAAAGCCGCTTTTGGAATATAACCATTAGCCCAGGTATAAAAAAACCATCCTTTTCAGGATGGTTTTTTATTTTTAATAGGTTCCGTTTTTCATTTTTTCAAGAACAGCTTCCATTTCGGCTTTGGATTCTTCTCCTGTTATATCAGAAAATTTCAGTGCCTGTTCCTGTGTTTTTATTGCTTTTTGCTTCTCGCCATTTTTATAATATAACTGCGCCAGAGTGTCTAAGTAATACGGACTGTTTTTTTCAATCCTTAAACTGGATTCAGACCATTGGATTGCCTTTTTAATGGATTCCGGATCTTTCCCTTTTTGAACCACAAACCAAGCTGCTTCGTTAGAAGCATTAGAAAAAGAATTTTTAAAAGACGTCCAATCGTTATACGAATAATCCGTTTTAATCTGGGCAGTATATAGATCATCTAAAATTTCAATTTCGTTTTTACCTCCTTTAAATGCTTCCTTGAAGAAGACATCATATTCAGCCACAAATGGATTTTCTTTATCTTGAGCTTCAGCAATACCTTGTAAAATTCTTAAATATTCGATGTTAGTAGTATAATCCTGAGGTTTTTTCGCCATTACTTTTTTATAAATATCCATTATCCTGTTTCTGTATCTCTCATCGGTATTTTCTCCAATCTGAGAAATACCACTGGAAATAGCTAATGGTAATTGGCTTTCTATGGTTGGGATATAATCACCATACGCAGTATCACCTTGTTCAGATGTCTTTTTTTGCTCTTCGAGAATCGCGTCATAATGTTTCAACAGATAATCAATCGCTTTAAAGTTGGCTTCATCAAATGGCCTCCCCTCGTTATAAATTTTATAATAAAACCCTCTGTTTTGTACTTCGGCCAATGCAATTTTTACAAAATCCATATCTGGTGTTTTATCTTTTGCATGACTATTGACAATCCTATCCCAAACAGAAAGCAGTTTCTTTTTATCAAAATTTACTTTGGTATAGGCTGTTTGATTTTCGTAATTCGGATATTCCTGTATTGTATCTGCCTCTACCTGCTCAACCATAGATGATTCCGCTAAACTAACAGCCACTTTTACCGGCGGTTCAATAGACCAGCTATACAGATTATCATCTGAAAGCGGCAACAATTTCTTTACGATTTCAGAATCTTTCGTTTTTTTGGAGCTCAAAGCCTTGTTCAGATCTACCATTGCTTTTACATACTGCAGCCTTTCCCCGATTGAGCTATAATAGACATCAAACATACCCGCATTTTCCGACAAATTCCTTTCGGTCTGGCTCAAGATGTTTCCATCCCCATCCATAACTATGGTTGCTGATTTAAACATTACATTTTTTGTAGCCCAGGACTCATCTTTTGCAGTTGCTAAATAATAATTATACTTGTCATAATCCGCAATCTGTCCATAAGAACTATAGCTTCCTATATTGTATTCCTGATTTTGTATGAATACATCAAAAAAGTTCTTCGCACTTTTATTATCCGGGTCATACGAAACCACCAAGTATTTCTGAGGCGTTTTTTTAGTTGCCTCTAATGCTTTTTGCATATTATCATGCACTACTAATTTAAAGTCAGATGCTGGCGCAACAGCTGCACTGTCTGCCACTCCATAACCAAACATATCCGTTTTGCCAGGATAAGTCCAGTTTTTTTTCTTTGTAGTCTCTATTGGGTTTTCTTTAACGTCAACTACTTTTGATTTTTGGTTTTCACGCACAAAAGTCAACGGATTTTTTTTATTCTCAGAAATTACCAATTCATTTTTTTCATTGTAATAACCCTGAAGATCCATTTTTCCTAAGTAATTAGGAGTGTATTCAATTTTGATTTCATTAGCACTTCTTGGCAGAGCATATTTGTATAGTGTTGTTTCTCCGTTATAATCTTCTCTTGCCAGATAAAGATATTCTGCCCGATTGATTTCAAAATTTGCTTCTGTCTCGTCAAGACCCAATTCTCCTGTCAAATCATAAACAGCCTTATAATCAGGTTCTGACTTGCCTGACTGAGTTCCGATATATATACCTGAAAAATAACCTGAAGTCCCTTTTATATTTACCCTGATTTTCCCTGCACCTGGATTGGCATCATAAGAAAAAGCAACAGCAAAATCAGATTCTCTGGAATAATTGTTATTGAAAAATAAGGTATCATTCTTAACTTCATAATCTCCATACAGGAGAACAAGTTCGTATTTGTTATTATCAAGAAGGTTCAGTTTGACATCCTGTCCTAAGGAGTTGGAGATATAGGTCCCTTTTTCATTTTTATTCTGTGAATAGCAAACCGCAGAAAGGAACAATAATAATCCCAGAGTGTAATTCTTCATATTTGGCTTTTTAGTGATTTGTCCTACAAATTTAATTTATTTTTTCAGCAAAAATAAATCTTATCCAAAATAGAAGGTTATATTTCAGTCGGGCTATATATATGGAATAGGAGCAACTAACTCAAAACTCCCTACTCTATCTTAAGCCAATAGCCTGACTGAAATTATATTTTTATAAATTATATTTTAATGTCAATATCAAATACCTTGGCTGAACCCTATACTGTGATGTAGTTGTACGGTATTGGTTAAAGCTGTCATCGTTCAGCGTTTTCGTGTTCAACAAGTTTGTCGCTCCAATTTTATATTCAAACTTGCTGTTTTTCTTTTGATAAATCAAGCTGGCATTTAAAAAATCATATTCATTTTCCACTGTCTTGCTACTGTTATAATAATGATAGAATTCATATTCTGCCACAAAAGAAAAACTATCCAAGAAATAATAATCTAATTTGGCAAACGGCTTGTCAGTAAAAAATTTTGACCCTGCATAATCATTAACTACAAAATTATACCCTACTTCAAGGTTAGGCAGGTCTCTATAGTTTGTTGAAGCTCTCATGGTATAATTCTGTATGAAACTTTCCTGTGTCGTTACATTCCCATTCTGGATATTATTGAATTTCGACCAGTTCAATCCAATACTTGCCGATACTTTATAAAATCTTAGAAAAGATCGCCCATAAGCACCATTAGCACTAATCGTTTCGTCTGCCAGATTTGAATTGTAAGGAGTCAGGGTCTGATTTACATTATCGAAAACAATTCTGCTTTTAACGGCATCAGTCACTTTGCTGTATGAGATATTGGCAAATATATTTTCCAGATTATACATACTGTATTTGAAATATCTCAAAGAGTGCAATTGCGTTGTTGAATTTTCAAGGTATCTGTTTCCATTATATAAGCTACTGTATCCGGAAAGCACATTTCCCATTACCAGGTTGTTGATATCTGTAAAATTATTGTTCAGCGCAAAAGTATATGTCAGCGTTTCTGATTTCTTAATCTGATACAGGGCGTAGAAATCCGGCAATAGCTTAGAAAAGTTTTGTTTATAGTTTGTTCCTAACTGTGCATTATCCATGTTGTAATAGTGTGCGCTGAATCCCGGAGTGAAAGTAAATTTCCCTGTCAGGAATTTATAATGCAATCCAACAAAAACATCATTAAAATCATAGCTTACTTTATTGTTATTTTCCGGTGCTACAAGATCATTCCTGTTACCATTGTCTAAAATCTGGAAAATGCTTGAGTTGAAATTCTGATGCGAATTGGTATTTCCTAAAGTCACATTGATATTACTTTTTGGTGTAACCATATAGTAATAATCCAGCTTAGCATCGAGCTTATTGGTTTTTACAAAACGACTTTGGTTCAAATTATTTCGGTTCTGATTTTCTACATAACCCGACAAAGCAAAAGGTTGTGTCATTAAATTGGCATTATAAAAAGGATCTTCATCCTGATAAAGATGCTGCATTTCAAAAGCAAAAACATTTTTATCGTTAGCCGTATAATACAGGCTTGCATTTTGATTTATTGATGTCGGATTCTGTTTTTTGGTAGTATAGATGTCTTCTGCAGAAGTAACATTATTGACAGTAAATTCTCTTAGCAAGTTATTATTTTCATCCTGCTTCGATTGTTTCATCAATACGTCATAATCAAATTGCAATTTTGTATTGGGCTTATAGCTGGAACTAAACTTGAACAGTCCTAGATTACTTTTCTGGTGCGTGATTTCTTCGTTTTTCTGTCTTACTCCGGTTTCAAGAATGGTACTTCTTGAACGGGTTTCCAAATCAGTTTCAGAGGAAGAAAGAATTGCAAAGCCGCTTAAACTCCATTTTTTTGTGACATTATAAGAAAAGTTTGTCGCTCCAAATTTGGTTTCAATTTCTTTGGCTCTGTTATTTCTAAGCATGGCAATGCCCAAATCATTTGAGGAAACATTAAAAGAGCTTCCTCCTTTTTGCATCATACCTCTAAAACCACCAGTAAATTTAAAATAATCCTGTATGGTTAGTGGCAGCTCTCCTATATTATTGAAATTTGAGATAAGATTGATACTGTATTTTGGATTATAGTAAAACAGTTTAGGGTTTACTATATAACGACTGTCTTTATGCCCAATACCTATTCCTGCACTCATGTCACCAAACCAAAAATTCTTTTTGCCATCTTTTAGCTTGATGTTCATTGCCACATTTTCCTCATTATTTTCAAGACCTTTCAGCGCTCCAATTTCATTGTAATTTCGCAATACCTGAACCTTATCTATAGCATCGGCAGGAATATTTTTCACTCCTAACTTCGTATCGCCATCAAAAAAGTCTTTGCCTTCCACCATTAGTTTCTGAACTTTTTTCCCTTCTACTTCAATCTGCCCATCTGCATTTACTTCAACTCCAGGGAGTTTTTTCAAAACATCTTCTAGCTTCCTTTCCGTTCCTGTTTTAAAAGAATCAGCATTATAAACAATAGTGTCTCCTTTTATGGAAACCGGCATTTCCTGTACAATTTCTACCTGATCCAAATCAACTCCCTGTTCCAGTACAAGTGTCTGAACCATGTTTTCTGCTTGTGTCTGGACATCAATTTCTTTAGCTTGATAACCGATATAACTCACCTTTATCTTGTAGGCGGTATTGGCTTTGAGCGATAATTGGAACCTTCCCTTATCATCTGTAATGGCATAGGAATCCATGGCTTTTGTAGACTGGTTTACAGCCATGACATTAGCCATTTCCAAACCAACAGCATTCGCATCAGCTACAATACCTGAAAAACGTATGTTCTGGGAATATCCTGAAATGGAAAGGAATAGAAATGTAAGGAAAAGTACTTTTTTCATTTTGTAAGAGAAATTGGATGTGTAAAACTAATGATTAATTGCCTAAATTAATATGGATGTTGCCCTTCGAATCCTTCATACTTTCCATCTGCTTTTCAATTAGTGCTTCATATTCCTTTTTTGTTACTTTTTTTCCTTTTTTTGGCATTTTAATAACCACCTTATCTTTTGGATTCAATACAATTTTAGAGCATAGTATTACTGTTTTCGCATCGTTTACTTCCATGATTAGGCCAGGCAATCCCCAATATTCTCCGGGACCATGGCTCACTGGAATTTCCGGCGTATACCAAACTGTTATCGTTCTATCTTTAGGTTCACTTGGAGTAAACAACACTGTCTTTTTTTCGCTTTTTTTATTTTTCATTTTTTCAAAATTCTCTATATCTTCTTTAGAAACAGGAATTACGCCAATGGCCTTATAGCAGGTAAAGTTCCCTATTTTTTTAGTCTCGTCCACCAACTTCCAATCCCATTTTCGTAAAGAATCTGACACTAGAAATTCTTTTCCGAAAAAGTCCTCCTCGGAAAGCATGGTCTTATCTTTTATATTTTTATACGATTTACCATCACCTGATGAAGTAGTATTAAAGACTATGGTTTTGGCTCCTGACGAACCGCTCGGAGATTCCAGTTTTGGTGGCTCTTCGTAAACGGATTCCGTTTTATTAAAACTCAATTCATAGGTTTTTTCAAAACCTTTTTTCATTTTTTCTTCAATTGATGCTTGCAAATCAGGAGTCATATTTGAGCCACTTATCTGTATATCATTCATTATTGTTTTTGTCTGATATGTTGCGCGTCCGGTAAACTCCTGTGCCTGCATCAGTTGGAAAGAAAAAAGAGTTGCTACTATTGCTGCGGTAACTGCTGATTTTATCATGTTTGTTGGTTTTTTAAATTAATGACACAAAGTAAACCACATGAAATATCATTTTCAGTTAACCAACGTTAACGATTGTTAACGGCATTTTTTCAATGCTTTTTGTTTATACTTTTGAAAAATGAAATCCAAGAATTATAAATACATCTTATTTTTTATTTCCGTAACTATCATTGCAACAATCAGTTTGCAGATTTACTGGAATATAAAAAACTATGCAGAAAACAAGCAGCGGCTAATCAATGACGTACAGATTGCTTTTGACAACAGCATAGAGCATTATTATGCAGAAGATGTAAAAACTGATTTCATGACATTTATCGGAAATGACACTATCAAAGACCCTAATTTTGTGCAGAATATCATTTCCGACTCCGTTTTTATCAATGCAATTACAAAAAGAAAAGTAAAAGCAGCGAAAAAATATATGGCAACAAGCACTTTCACTGAAGATAATTCACCAAAGACAACTACAGTCATAAAAATCAACAATTCTAAAAATACTCCCAAACAAGTAATTGACTTTATAGATTCTCCAAAACCTGAAAGCCCTAAAACTATAAAAGGCAAAAGCGCTGAAATACATGGGAAAACTTATGCGATAGCGCCTGCAAAAATTTCTGAAGTAAAGGTTCTTACCGGGAAACGCGCCATGGATAGCGTCTCTAAAATCCAAACCTTTACCAATAAAATCCTTATTTCGCTGACCCGAGATTCTATCGAATTTGAAAAAGTAAGTATAACCCTGGACAAAGAATTGGCACGAAAGGACATTACTATCCAATACGGAATGCGGCTTTTTAAAATGGATTCGGTACTTCAAAATTACCATCTGGATAAAAACATCCATTTCCCTTTAAGCACAACCTCTAATTCTACATTTCTTCCCCCGGGACAGAAGTTGAAGCTACTATTTTCAAATCCGGTAGTAGTGATTTTAAAACGAAGTATGGTAGAGATCATTCTATCTTTTCTTCTTTCGCTGTCCATAATTGGCTGCTTGTTTTATTTACTAAAAACAATTAATAAGCAGAAAAAGGTAGATGAAATCAAAAATGATCTTATCAGCAATATCACTCATGAATTCAAAACACCAATTACAACGGTTGCTACAGCTATTGAGGGTATCCGAAATTTTAATGCAGTAAACGATACTGAAAAGACCAACCGCTATCTTGACATTTCCAACCAGCAGCTAAAAAAGCTGGAAATTATGGTCGAAAAACTTTTAGAAACTGCCACTTTAGATACAGATAAACTTTTGCTTCATAAAGAGCCAACAAACATCGTTTCAACGATACGGAATCTTGTAGAAAAGCATAAGGTAATTGATCCTGAAAAAAATATTTTCTTCCACTCTAATATGGAACAGCTTATTGCCGAGATTGATCCTTTCTATTTTGAAAATACGCTTTCCAATCTGATTGATAATGCCATCAAATATGGTGGTAACATCATCGATATTTATTTAAAATATGCTGCCAATACTCTTGAAATTACCGTACAGGACAATGGTTCAGGAATCGAAAAAGACCAAAGAGAAAAGATTTTTGACAAGTTTTACCGAATTCCTAAAGGGAACAGGCATGATGTAAAAGGATTTGGAATAGGGCTATATTATTCTAAAAGGATCATAGAAAAACATGGTGGCACACTGGAATTGCTTCCTAGCCAGGAACTGACTATTTTTAAAATAAAATTATCTGATGTCTAGCAAAATAAAAATCATACTGGCAGAAGATGAACCTGCCCTTGCCCAAATTATAAAGGAGAGCCTGGAAACACGGAATTTCGAGGTCTTTTCATGTAAAAATGGAGAAGAAGCCTTTGAAACTTTTTCAAAAGAGAAACCGGAACTTTTGGTACTGGATGTTATGATGCCCAAAAAAGATGGTTTTACGTTGGCAAAGGAAATCCGAAAACTGGACAAAAAAACACCTATTATTTTTCTTACTGCAAAATCGCAGACACAGGATGTTGTTGATGGTTTTCAGCTAGGAGGTAACGATTATTTGAAAAAACCGTTTAGTATGGAGGAATTAATTGTCCGTATCCATGCCCTTTTAGGTCGAATCCAACTGGAAAAAAATGATGAAAGTATCATTATAGGCAATTATATTTTTAACCTGACCAAACAAACACTTGATTATTCAGGAAGCATACAATTTCTCACACATCGGGAAGCTTCACTGCTTCATCTTTTAATCGAAAACAGGAACGACATATTAGACCGTTCTCTTGTTTTAAAAAAAATCTGGGGAGATGATGATTTTTTTAATGGCAGGAGTATGGATGTTTTTATCACAAAATTGAGAAAAAAACTTAGCCTTGACCCAAACATCCAAATTATAAATGTCCGAAGCCAAGGCTATAAATTGATTACATAATTTCTATCCATAAAAAACGACATAGAGTGCAAGCAACCTATGTCGTTTTAATCTTTTTTATATAATTAATTCCCCATTCTGATTCCTGGTCTGCCGCCGCCTCTCTTGAACTGCTCTTGCATTTCTTCCATTTTTGTGGTTACAATTTCATCATATTCTTTTTGTGTAACGACTTTGCCTTTTGAAGGTGCTTTAATGGCTGCTTTTTCTTTTGAATTGAGTACAATTTTCGAGCATAAGATTACCGTTTTGTCATCGCTGACTTCGAGAATCAATCCAGGCAATCCCCAATAGCCTTCCGGCCCTTGGTTTACAGGAATTTCTGGCGCATACCAAGCCGTAACGTTCACTTCGCTCGGCATTTCAAAGTCATCCATGAAATTGGTTTTCTTTTCTTCGGTTTTTTCCTGCTTTTTGTCTTTTGCTTCTTTTGTCTCCTCTTGTTTTTTCGGTCTGAAATTTCTAAAATCCGAACGGGCTACTTTTTTTACCGCTGTAGCTTTATAACAGGTATAACCTCCAATCTGTTTGGTTTCTCCTTCTAGTTTCCATTGCAGTTTTGGTAATGTATCTTTTACCAGAAATTCTTTGCCCATAAATTCCTTATCAACGGCAAATGTTCTTTCTTTTACATTTTTATAGTAAGTGCCTCCGCCTCCCATCATGGAAGACATCATTCGGAATCCTCCATTATTTTGGCCTGGTGCATCTAGTTTTTCATCTTCCTTATAGATTGAAGCAGCCTTATCAAAATTGAGAATAAAAGTTTTCTCCAGCATTTTTTTCATCCTTTCTTCAATAGACTTCTGCATTTCCGGTGTTATTTCTCTATTCCCAGAAAATCTTGATTTCATATCAGGCGTGCTCGTTTTAGATTCATAGACCGCCATTCCTTGAAATTCCTGGGTTCCCATAGCAGAAGTTCCTTGCTGTTTTTGAGCATATGAGTTGGAAATCGAAACCAACATCATTAAAAAAATCAGGTGTTTTTTCATAAAACAAAATTTAGTATACAAATATGACGGATTTGGACAATATTTGCTACAAAGCTTTTGTTAAATAATTTTAACCTTGCCATTTGAACACAATATTAAATGATTATCAGAAAGTTTGTACCTGACAGTTGACGTTCAATAGTTCTATTATTAGGAGCTTTGCGGCTCTGCGCCTTTGCGTGAAATGATTGCTCGCAAAGGCGCAGAGCCACAAAGCAAGAAAAATATAAGCTTACTTGGAATTTGTTTTTGGTATATGGTTTCAGATATTCAATATTAAATATTTGCTTTGCTTCCAACATCTGAAAGGATATTCGTAAATTGGCACCTACTATGAGAAAAATCATTTTTATAGCCCTGAGTCTTATTCCCGTATTGGCATTCTCACAACAGCCAAGCATTATTCCTTTTTTTTCCAACGCAGAAAAATGGGAAACAGGACAGTATATCGGGAAAGATAATTTTGGAAATTTCTATTCTATCAACCAGAATGAATTTAGGAAAACAAGTCCGAATCAGGTCTATTTTTACAAAAATGTTTCCTTAGGCAAAATTCATCAGGTCGATCTGCAAAATCCTTTACAGCTGGTTCTGTTTTACAAACAGTTCACAACAGTTGTTTTACTGGACAATCAGCTGAATGAAACTGCAAGGATTAATTTTTCGGAACTACAAACACCTTTAAACCCAGAAGCTGTAAGCCTGGCGTCACAAAACAGATTATGGGTATATGATATGCTGAGCCAGAAATTAGGATTGTTTGATATTCAGAAAAGCACTTTTCAACCCATAACGCCTTCTTTTAAAGAAAACGTAAAATTTTACCAATCTGATTACAATTATTTTTACTGGATCGACACCAAACAAAATTTATATGTTTCGAATCTGTTCGGGAAAGTTAATTTTCTTGGGCATGTTCCTGATTACAATCAATTGCAGGTTGTTTCTCCAAAACAAATTTTGATGAAAATCGATAATGGATTGTTTCTCTATAATTTAGAAGACGAGTCGTTATCACCTATCCAATTAAAAGAAAAAAGCTTCGGTCATTTTTCTTTTAAAGACCAAATTTTATCTATTTTTACCGAAAACGAAATCAGTCAATATAAAATCACATTACCGTAATGCACATAGCAGTAGCAGGAAATATTGGAGCCGGAAAAACAACACTAACACGATTGTTAGCAAAACATTTTAAATGGGAACCGCACTTTGAAGACGTAGTAGACAATCCTTATCTTGATGATTTTTACCATCAGATGGAACGTTGGTCGTTCAACCTTCAGATTTATTTCTTGAATAGCCGTTTCAGACAAGTCCTTCAGATACGCGAAAGTGGCAAAAATATCATTCAGGACAGAACGATTTATGAAGACGCACATATTTTCGCTCCCAACCTGCATGCCATGGGATTGATGACCAATCGTGATTTTAATAATTATAAATCGCTTTTTGAATTGATGGAATCATTGGTAGAAGGACCAGATTTACTAATCTATTTGAGAAGTTCTATTCCGAATCTGGTTAATCAAATCCATAAGCGAGGAAGAGAATACGAAAACTCTATTTCTATCGATTATCTTAGCCGCCTGAATGAAAGATACGAAGCCTGGATACAAAGCTATACCAATGGAAAACTCCTGATTATCGATGTTGATAATATCAATTTTGTAGACAACCCGGAAGACTTAGGAGGTATCATTAACCGAATCAATGCAGAAATTAACGGATTGTTTTAATCTTGAAAATATAAAAAAAGCCTTCCAATTGGAAGGCTTTTTTATTTTAAATGCTTATTTGTTTCTATAGGCTTCAATCTTTGCAGCCACTTCTGCTTCGGTTCCTTCAAAAACCTCAACGGCTTCTGCCGAATCAGTAACAGTCGTGACAGTAGCTTTTACTTTTCCGTCAGCGTCTTTTACGGATTCAATCCTGATTTCCTTTGTCGATTGTTTTACTTCAGGTGCTGGTGTTGTTTCATCAAGAACGATTTCAATTCCTTCAAGATTGTCGATTACAGGTTTTGCATCATGGCTACCCAAAATAGGAGCAATTACCAAACCGATCAAACACGTAAGCTTAATCAGGATGTTCATAGAAGGTCCGGATGTATCTTTAAACGGATCTCCAACCGTATCACCAGTTACCGCTGCTTTATGGGCATCAGACCCTTTGTATGTCATTTCTCCGTTAATCATTACGCCAGCCTCAAACGATTTTTTAGCATTATCCCAGGCACCTCCTGCATTGTTTTGGAAAACAGCCCATAGTACTCCTGAAACGGTAACTCCCGCCATATAACCTCCAAGCATTTCTGCAATTAGTTGATTGTTTTCAGGATAAACCAATTTTCCTAAAAGGACAATCGCAATTGGAAATCCTATAGTCAATATTCCCGGAAGCATCATTTCTCTTAAGGCAGCCTTTGTCGAAATGTCCACACATTTTGCATATTCCGGTTTTCCTGTTCCTTCCATAATTCCCGGAATCTCACGAAACTGTCTTCTTACTTCATATACCATATCCATCGCCGCTTTTCCAACTGAGTTCATTGCCAATGCTGAGAACACAACCGGAATCATTCCTCCAACAAAAAGCATTGCCAGAACCGGCGCTTTAAAGATGTTGATACCGTCAATTCCTGTAAAGGTTACGTAAGCTGCAAATAAAGCCAATGATGTCAGGGCTGCCGATGCAATGGCAAAACCTTTTCCGGTAGCCGCAGTCGTATTTCCTACTGAGTCCAAAATATCGGTACGCTGACGCACTTCTTTTGGCAATTCGCTCATTTCTGCTATTCCTCCGGCGTTATCTGAAATTGGACCGAAAGCATCAATTGCCAGCTGCATTGCTGTTGTTGCCATCATAGCAGAAGCCGCCAAAGCAACTCCGTAGAATCCTGCAAAAGCATAAGAAGCCCAAATTGCAGAAGCAAACAACAATACGGTTGGGAATGTAGAAACCATACCTGTTGCCAAACCGGCAATAATATTGGTTCCTGCTCCTGTACTTGATTTTTGTACGATAGCCAAGATTGGTTTTTTACCCAATCCAGTATAATATTCCGTAACGGAAGAAATTACTGCTCCTACAAACAATCCAACCAAAGTCGCATAAAAAACTCTCATGGAAGAAATTTCATGGTAACCTTCACCATAGAATTTCATTTTCATTGTTGCTGGAAGCATCCATGTAACCAAAAAGAAACATGCTACTGCAATCAATCCAATAGAAACCCAGTTGCCGACGTTTAGTGCCCCTTGAACCTGAGCTTCTTTTGCATCATTGCTTTTAATCTTAACCAGCATTGTACCGATGATTGAGATAATGATTCCCACACCGGCTATTGCCATTGGCAGAAGTATAGGGCCTATTCCTCCGAATTTATCACCCGTAATGATTCCGCCCATATCTTTGATTACGTAATTTCCTAAAACCATTGCCGCCAAAACGGTTGCTACATACGACCCGAACAAGTCGGCTCCCATACCCGCAACGTCTCCTACGTTATCTCCTACGTTATCGGCAATTGTGGCTGGATTTCTTGGATCATCTTCCGGAATTCCGGCTTCTACCTTTCCTACCAAATCAGCTCCAACGTCGGCAGCTTTTGTATAGATTCCACCGCCCACACGAGCAAATAAGGCAATCGATTCTGCTCCAAGAGAGAATCCTGCCAACGTTTCGAGCAAGACAGTCATTAATTCATTTGCAGTTCTTGTTTCTCCTTCATAGATTCCCTCAACCCATTGACCATTCATAAAGAAATGGAAAAAGAAAATGAAAAAAGCGGTAAGACCTAAAACAGCAAGACCTGCAACCCCAAGTCCCATTACCGTTCCACCGCCAAAAGATATTTTTAATGCTTGTGGCAAACTCGTACGAGCTGCCTGTGTCGTTCTGACATTTGTTTTTGTAGCAATCTTCATTCCCATATTACCTGCCAAAGCAGAAAATACTGCCCCGAAGACAAAAGCTATCACTATTGATAAGTGCGTAGTAGCTCCAGGTAAAAAAGTGATTGCTGCTAATGCGATACTAGCGCCAATAACGAAAAAAGTTAATAATTTGTATTCTGCTTTAAGAAAGGCTAAAGCTCCCTCGTAGATGTATTCTGAAATTTCTTTCATCTTTCCATCTCCAGGATCTTGTTTTAAAACCCAAGATCTTTTAATCGCCATAAAAAGAAGTCCGACTACAGCGAGTATTGCCGGCACATAAATCATTATTGACTCCATATTAAAGTTTGTTGGTTTTGGTTAATAAGTGTAAATGTAACGAAACCAACATAAATAAAAAAGCAATATTCTTTATTGAATATTGCTTTTTTAATAATTTTTTAGGATTTCAATTATCTAATGCTAAATAATTCTTCCGGTCTGTTTTCTATAGATTCAAAACGATCAACGCATTTTTCGATGATTTCTTTTGCTTCATTTACATCACCCCATCCTTCTACATCAACTTTTTTCTGTTCCAAATCTTTATATACCTGGAAGAAATGTTCGATTTCTTTCAACATATGCGGATTCATATCGCTTAAGTCATTCAATTTATTCCAAATCGGATCAGAAATTGGAACACAGATAATTTTTTCGTCTGGTCCTTTTTCATCTGCCATGTGGAAAACACCGATTGGCTTTACTTCCATTACACAACCAGGAAAAGTAGGCTCTGTAACCAACACTAATACATCAAGTGGATCTCCATCTAATGCTAAAGTTTCTGGAATAAATCCGTAATCTGCCGGATACATCATCGAAGAAAATAGCATTCTGTCGTAACGTATTTTTTTCAGTTTGAAATCGTATTCGTATTTATTTCTGCTTCCTTTTGGTATTTCGATCAATACATCAAAAGATTTTTGCTTAGCTGCACTCATATTCTAAATTTGTTTCTCTATATATTTTAGCGGGTGCAAAAATAAGCATTAAGATACATTGAAACAATAAAAACGCATACAAACAATTTAAAAATAAGGATTTCTTAAAAATAGAATCCAAAAGATGCCTTTACGGTAAATTTATTGGCATCTGGTAGGTTCAAATAGTTTCCTCTCCAAGCAAAATCAACACGTAACACTTTGAAAATGTTTCCGATTCCTGCATGGTATTCCCAATACACATCTTCCGGCGCTCTGTAAGGTATAGCTGTCTGAGCATTTATTGCCCTGTTTTCATCTGAAATCGTTCCATAAACACCTTTGACTCCGATAATTTCTCTCCAATTCAATTTGCGAAGGAAAGGAACTCTGGCAAATAGTCTTCCATTAAAATTATGTTCAAAATGGAGCGAAACATATTCATCGGCCATAAACTCATAATAATTCATAAGATTATAGGTATTGTCAATTATAAAGAACGACTGGTTACCTGGCACAACACCCATCAATCCAAGAGGAACTGTTCCAAAAATCTTTCCTGCCTCCAAAGTGGTAAAAAGTCTTCCAAAACCTCCTACCAATAACGGCTGTCTGTAATAAAACTGCACTTTTTCATAATCGAAATCACTTCCGAAAATCCCTTTTATCCCCTGACTGAAACTCAGATACAGTCTCGCGAAATTTGAATCCACGTTAGTACGTTCCACACCAAACCCTATAGGTCTTCTGCCCGGCATATAATCAATCGAGGCATTGAATTCGTATTGCTTGACTTCACTTTCTATGACGCCCTGCGGATTTTGTAAATCCGGCATAACTTTATAATAATCCAAGCTGAATGTGCTTGGCGAAGCCGATTTTAAGGTTCTATAAGACATTCCTGCCTGGAACACCAGGTTTTTCAACGGTTCTACTTCCGCAGAAAAATTAGTCAGGTTCACCGAAGTCAGCTTGCTGTTATCTCCAGTTGCAAATAAAGAAGACGAGGCAAAACTCCTGCCTAAAAGATCGTTAGAAGTCGTAAGGCTAACGCCAATCTGTTCTATATCACGCCGGTTTCCTCCTGAAATTATAAATCGGTTTTGCTTATCTAGCAACACTTTTCCGGAAATACCATATTTGAACTGATTGTCTTTAAATCCATAAGCTGTATATCCCTGAATACGCCATCTATCGTTTGGCCCAAAATAGGTCCTACCACCTGTCCTGACGCGAATTCCTTCTACGTCATTATATCCAAATGTGGAGAAAATAGGCCCATAATCAAAATGATCCATTTCGATATAACCACTTCCGAGTATGGAGACGAGATTGTAAAGCCGCTTGAATTTCTTGACGGTCTTAAGCGTATCTAACATCTTATAGACACCTTTTTCATCCTTATTCAGGCTTTCAAAACGGTTTTCATTCCAGAAATCATCTGATTTGGCATAGATTTCAGGGTCGTAGAAGTTGACATCTTCTTTATAGAATTTGTCCTCTTTTTTGATATCGAATTTATGATTTCTGAAAAGCGTGGTTCTTTTTCCATATACTCCTCTGGATTTATCTTTCTTAGAGAAAGCAAAATCAGACATCATATGGTCTCTTGTCAGTAAGAAAACTGAGTCATTCAGTACTTCGAACTCCTGTTCGATATAGATTTCCTTAACCCAGTTGATATTGGCGCCGCGGCTTGCCGTAAGGTTAATTTTCTTGATGGCAAATGTCGTATCATTTACCCAGAAATCACCTTTAAATGTAAGTTCGTTTTTTCTTCTAGGATAAAATACGATGTTATAGCACCATTTGTTATCGATGTAGGTACTGTCATGCAGTACATAATTGTAGACATTGATTCCGGTTCTTGACAGCGGACTCACGAAATCTTTATCAAAAAATTTCAGGTAGTTATCATAGATATCGTATTCCGCATACAAATCTTTTATAAAAGCGATCAGCTGCTGATTGTTGCTAAATCCGGAGTTTTTATTGGCTTTAGTAATTTCTTTTAGCTTTCCGTTAGTATTGTCGCCATATACCTGGCTTAAGGCTTCATTAATAAAAATAGGCAGATATGATTTTCCTGTCACATCAGAAGTATCGACCTGTTCAAAAACAAACTCCATTCCTCTAAACAGTTTGCTTTTCATCAAGGCGCTGTCAATTGTATTCAGGTCAAATTCAACTTTTTCGTATTTATCATACTGATATTGTTTGAATTGGCGCAATCCGTTTTTTTTCTTGCGTGCCCATATTTTCCTCAGGATATCGATAGCCGGATTATTCTTTTTTGAAGTTTTTCCGGTATAAATAACAACTTCATTCAGCATTTTCCCTGCACCCAGATTGATTTCCAAATTGTAGGTTACCGCTTTTTCAATCGGAACTTCTTTCGGTTCCATCCCAACAAAAGTTACCACTATGGCACTTTGAGTTGATTTGGATTCCAAATAGAACTTTCCTTCCTCATTAGTAATAATTCCTTCTGTGGTTCCTTTGAAAACTACGTTCGCATAAGGAAGCGGTTGCTTGAACTCGTCATAAACAACACCGCTTACTTTTGTTTGGGCGGTCAGAAAGTTTATACAGAAAAAGAAAAAGCTTAGGCTTACAAATATTTTATTCGTCATATTGTGTTGCAAAAAAAAACTTCATCAGAATCAGTCTGATGAAGTTCCAAATATAATCAATTTGATTATTTGATTTCTTGATATTCCTATTTTTTGATTATTCGGAAAATCCGGTATCAAAAAGGATACTAAAATCTATCTATACATTACTTTTTTTACCGCTTTAACAACATCGTCTGCATTTGGCAACCATTCTTTAAGCAATGTTGGAGAATATGGAGCCGGCGTATCCGCAGTTGTGATTCTCTGGATTGGTGCATCCAGGTAATCAAAAGCTCTTTCCTGAACGATATAAGTAATTTCAGAAGCCACACTTGCAAAAGGCCAGGCTTCTTCCAACACTACCAATCTGTTTGTTTTTTTAACCGATTTTAAAATCGTATCGTGATCCATTGGACGAACGGTTCTTAAGTCGATGATTTCGCAAGAGATTCCATCTTTCTGCAATTCTTCTGCAGCAGCATAAGCTTCTTTGATGATTTTTCCGAAAGAAACGATAGTTACATCCGTTCCTTCTCTTTTAATCTCAGCAACACCTAGCGGAATTGTGTATTCTCCTTCTGGAACTTCTCCTTTATCACCGTACATCTGCTCAGACTCCATGAAAATTACCGGGTCATTATCACGAATTGCCGATTTCAACAATCCTTTAGCATCATACGGGTTTGATGGAACTACCACTTTCAATCCCGGAGTGTTTGCAAACCAGTTTTCAAAAGCCTGTGAGTGCGTTGCAGCCAACTGTCCGGCAGAAGCCGTAGGCCCTCTGAAAACCATCGGCATTGGAAATTGTCCTGCAGACATCTGACGCATTTTCGCTGCATTATTGATGATCTGGTCAATTCCAACCAACGAAAAGTTAAATGTCATGAACTCTACAATCGGACGGTTACCATTCATTGCAGAACCTACTGCAATACCTGCAAAACCAAGCTCAGCAATCGGAGTGTCGATTACTCTTTTTGGTCCAAACTCGTCCAACATTCCTTTTGAGGCCTTGTAAGCACCGTTGTATTCGGCAACTTCTTCACCCATTAAATATATAGATTCATCACGACGCATTTCTTCACTCATCGCCTCGCAGATTGCTTCTCTAAACTGGATTGTTCTCATATTATGTTTTATTATCTTCTTAAAATTGAAAGGCAAAAATAATTATTTTAAACTACTAAATCGAATAATTTATAATAATCAATTACTAATTGTTCTTTTCTTGGTAGACGATTTTTCCACGAAAACGATATAGTCTTCTTCATTAATGGCTACCTTTAAGCAGTAGCTTCATCTTTTTAACCCGAAATGCAACGTAAACCAACGCCAAAAACGTCATTCCACCACTCAAATACATAATAAGCGGAATTTTAGCAATCACATCCTGATAAATCCATCCTGCAAACAAAGCTCCTAAACCAATACCGGCTTCAAGAGCGATATACATAGTAGCCATTGCTTTACCTCGATGTTCCGGAAAACTCATATCGACAGTCCAGGCATTTAGCGCCGGAGAAACAATTCCTGTTGCGATTCCGTATAATGCAGCCCCTACAAGCAGTCCGGTAACTGACTCCGTAAAAGCGATAACACCTAAAGAAACAATCAGTATTGCTAAACCAATCCCCATAGGTTTTAGACGTCCGTATTTATCCGAGGCCTTTCCAGCACCAAAACGGATCAGCAACGAAGTGATTGTAAAAACCATAAAAAACAAGCCTTTATTGGCAATTCCTAAATGATGGCTCCAATCCGGAATCAGCGTTAGAATTACTCCATAGGCCATATAGGAAAGAAAAGTCACTACCGCTGCCGGCAGTACTTCTATTGCAATGATATCTTTTCTGGAGATTTTCAAAATGTGCAGGCTGAAACGATGCTTGTGTTTCAAGGTCTCTTTCATGTTCATCAAGATAACAATAGACAAAAGCGCAAATACTGAAGACGCATAAAAGAGCATATCCATTGAAAAATGCAGCTTGATCGTACTTCCAATCGCCGGTCCTATCGCCATACCCGTACTGAAACATAATCCGTGAATTCCAAGCGCTTCTCCCCAACGTTCTCTCGGAATAATATCAGCCACATAAGCAGCAGTTGCCGTAGGCTTAAACCCTGTAGAAAAGCCATGGATCAGACGTAAAAACAAAAAACCGGAAACCGTTGTCAAAACTGGATATAAAATACCACAAACGAAACAAACTATCGAGCCTACTGCCATTACAGGAACTCTACCTAATGTATCTGTTAGCCTACCGCTAAACGGACGGGAAATACCGGCAGTCAGTGTAAAAAGCGCAACGATAAGTCCTTTGTATTCAGCGCCTCCCATACTGCTCAGATAGTCCGGTAATTCCGGAATCAGCATATTAAAACTTGCCGAAAACAGCAAAGAACTCAGGCAGACTAATCCAAAATGAACATTATATATAGAATTGGGCTTATTTACAGAAGTATCCATCAGGCATTTTTAAGGATGCAAAGATACCAAACATAACGGGAGCTATCTGTTAAAGATTTTCTCAATTTTTCATTAAAATCACCCAAACTGCAACGAAAACGAAATAGTTGAGGAAAAATTATTAAAATATTATGCGTGCATAGTTTTTTATTTGAATTATAATCCTTAATTTCGGAGCCTTAAATATCAACACTATAATTTTACATAAAATGAAAATATTAGTTTGCATCAGTCACGTTCCTGATACTACTTCAAAAATCAACTTTACGAATGGCGATTCAGAATTTGACACAAACGGAGTACAATTTGTAATCAACCCAAATGATGAATTTGGTTTGACAAGAGCTATATGGTTCCAAGAACAGCAAGGTGCTAACGTTACCGTAGTAAACGTTGGCGGACCTGAAACCGAAGCAACCCTTAGAAAAGCATTAGCAATCGGAGCAAACGAAGCTATCCGAGTAAATGCAAATCCAACAGACGGTTTCTTCGTAGCAAAACAATTGGCAGAAGTAATTAAAAACGGAGGCTATGACCTGGTAATCGCTGGAAGAGAATCTTTGGATTTCAACGGAGGTATGGTTCCGGGAATGATTGCCGGATTGACAAACTCAAATTTTGTAAACTCTTGCATCGGCTTAACAGTTGAAGGAAACAATGCAAAAGCTGTACGTGAAATTGATGGCGGTAAAGAAACTGTGGCGACTACATTGCCATTGATTATTGGTGCACAAAAAGGACTTGTTGAAGAAAAAGACCTTCGTATTCCTAACATGAGAGGAATTATGACAGCCAGAACAAAGGCATTGACAATACTTGAGCCAGTTGCAGCTGATTCTACTACTAAAGCAGTAAAATTTGAAAAGCCAGCTCCAAAATCAGCGGTAAAACTAATCAGCCCTGACAATTTGGACGAATTGATCAACCTATTACACAACGAAGCAAAAGTTATATAATTTGAGATTTTAGATTTCAGATTTTAATAAAATTAAAAATAACGTTTTAGGATTTGTCTTTCACAAATCATAAATCACAAATCATAAATTATCATGTCAATATTAATATACGCAGAATCTGCAGAAGGAAAATTCAAGAAAGTAGCTTTCGAATTAGCTTCTTACGGTAAAAAAGTTGCAGAATCTTTAGGCACAACCGTTACAGCTGTAACTATCAATGCCGGAGACGTTTCCGAATTATCAAAATACGGAGTCGACAAGGTACTGAAAGTAAACGACGATAAATTATCAAAATTCACAGCTAAGGCCTACGCTGATGTTATCAAACAGGCTGCTCAAAAAGAAAGCACAAAAGTAATTTTGCTTTCTTCTACAACAGACAGCCTATACTTGGCTCCTCTTGTTGCTGTTTCTCTAAACGCAGGATATGCTTCAAATGTAGTAGGATTGCCAGTTAGCACTTCTCCTTTCCAGGTTAGAAGAAATGCATTCTCTAACAAAGCCTTCAACATCACAGAAATCAATACGGACGTAAAAGTTCTAGGATTGGCTAAAAACTCTTATGGAGTTTTCGAAAATGCTGTTTCTCTTGCTCAGGAAGATTTCGCTCCATCAATAGGTGATGCAGATTTTGGAGTAAAAGTGGAAAATGTAGAAAAAGTAACCGGAAAAGTAACTATTGCTGATGCAGAAGTTGTTGTTTCTGGAGGTAGAGGATTAAAAGGTCCTGAAAACTGGGGAATGATCGAAGATTTGGCTGCCGTTTTGGGAGCTGCTACAGCTTGTTCAAAACCAGTTTCAGATTTAGGCTGGAGACCTCACAGTGAACACGTTGGACAAACAGGAAAACCTGTTGCCACGAACTTATATATTGCAATTGGTATCTCTGGAGCTATCCAGCATATTGCGGGAATCAACTCTTCTAAAGTGAAAGTTGTTATCAACCAGGATCCAGATGCACCATTCTTCAAGGTAGCCGATTACGGTGTAGTTGGAGATGCTTTTGAAATAGTTCCGAAACTCACGGAAAAATTAAAAGAATTCAAGGCAAATAATTCGTAAATAATTTTTTAAATTGTGCCCATATTAGGGCTATCTAAATTTAGATAGGAATATCCAAATTTAGATAGCCCTTTTTTTTATTATTTTTGCCCTTTGAATATCGAAAGATTTAGTTCAAGCCTTTTTAAAAAACAACAAACAAACATAGACCTTATAAATGAGTTTAGTAAAACTAACCATAAAAGGAATTTCATACAGCCAAACACAAAATGGCGCCTATGCGCTGATTTTAAATGAAGTGGACGGAGAGCGAAAATTGCCAATTGTAATTGGCGCTTTTGAGGCTCAATCAATTGCTATTGCTTTAGAAAAAGAGATAAAGCCGCCAAGGCCGTTAACTCATGACTTGTTTAAAAATTTCGCCGAGAGGTTCGATATTATAGTAAAACAGGTCATTATCCATAAGCTTGTCGATGGTGTTTTTTATTCAAGTATTATCTGCGAAAGAGATAAAATTGAGGAAATTATAGACGCAAGAACATCCGATGCCATCGCATTGGCACTACGTTTTAGCGCTCCTATATTTACGTATAAAAACATTTTAGACAAAGCCGGGATATTCTTAAAAACAAATCCGCAAGAAAGCGAAAACCAAGACACAATAGAAGATGTCCTTTCCAATCCAGAAACATTTGGTATGGAAGAATCTAACGAAGCAAGTGACACTTATACTAAACTCAGTCTGTCTGAATTGCACGAACAGCTGGAAACAGCAGTCCAGAACGAAGATTATGAAAAAGCCGCTAAGATTCGAGATGAAATCAGCAAAAGAGAATCATAATTGAGTTTCGTTACAACGTATTAAAACCGCCTAAAGCCTAGAAAGATGCAACAATATTTAGATTTAGTAAAGCATGTTCTTGAAACAGGGACGCAAAAAGGAGATAGAACCGGAACCGGAACAAAAAGTGTTTTTGGTTATCAGATGCGCTTTGACCTGTCTGAAGGTTTTCCTATGGTCACCACCAAAAAACTGCACCTTAAATCTATCATCTACGAACTATTATGGTTCCTGAAAGGCGACACCAATATTGGCTATTTAAACGAAAATGGCGTAAAAATCTGGGATGAATGGGCCGATGAAAATGGCGAACTTGGTCCGGTTTACGGTCATCAATGGAGAAACTGGAACAGTGAGGAAATTGACCAGATTACAGAACTGATTGAGATTTTAAAAACCAACCCGAACAGCAGAAGGATGCTGGTTTCTGCATGGAATCCATCCGTTTTGCCAGACACTTCAAAGTCTTTTGCTGAAAATGTTGCCAATGGAAAAGTAGCACTTCCACCCTGTCATGCTTTCTTCCAATTTTATGTAGCAGACGGTAAATTATCCTGCCAACTCTACCAAAGGAGCGCCGATATCTTTTTAGGAGTACCTTTTAACATTGCTTCTTATGCGCTATTGACACTGATGATTGCTCAGGTCTGTGACTTAAAACCGGGAGATTTTATCCATACTTTTGGTGACGCACATATCTACAACAATCACATGGAACAATTGGAATTGCAACTTTCCCGCGATCCAAAACCGTTACCAAAAATGATCCTGAATCCGGAAGTCAAAAACATTTTCGATTTCAAATTCGAGGACTTTACTTTAGAAGGCTATGAGCCACATCCTCATATTAAAGGAGCGGTTGCAGTTTAAATTAATTTGCACTTTATGAAATCAGTTCTACTTTCGGCGTTATTTTTAATGATGCCTATATTTCTATTGGCTCAAGACGCAAAAGACAAAAAGACATTTTTAGATTCACTGGAAAACCCAACGGTTAAGGATGATTATAAATACTACAGGATTGTAAAAAACTATACTATTCCGAGCAAGTCCTATGAAATAAGAAATTATTATCGATCCGGAAAGTTATATGGAGAAGGAACAACTACCGATAGCCTTGGCTTTAACCTAACCGGAAAACTTATAACATACCACGAAAACGGCAATAAAAAGAGTGAAGGAAACTATATGGATTCAAACCCCGTAGGTCCTCACAAAACATGGTATGAAAATGGAAAACTTCAAATGGATGCCCTGTATTTTGAAAAAGAAAAAACAGTCGGGAATTTAAAAATCAATCAGTTTTATGATGCCGCAGGAAAACAGACTGTCAAGAACGGAAATGGCACCTATGAAGAGGAAATGTATGGCGGAAAATCGAGTGGAAAAATAAAAAACGGCCTCAAGGAAGGCGAATGGAAAGGCAGCAACATTAAAACCAAAGCTACTTTTATAGAAATTTATAAAGAAGGAACTCTTGTCTCTGGCGAAAGTACAGATTCTGATTCCCAAAAATACACATATAGTGAAATCTTTGAAGATCCGGAACCCAATAAAGGAATGGCAAACTTCTATAAATTTGTGTCAACAAATTTTCATATCGAGGATGACATCACCCCTATCAACGACAGAATCATAGTGAGTTTTATCGTTGAAAAAGACGGATCGGTTACCAGCATAAAAATACTAAAAGGTTTAGGCGGACAATTAGATAGGGAAGCCAAACGAATTATAAAAAAGTATAACGAATGGAAACCGGGGAAAATTAGAGGCATGTTCACCAGAGCCTCTTTAGCACTCCCGATAGCTATTCACGTTGAGTAATAAAAACATTCTCCTGCAGCTTTTTTTAAATTTTAAAAATAAATCTTATCTTTAAAATCAAATTTCTATCGTATGGAAAATAACCAACACGAACTCTACGAATATGCCCGTCGCAGGATGAAACAGAAAAAACGTCTGTATTTCCACTTTATCCTGTTCTTTGTTGGAAGTATTTTTTTCCTCATCATTCACAGAGTATTAGACCTTGATATTTATCCTGGCTCCAATTGGGATTTATGGGCCATAATTATTTGGGCATTTATCTTTGTTCTTCATTTTATACGGGTATTTATTACCGATAGCTTCATGAACAAAAATTGGGAAAGATCCCAAATCGACAAGCTGGTCGCAAAACAAGAACGAAAAATACAGCAATTGCAGTCAAAAGTCGACAACAATCCACAATCTTAAAAAACACTCCCTGATGATTACCCTAATTGCTGCAGCTGCAGAAAATAATGCCCTTGGAAAAGATAATGCAATGCTTTGGCACTTACCGGATGACTTTAAACGGTTTAAGGAAATCACTACCGGACATCATATCATTATGGGAAGAAAAACATTTGAAAGCTTTCCAAAGCCTTTACCTAAGCGTACTCATGTAATTATTACCCGCCAGAAAGAATACGCCCCGGAAGGATGTATTGTTGTTGACAGCATGGAGAATGCTATCGCTGCTTGTCCAAAAGAAGAAGATATTTTTATTATTGGCGGAGGCGAGATCTACAAGCTCGGAATGCCGTTTGCAGATGTAATCGAACTCACAAGAGTTCATGAGTCATTCGAAGCTGATGCTTTTTTTCCCGAAATAGACCGTAACGAATGGGAATTGATTTCTGAGGAATACCATCCGACAGATGAAAAACACAAGGTTGATTTCAGTTTTCAGACTTTCGCAAGGAAATAAAAAAAACATCCTGAAAAATTTCAGGATGTTCATAGTTAAACTTTTCAATACTATTTTCTCAGAAAACAACTACTCTATAGACAGTATCTGATAACTTAAAATAAATATTAGTGCCGCCATCAAGACTCCAGAGATGAAGATAATGACATTGGCAAATTTTCGAGAATACATCTCAAAAAAGCCTTTAATACCAAATACCACAAAGGTACTAAAAACGAAAAAAACTAAAATTTCCAAAAACAAATTTAACCCTAAGAACGTTTGTGGCACCCCAATTTCAGCGTCGCTTCGAAAAACGCCGCCGTCGATACTGTTCACAAGAAAAAATGAGATAGCTAGTGCCAGTAGTACCCATTTCAGTTCTGCTATTAATAACCTTGAAAACATGTGATTGAACTATTTTGTTTAACAATGTAAAATTGCACAATATACAAATGCAGCGCAATCGCCTAATTTTGGTAAATTTTTTTCTAACCTAATTTAGTGACCTTTTGTTTACCTCTACCTAAAATAACTTGAACGCATATTAAATTGATGTTTTTTGTTATCAACTATAATAGCTTATCTTTGCGCAAACTATTGAAAATGTCAGAGAATGTCACTCCATATAAAGGTTCGTCTTTAGGAAAGAAAGAGCAGGTTGAACAAATGTTTGATACTATTTCCGGAAAATACGACGGATTAAATCGCATCATCTCATTTGGTATCGATATCAAATGGAGAAAAAAAGTACTGAAGATTGTAGCCTCAAAAAAACCTGAAACTATTTTAGATATTGCTACCGGAACAGGAGATTTAGCTATATTGATGTCGCAAACCAATGCTTCAAAAATAATCGGTCTTGATATTTCTGCAGGAATGCTTGAAGTTGGAAGAAAAAAAATTGAAGCCAAAAACCTTTCAGACCGAATCGAAATGATTCAGGCAGATTCAGAAAATATGCCTTTTGAGGACAATTCTTTTGATGCTATCACCGTTGCCTTTGGCGTCCGAAATTTTGAGCATCTGGAAAAAGGACTTTCCGAAATTCTTCGCGTTCTTAAACCGGGTGGTGTTTTTGTCATTTTAGAAACCTCCAACCCAACAAAATCACCTTACAAACAATTCTATAGTTTTTACACAAAAAACATTCTTCCACTTATAGGAAAGGTGTTTTCAAAAGACAATGCCGCGTATGGCTATCTATCCGAATCGGCTTCAGTTTTCCCTTTTGGCGAAGCGTTAAACAATATTTTGAGAAAAATTGGGTTTATAGAAGTTGCAGATCAACCACAAACTTTTGGAGTTGCAACAATTTATTCTGCATCTAAGAAATAAATATGAAAAAAATATTTGCGATTCTTCTTTTAGCTTTTTCTCTGAATAGTCAGGCGCAATTTGGCACCAACCTATTCAGCAAAGACCCTATTATCAATTTAGAAAACTGGGACAAACAGCGCGTTTATTGGGGCTACTTCCTTGGATTTAACGCCTATGATTTTAGATTGGACTACAAGCAGCCCGGCAAAGACATTCAGGTAAAAGGAACCACCGGATTTAACGTAGGACTTATTGGAAATTTAAGACTGCATGAATATATTGACCTTCGTTTTGAACCGGGACTATATTACACGCAGAGAGACCTGCGATTTACTGGTTTTGAGGATGAGAGCGATGCATTAAGACAGGTAAAGTCAACTTATATTCACTTCCCTTTATTATTAAAGTTTTCTTCTTTGAGAACCGGAAACATCCGTCCTTTTTTGGTTGGAGGTGTTTCAACTTCCTTAAACCTGGGAAGTAATTCAAAATCGAAAGAAGATAACTTAAACAACCGTTTCAGAATGAAACAATGGACGAATAACTACGAATTAGGATTTGGTGTCGATTTATATTTAGAATATTTCAAATTTTCTCCTTCAATTCGAGGCGTATTTGGATTGGACGATGAGTTAATCCGTGATAACGATCCAAACAGTCCGTGGACAGGCAATGTCTCCTCAATGAAAACACGAGGAGTCTTTATCAATTTTACTTTCCAATAAATTTAACCTCTTTTAAATTCGCTTAGGATAATAGCGGTAGCGGTAGCCACATTTAGGCTTTCTGTCTGTTGCAGATTTCCGAATCTTGGAATAGCAATCCTATGATTGACCGTTTTTTCAATTTGAGATGAAATTCCATTAGCTTCATTACCCATAACAATAATACCTTCTTTTGGAAGATCGGACTTATAAATGTTATCACCATCCATAAACGTACCAAAAACAGGCAAAGTGGTTTCAGATATAAACTTTTCAAGATTTACATACGTAACGTTAACTCTTGCAATTGAACCCATAGTAGCCTGCACGACTTTAGGATTATAAATATCAACCGTTTCCTCAGAACAGACCAATTCGGAAATGCCAAACCAATCACATAAACGTATAATAGTCCCTAAATTTCCAGGGTCACGAATATCATCCAACGCCACAATTAATCCCGTTTCATTTATACTTTTAGCTTCTGGCATCCTAAAAACAGCAAGGCAGTCATTAGGTGTAGTAAGGGCACTAATCTTTTTCAGTTCGCTTTCAGAAACGGGTAGTATCTTTTTTGGATTTACCTCCGGAAAGACTGCAGTAGTTGAAAATAAATTTTCCAGAAAAAAATCAGAATGGATCAGTTCTTGAATCACTTTTTTCCCTTCGGCAAAAAATAACTGATGTTCTTTTCTAAATTTTTTCTGCTGTAAGCTCGTTATTAATTTTATTTGGTTTTTGCTAACCATAAAAAATGTATTTTTGAATTAAATATGCCCGACACTTGAAAAAGATAAGTACAAAAATATCACTATTTATTCTAATAGGAATCATATTTGCCGCCTGTAACACTGTAAAAAGAGTTCCGGAAGGAAAAAGACTTTTAACAAAGAATGAAATTCTTGTAAATGACCAGATCACAAAAGATGAGGCCATCAACAATCTTCTGTATCAAAAACCCAACAGTACCATTTTGGGATATAATTTACGATTGAATTTATACAATCTTGCAAAACAAAATCCGGATTCTTCTTTTAAGGCAAAAATGAAAGCCAACCCTAAAAAGTACGAACGCCTCTCTAAATTGCTCTCCAAGAAACAAGTAGAACGTTTAGGAAACTCCTTTTTTTATTCCGGCATTCACAACTTTTTAAAAAGAACCGGCGAACCTCCTGTGATTATTGATGAAGCTAGAGCCAAGAAATCAACTGCCCGATTACGCGCCTATTATTTCAATAACGGTTTTTTTAATGCAAAGACATCATATAAAATCGATACACTTCCTAATAAAAAAGGACAGATACACTATACCGTAACCACTGGACATCCCTACATTATTGATTCCCTTTCCAGAGAAATAGGAACACCTGCATTGGATTCGCTATATGAAAAAAACAAAAACAAAACGCTTATCATACCCGGACAACAGTTCAAATCGGTAAACTTTGAGGCCGAACGTGAACGTATTACTACAAACTTCAGAAATAATGGAGCTTATTATTTTCAGCCTACAAATATTAATTTTATTTGCGACTCCATTGACACGAATCATAAAACCAATGTAAACCTGAAGATATCTGACCGAAATGTACGTGTTGGAGATACAACCATTACAAAACCTTTCAAGCTTTATAAAATAAGCGAAGTAAATATTTTTACAGATAGTCCTTCCAACAGCAATAGAATTAAAGTTGCTGACAGTGCTACTTACAATAATTTCAATATTTACAGCAAAGACAAGTTACGTTACAGACCAAAAGCATTGACCGATGCTATTTTTATTTCGAAAGGAAGTACTTATGCCGATTTCCGAAGAACAGCAACTTCAAGGTCATTAAACAACCTACGCGTTTTCAATTACCCAAACATTCAATTCGTAGAAGATTCGACAGATGTTAATGAATCTTCGCTTATCGCAAATATCTACCTGACGCCCCGAAAGAAATTTAGCTTTGGTGCATCTGCCGACGTGACGCATTCCAATATCCAGAACTTTGGTATTTCAGGCAGTATGACAGGAACATTCCGTAATCTTTTCCGAGGTGCGGAAACATTGGAACTTTCGCTTAGGGGAAATATTGGTTCGTCAACAGATTTAGGAATTGCAAATCCCAACAATGTATTTTTCAACTTATCAGAATATGGTGCCGATGTTAAGTTAAATATTCCGCGATTCTTTTCTCCTTTTAATACGGACAAGATTATTGCAAAAAACATGATTCCCAACACTATTTTCAGCCTTGGTTTTGCAAAACAGCAGAACATAGGTCTGGACAAGGAGAATCTGACTGCTTCGATGTATTATACCTGGACTCCAAAACGAAACACAACTTCCCGTTTTGACCTGTTCAACATCCAATATGTAAAAAACATCAATAAGGCGAACTACTTTAATGTGTATCGTTCCTCTTACGGAAGATTGAATGATGTAGCAAAAGATTATGCAAGCCAGGTCAATCCTCTATATTTCAATACTAGCGGAAACCTGATTATTGAATCCGGAACAAATGGATTCCTTCAAGATGTCATTGGCCCAAACCCTACTATCACAACAAGTCCGGAAGACTTAAGAGTTATTGAAAGTATTTCTGAAAGAAAAGACCGATTGACCGAAAACAACCTGATTTTTGCTTCCAGTTATACGTTTACCAAAAACACAAAAACTGACCTTCTTGACAATAATTTCTGGATTTTCAAGACAAAAATAGAGTCGGCAGGAAACTTTTTAGGACTAATTTCAGATATTGCCAAGCAGCCAAAAAACGCGTTGGGCAATAAAACCATACTCGAAATTGAATATTCGCAATATATTAAAGGAGAACTCGATTTTATAAAACACTGGGGATTGTCCGGCAACAGAGTATTGGCGATGAGAGCCTTTTTCGGAATAGCCATTCCTTACGGAAATTCAGATAACATTCCTTTTTCCCGAAGTTATTTTGCCGGTGGCTCCAATGACAACAGAGCTTGGCAATCTTATGGTTTAGGGCCGGGCAGCAGTGGAAGTATAAACGACTTTAACGAAGCCAACTTAAAGATTTTATATAGTGCCGAACTCCGATTCAAAATGCTAGGAAAGCTAAACGGAGCTATTTTTGGTGATGCCGGAAACATCTGGAACGTGCTGGACAATGTGAAAGATCCAAAATCTACTTTCACAGGAATACGCTCTTTAGAAAATATTGCGGTAGGTTCCGGCTTTGGATTCCGATATGATTTTAACTTCTTCGTCATCCGTCTGGACATAGGCTTCAAGACCTACGACCCTGCCAAAGAAGTTGGAAACCGATGGTTTAAAGATTACAATTTAGGACACTCCGTATTAAATATTGGAATTAATTACCCATTCTAATTTCAGAAATTATTATTTTTGTATCCTTTAACTATAAACAAAAACACAATGGCTCATAATATAAAACCAGGAGTTGCAACCGGTGATCAGGTACAAGAGATTTTTAAATACGCAAAAGAAAAAGGTTTTGCATTGCCTGCCGTTAACGTAACTGGCTCAAGCACAATCAATGGCGTTTTAGAAACTGCTGCAAAGTTAAAGGCTCCGGTTATCATTCAGTTCTCTAATGGAGGTGCTATTTTCAATGCTGGAAAAGGCTTATCTAACGAAAACGAAAAAGCAGCCATTGCAGGTGCCATTGCAGGTGCAAAACACATTCATACTTTAGCAGAAGCATATGGAGCAACTGTTATTTTGCATACAGATCACTGCGCAAAAAAATTATTGCCATGGATCGACGGACTTTTGGATGCTTCTGAAAAACATTTTGCCGAAACAGGAAAATCCCTTTTCAGCTCTCACATGATTGATTTATCAGAAGAACCGATTGAAGAAAACATCGAAATCTGCAAAGAATACCTAAAAAGAATGTCTAAATTAGGAATGACTCTTGAAATCGAGCTTGGAATCACAGGTGGAGAAGAAGACGGAGTTGACAATTCTGACGTAGACAGTTCAAAACTATATACACAGCCTGAGGAAGTAGCTTATGCTTATGAAGAACTTCTAAAAATCAGCCCACGTTTTACCATAGCAGCTGCTTTCGGAAACGTACACGGCGTTTACAAGCCAGGAAATGTAAAGCTTACACCAAAAATTCTTAGAAATTCACAAGAATACGTACAAAACAAATTCAATACAGGACACAATCCTGTAGATTTCGTATTCCACGGAGGTTCAGGATCAACTTTGGAAGAAATTAGAGAAGCTATCGGGTATGGCGTTATCAAGATGAATATCGATACAGATCTACAGTTTGCTTTTACAGAAGGAATCAGAGATTATATCGTTAAACATATTGACTATTTAAAAACTCAAATCGGAAATCCGGAAGGACCTGAAGCTCCAAATAAGAAATATTATGATCCAAGAAAATGGATTCGTGAAGGAGAAGTTACTTTCAATACCCGTTTAGAGCAGGCTTTTAAAGACCTGAACAACGTAAATACATTATAAATTCAAAATTACAAATTACGAATTGCATTATCCCTAATTCATAATTTATAATTCATAATTAAAAAATATTATGGCTTGGTTTAAAAGAACAGAAAAAGGAATTACAACCGCTACAGAAGACAAGAAAGATGTTCCTAAGGGACTTTGGTATAAGTCGCCTACAGGAAAAATCGTAGATGCAGATGAATTAGCACGAAATTTATATGTGAGCCCGGAAGATGGTTTTCACGTTAGAATCGGAAGCAAGGAATATTTCGAGATTTTGTTCGACAATAACGAATTCAAAGAACTGGATGCTAAGATGACATCAAAAGATCCGCTACATTTCGTGGATACTAAAAAATATTCAGACCGACTAAAAGACGCTATGGAGAAAACCAAGCTCAAAGACGCGGTAAGAACAGCAGTAGGAAAATCAAAAGGAAAAGACCTGGTAGTTTGCTGTATGGATTTTGCTTTTATTGGTGGTTCTATGGGAGCTGTAGTTGGTGAAAAAATCGCAAGAGGAATTGACCATTCTATCAAAAACAACATTCCTTTCCTAATGATTTCAAAATCAGGAGGAGCCAGAATGATGGAAGCTGCTTATTCTTTGATGCAGCTGGCAAAAACTTCTGCTAAATTGGCTCAATTGGCCGAAGCTAAAATTCCATACATCTCGTTATGTACAGATCCTACTACAGGAGGAACAACAGCTTCTTATGCCATGTTGGGTGACGTGAACATTTCTGAACCTGGAGCATTAATTGGATTTGCCGGACCTCGTGTTGTAAAAGACACTACCGGAAAAGATCTTCCTGAAGGTTTCCAAACAGCAGAATTCGTATTAGAGCACGGATTCCTGGATTTTATCACGCCAAGAAAAGAGCTGAAAAACAAGATAAACCTCTATTTGGATTTGATTCTTAACAATCCTATCCGATAAGAAATAAAACAAAAAAATCCCGATGAAAACATCGGGATTTTTTTATATCTATTTTTTTGTTTTTACATTCCTGTCCTGATGGCTTCAACCGGATCCAATCGGGAAGCTGAAATAGCCGGTAATATTCCGGATACCAAACCTATAAAGGCCGCCAAACCCGTCCCCAGCATGATATTCCTAAATCCAAGTACAAACTTGAATTCCAATATATTAGTCAAGAGAGCCGCAATTCCCCAAACCATCAACAAACCTATTACTCCACCAATAAGACACAATATAATAGCCTCAAACAAGAATTGCAATAAGATAAATCTATTTTTTGCCCCTAAAGATTTCTGAATCCCAATCAGGTTGGTACGTTCCTTTACCGATACAAACATAATGTTGGCAACACCAAATCCTCCTACTAAAAGAGAAAAGAAACTTATAGCCCATCCAATCAGGTTCATTGTCCCTACAATTCCATCAATCAGATCCGTAAAACCCGACAAGACGTCAATGAAAAAGTTATCGTCGTCACCAACTTTCAATCCTCTCTTGTTTCGTAACTTTTGAATAATTTCACCTTTAAACGCATCCATATCAACACCCGGATTAGGTTTGATAATAATAATAGGCGTCATGGAATCATTATGGTCACCAAACTTATTTCTTAAAAAATTAACCGGAATAAAGGCAGAAACATCATTGTTCGCGCCAAACATTCCCTGCCCTTGTTTTTCCAACACTCCTATTACGGTAAACCGCTGGCCGTAAAGTCTGATTTTCTTTCCTATAGGGTCACTATTTCCAAAAAGGCTATTCGCAACCTCATAACCAACCAAAACGACTGCTGTTCCGGAATTGGATTCGGATTCATTAAAAAAACGGCCTTCTTTTATTTTCTGTGGCTGGATTTCAACAAATTCATAGGTAGCAGGAACTATATTGACATCACTAACCGTCTTGTCTTCATATTTTATAATCTCGCGTTTTGTAAACAGCTGATAAGTAGATTTATCCATCCCATTGACTGCGTTCTTGAGATACTCAAATTCTTCATAAGTAACATTCGGATATTGCTCTCTTTTCCAACGGGGCACATCAGAAGGTCCAAAAGAAAAACGTTTCAGATACATAGTGTTTTTATCCAACGTACTCATATCCTCTTTAATTTTCCTATCCAAAGAATCAACTGCCGTCAGTACGGCAATGATTGAAAAAATCCCTATGGTTACACCAAGAAGCGAAAGAATGGTTCGCAATTTATTATTGCGTAACGCATTCAGGGCAAAGCCAAAACTTTCTCGCAACAAGCGCAGATATAGAACCATAAAGCTGAATTTGAGTCTCTGTAAAATTCAGTAATTTTAATACAATTTCCTAAAAAACTTCCATATTTCTTGTTAAAAGAAAAACAGTAACGGGGATGTTCCCAAACAACATCTTAAACAAAACTCTCCAAACATAAATTGAAGCATCAAAACGGCTTCAAAAAACCTAAACTGCCACTCGAAATAAATCTTGAAAAAAACCTAAAAAACATGTATTTATTGTTTTATAGTTAAAGTTACAATAGCTACTTTTGCACCTTTAAACACAACAACACAATGAGTACTTCAAAAACTATCAAATCTGCCTTGATTTCAGTCTTTTCGAAAGACGGACTGGAACCAATCGTAAGAAAACTGCATGAGCAAAATGTAACCTTTTATTCTACCGGCGGAACAGAAGATTTTATCAAAAATCTTGGAATTCCTGTAGTTCCTGTAGAAGATGTAACTTCTTATCCTTCAATCCTAGGAGGTAGGGTAAAAACATTACATCCGAAAATTTTTGGCGGTATCTTAAATCGTCAGGATCATGAAGGTGATGTTCAGCAGATGGAAGAATACCAGATTCCACAAATCGATTTAGTAATTGTTGACTTATATCCTTTTGAAAAAACTGTAGCTTCAGGAGCTTCGGAAGCCGATATCATCGAGAAAATTGACATTGGTGGTATTTCCTTAATCCGTGCTGCAGCAAAAAACTTCAAAGACACTGTAATTGTAGCTTCAGTAGATCAATATGGCGATTTCCTTGATGTAATCACTAAACAAAATGGTACACTGACATTAGAAGACAGAAAACTTTTCGCTACAAAGGCATTCCACGTTTCGTCTCATTACGATACTGCTATTTTTAATTATTTCAATACAGACGATACGGTTTATAAAGAAAGCGTTGCAAACGGCCAGATCTTGCGTTACGGAGAAAACCCACACCAGAAAGGATTTTTCTTTGGAGATTTTGACGCCATATTTAAAAAATTGCACGGAAAAGAATTATCATACAACAACCTTTTAGATGTTGATGCAGCCGTAAACCTTATCCTGGAATTTAAAAATGACAATCCAACTTTTGCTATCTTAAAGCATAACAATGCTTGCGGATTGGCAACAAGAAATACGATGAAAGAAGCATATCTTGATGCATTGGCAGGAGATCCTACTTCTGCATTTGGTGGTGTTCTTATTGCCAATGGAAAAATCGATACGGATACGGCAAAAGAAATCAACCAACTTTTCTGCGAAGTTGTCATTGCTCCAGGCTATGATGAAGCTGCGATTGAAATATTATCTGAAAAGAAAAACCGAATTATTTTAGTCCAAAACGACATCGAACTACCACAGAAACAGGTTCGTACCTGTCTGAACGGATTATTAGTTCAAGATAAAGACAATGTAACAGACAATAAAGAGCACTTAAAGACCGTTACTACAACTCCCCCATCTTCTGGAGAGACTGAAGATTTGTTGTTTGCGTCAAAAATCTGCAAAAACACAAAGTCGAATACAATCGTATTGGCAAAAAACAAACAGCTTATCGCATCAGGAACAGGACAAACGTCACGTATTGATGCTTTAAAACAAGCAATAGAAAAAGCAAATAGTTTTAATTTTGATTTGAAAGGTGCCGTAATGGCAAGTGATGCATTTTTCCCTTTCCCGGATTGTGTGGAAATTGCTCATAACGCCGGAATTACAGCTGTAATTCAGCCAGGAGGCTCCATAAAAGACGAGTTAAGTATCAATTATTGTAACGAAAATAAAGTTGCAATGGTATTTACAGGAACTCGTCATTTCAAACATTAAATTATGTAACTTTGCATGTTAAAATTTTATAAACATTTTTAAACCCTAAAATTACTTATGGGATTTTTTGATTTCATGACCGAGGACATCGCAATAGACCTTGGTACAGCCAACACCCTGATTATTCACAACGACAAAGTTGTGATAGACAGCCCATCAATTGTAGCTCGCGACAGAGTATCCGGCAAAATTATTGCCGTTGGTAAAGAAGCGAGTATGATGCAAGGTAAAACCCATGAAAACATAAAAACGATAAGGCCCTTGAAAGATGGGGTTATTGCTGATTTTGATGCATCTGAAAAGATGATCAGTATGTTTATAAAAAGCATTCCTGCATTAAAGAAAAGATTATTTACGCCTGCTTTGAGAATGGTAATCTGTATTCCATCCGGAATTACAGAAGTGGAAATGAGAGCAGTAAAAGAATCGGCAGAACGTGTTAACGGTAAAGAAGTCTATCTGATTCACGAACCAATGGCTGCGGCTATCGGTATTGGAGTAGACATCATGCAACCAAAAGGAAACATGATTGTTGATATAGGTGGTGGTACAACCGAAATTGCGGTTATTGCTCTTGGAGGAATCGTCTGTGATAAATCGGTAAAAATTGCGGGTGACGTTTTCACAAATGACATCGTTTATTACATGAGAACTCAGCACAACCTTTTCGTTGGAGAAAGTACCGCTGAAAAAATCAAAATTGAAATCGGTGCTGCCATTGAAGATTTGGAAAGCCCGCCAGACGATATGTCGGTTCAAGGTCGTGATTTGCTGACCGGAAAACCAAAACAGGTAGAGGTTTCTTTCAGAGAAATTGCCAAAGCCTTAGACAAATCCATTCAAAGAATTGAGGATGCCGTTATGGAGACTTTGTCCCAGACACCGCCGGAATTGGCAGCCGATATTTACAACACAGGGATTTATCTTGCAGGAGGAGGTTCAATGCTGAGAGGATTAGACAAGCGAATTTCGCAAAAAACCGACCTTCCGGTATACATCGCAGAAGATCCATTGAGAGCGGTAGTCCGAGGAACGGGAATGGCACTTAAAAACATCCCAAAATTCAGAAGCATATTAATAAAATAACAAGCATAGTTCATGCAGCAAATATTTAATTTTATACTTAAAAACAGCAACAGGTTGCTGTTTTTGCTGCTTTTGGGCATTTCGTTAGTGCTTACCATTCAATCTCATTCCTATCATCGAAGCAAGGCGGTAACTTCTGCTAATTTTATCACCGGTGGAGTTTATGAAAGAATCCATAATGTTCAGGAATATCTGAATCTGAAAACACAGAACGAACAGCTTGCCAAAGAGAATGCTATTCTCAAAAAAATGCTTTTTAATGCTAAGGATTCTTCTGGAATAGTAGTCAGAGATAGCTTAAAAGGTTACGGAAAAATCAATATCGTACAGGCCAAAGTCATTAAAAATTCCTATAACGTAAAAGAGAACTACCTGACATTGGATGCCGGTACCAAAGCCGGGATCAAACCTGACATGGGAGTAGTCAACAGTTTAGGAATTATTGGAATTGTAGAGCATACCTCAAAAAATTACGCTACGGTTATCAGCATTTTGAATGTCAAATCAGAAATTAATGCGCGTATCAAAAAATCCAACCATTTTGGAACCTTGCGTTGGGATGGAAAAAGTACCGGTTATGTGCAGTTGATTGATGTGCCTCGATTGGCCAATGTCAGAAAAGGCGATACGATTGTAACCGGAAATGAATCTGTGACTTTCCCTCCAAATATAAATATTGGTGTAATCGACAAGATATATACCGATAAGGAGACGAATTATTTTACCTTGAACATACGACTTTTCAACGACATGACTAATCTTGGCCATGTGTATGTTCTTGAAAACTATGAGCGAAAAGAAATTGAAGAACTAGAGGCAAAAACGCAGGCAGAAAATGAATAGTACTTTATTAATAAATATTGCTCGGTTTATACTTTTGCTTGCCGCACAGGTGTTGGTTTTTAATGAAATTGACTTCTGGGGTTATGTAAATCCATATCCATATATCTTATTTATTCTTCTTTATCCTGTAAATGGAAACAGGGCTGGATTGTTGCTAGCAAGTTTTTTACTGGGTATTATTATGGATATGTTTTGCGATTCCGGAGGCGTGCATGCAACCGCCTGCGTCATCCTGGCGTACGTAAGGCCAACTTTCTTCAAGTTTTCTTTTGGAGTGAGTTATGAGTACCAAACCGTAAAGATTAACGACAAGCTGACTCCTGAACGTTTTTCATTCCTTTTGATTTCGGTATTTACGCACCATATTATACTGTTCTTATTAGAAATTTTTAAACTGAGCTTTATATTCAATATTTTATTGCGAACCCTATTCAGTTCAATTTTCACATTAATACTCTGTATAGTAATTATTTATATATTTAAGCCTAACGCCAAGAGATGAGAAAAATTCTTCTTCCTACTTTAATAATTGTATCTGCAGTTGTCATTGTGGCCAGGCTTTTTTATCTTCAAATTATTGACGACTCCTTTATCAAAAAGTCTGATAACAATGCGATTAAGATAAAATACGACTATCCTGAACGCGGCTATATGTTTGACAGGAATGGTGTTCTTTTGGTTGCCAACCAACCATCCTATGACGTCATGGTCATTCCAAAAGATGTCAAGGAAATTGATACTTTAGAGTTCTGCAAGCTTTTAAAGATTACAAAAGAAGAATTCATTACCAAAATGAATAAAGCGACTGTCTATAGTCCAAGACTTCCTTCTGTATTCTTACCTCAGCTAAACAAAAAAGAATATGCCGGATTTCAGGAAAAAATCAGGAAATATCAGGGATTTTATATACAGAAACGTTCGCTTAGGGACTATCAGGTCAATGCAGCCGCTAATGTTTTTGGGTATATCGCACAAGTAAACGATGCCATTATCAAGAAGAATCCGTACTACAAAAGCGGCGATTTGATTGGAAAACAAGGTGTTGAAGAAGTTTATGAAGAATTTCTTCGTGGAACCAAAGGAGTAAAATACATCCAAAAAGACCGTTTCAATCGTGATATCGGTTCGTATAAAGAAGGTATTTATGACACTATTGCCGTTCAAGGCGAAGATGTTACGCTCTCATTAGACATTGAGCTTCAAAAATACGGCGAGTCGCTGATGATAAACAAACGTGGAGGAATTGTTGCCCTGGAGCCAAAAACAGGAGAGATTCTTGCCTTGGTTTCAGCACCATCTTACGACCCTGCTATTTTGGTTGGAAGAGACCGTTCTAAAAATTATTTAAAACTTAGTCAGGATTCAATTGCCAAACCTCTGTATGACAGAGGACTTTTAGCAGAGTATCCTCCCGGATCTCCTTTTAAAATCATGACCGGATTGATTGGTTTACAAGAAGAAGTGATTGACGAAAACACAAAATTCCACTGCAGTCATGGATTTTCTTATGGCCGTGGTGCCTTTATGAAATGCCACGATGTAGGTGATAATAATCTACATACCGGAATCGCTCATTCCTGCAACACTTATTTTGCGAATGTTTTCATGAGAACGATTAACAAATATCCAAAACCTACTTATGGTGTTGATGCATGGAGTAACCACCTCAAAAGTTTCGGACTAGGAAGTTTTATGGGCTATGACCTGCCGGCTGGAAGAAAAGGACATATTCCTGATTCAAGATATTATAAACGATGGTATCCAAACGGTGGCTGGAGAAGCACGACCATTATTTCAAATTCTATCGGTCAGGGAGAAGTTACTACTACTCCGATACAATTAGCGAATATGATGGCTGCCGTGGCGAATGAAGGCTATTACTATACGCCTCATATCATCAAGAAGATCAAGAACCATACGATTGACAAGAAATATACGACCAAGCATGTCACTACGGTAGACAAGCAGTATTTCAAGCCTGTAATCGAAGGTCTTTTTGCTGTTTACAATGAAGGAACCGCACGTTCTCTAAGAGTAGAAGGAATCGATATTTGTGGAAAAACGGGTACAGCAGAAAATAAAACAAAAATTAATGGTGTAACGACACAGCTTACTGACCACTCTATTTTTGTTGCCTTTGCACCAAAAGACGATCCAAAAATTGCCATTGCAGTATTCGTAGAAAACGGATATTGGGGTGCACGTTGGGCCGGGCCAATTGCCAGTTTAATGTTGGAAAAATACCTTCGTGGGAAAATTACGCGTACTGACTTAGAGAAACGAATGTTGGAAGGAAGCCTTCAAAGTGAATATGCAAAAGTAACCAGCGGCCAGCCATTCCGAATAAATCAATAGATAGTAAATGAAAAACCAAAGCGTAACAAGTAATATCGACTGGATTACCATACTCCTGTTTATCACCTTGGTGATCATGGGGTGGCTTAACATTTACTCTGCTTCGTTGCCATTGGAGCAGACTTCTATTTTTGATATCAGTCAGATTTACGGAAAGCAGATTCTTTTTATCTGCCTAACCATTCCTTTGGTTTTGGTCGTCCTGACGGTAGATGCCAAGATTTATGAGAAATACGCTTTTGTATTTTATATCATAGGATTAGTGTCCTTGCTTGGGCTTTTTGTTTTTGGAAAAACCATCAAAGGACAGACCAACTGGTATAGTATTGGCGGTTTTACTTTACAGCCTTCAGAATTCGTCAAGACTTCTACAGCATTGCTTTTAGCAAAATACTTAAGTGACGTTCAGGTTAACCTGAAAAATTTTAACGACCAGATAAAGGCTTTTGCAATTATGGGTGTTCCGTTATTGCTTATTTTGCTTCATGATACAGGAACAGCAATGATTTTCGTTGCCCTGATTTTTGTACTGTACCGCGAAGGACTGCCTGCTTGGTATTTATGGACAGGGTTTCTAGCCGTACTTCTGTTTTTTATGTCATTGCTTATTGAGCCGCACTTTGTCTTGCTTATCGCTTTGGTCGTTATATTCATCCAATTTATACTCTCGAAAAGGATTAACCGTAATCCATTAGCGTCGGCAGTTATTTTTGTGCTGATTGCCGGTTTTACCTACTCCGTAGATTTTGTATACGACAATGTGCTCGAAGCGCACCAGAAAGACAGGATTAATGTATTATTCGGGCAAAATGTAGATTTGAAAAATGAGGGATATAACCTCAACCAATCTATGATTGCTATTGGTTCAGGCGGATGGTTTGGAAAAGGCTTTTTAGAAGGTACTCAAACCAAAGGTGGCTTTGTTCCTGAACAGCACACTGATTATATTTTTACAACGGTTGGAGAAGAATGGGGATTTATAGGTGCTGTTACCGTAATAACCCTGTTTGTATTTCTTTTCTTGCGGATTATTTATTTAGCCGAAAATCAAAAGACTAAATTCAGTCGGGTTTATGGCTATTGTGTGGCTACTTTTCTGTTTGCGCACTTCTTTGTAAATATTACGATGTTGATTCGATTATTCCCAACAATTGGAGTGCCATTACCTTTCTTTTCCTATGGTGGATCCAGCCTTTTTGCCTTCAGTATCCTGTTATTTATTTTTATTAAGATGGATGCTAATAAGGTAAATGAATGGTAAGAATTAGAAGCTCCAGGCTTTGTAATCGCTGCTTTTCTCTAATTTATCTTCTATAGCATCAGGCAATACCGGAAAGAAATCAATACCTGTCATACGTTCAATTTCATCAACAGGTACGACAAACTCATATAATGGTTTTGAACTGTTTTCATGCGGTACTAAAAACCCAATCATTCGGTATTGCCCGTTATCAACATCCAGCAGGACTTTATAAAAATAGTTTGGCACGGCTACTTTTTCATTTCCAATAGTTTTTAATCCATCAGAGAGTACACCTCCGGTTACTACATAAATCCCGTCGTATTTATCAGCCCAGTAACGTACCTTCTGTTCCAACCTATTCCAGACTCCGGCATTAAAATCTTTTTTCTGCGGAGAGATATTAGAGGTATAAAAAGTATCATCAAAAGCCTGCTTTGAAAATTTCATATCGCCAGCCGGACATAAATGTCCTTTATCATAACCTGAATTCTTATAGTTTTTCCAATCTGCAGAACCCGTTTTTACCAAAGGGTCTTGTATAAAAAAGGGTCTTTTGTAATCGGATTTTCTTGCATTAAAGGCTTTGGCTTCATAGAATACCCATTCTGCCTGTTCATATTTTTCATAATATGACAATGTAAAATTGGGATGTACTACCAGTTGCTTCGTAGTGGATGTGGGCAAGTATTCATCTTTTACTGCCTGATCTTCAGCTACGGTTATATCTTCTTTTGGTTGAGGAATTGGAATTTCTGTTGGCTGCTTTTCATTTGTTGCATTAAAATTGCTTTTTCTCAAAAAGTATGCAATCGCAACAACCACTGATAATATTGTATATAAAACGGTTTTTTTAGTCATTTATCGAAATCTGTGTTATATTTTTATTTTTAGGAATGGTGTTTGTTATATTTACCAGCAAACGTAATCGTTAACTAAAATACAACTATTTATGAAAGCCAAAATTATTTTAACTTCAATTTTATGTGCGGCAATTCAATCATTATCTGCCCAAGAAAATCACGAAACTCCAGCGGTATCAAAAGATTCTGCAACTATAATGGCAACGACGCAAGAGCCAATAGTAACACAAGCTCAACTTGAAGAAAAGGCAAAAGCTGAAGAAGCAGCAAGAGAAGCTGAAAAGAAAGCCAAAGAATTCGAGAAAGAACAGCGCAAGCTTGAAAAAGCCAAAAAAGAAATGGAGCGCGAAAAGAATGAGTTTGAAAAAAGACAGAAAAAAATCCTTTCGGCAGAAAAAGACGTTTTAAAAGCAAAGACAAAACTTGCCAATGAAAAAAAATCCTTAGAAAAAAACAAAAACAAATTGGATAAAAAGAAAGGCAAAGGCAAACTTACTTCTATTGAAATCCAGGAAGAAGAAATCAAGATCAGCAAACAGGAAGTAAAAATCAAAGAACTGGAACTAAAAGTTCAGAATGAAGAAGCTGACCTCATCAAAGTAAGATCCTAAAAATAAAAAAACCGCCAATTGGCGGTTTTTTTATATCCCTTTAATGACAAACTCACTGCGTCTATTTAATTCGTGCTGTTCTTCCGTACAGGATTCTTCAGGTACGCATTTTACTATCTGCACTGTTTCGCCATAGCCGCGTGAAAAAATCCTGCTATTTGGTATGCCCTGCTCGATAAAATATAGTCTTGTAGAAGCAGCCCTCTTTTCGGATAAATCAAGGTTGTATTTATTGTTACCACGCACATCGGTATGCGAACCTATTTCTACAACCATATCCGGATATTTTTTCATCAGGGCGATTACTTTATTTAATATCGGCTTGGACTCTTTTCGGATATACCATAAGTCATAATCAAAATAAATAGGTTCTGTTTTGATCAGCAGCCTATCTTTATCTCTTACTACGTCTTTCTCATCAGCCAGGAGCTTTTCGATGCGTTTCTTTTTATCGGCTTCAGCCAATTCCTTTTCTTTCTGTTTTGCTATTTCATCTTCTTTTTTCTTTTGCAGCAAGGCAATTTCCTGTTCCTGCCTGATTGTTGCTACCGACTTTAAAGCCATAGAAGCATCATTGTTTTTATTTCTTTCTTTAGACAATTTCAAGCTTCTGGAATTATCGGTATACTTTTCTTTTGATGCCAAAACCGTATAAGCGGACTCACAAGCAGCATCAAAAAGAAACTTACCATCTGCGGCAGTAATTTTTCTTTGGATTTCTGCTTTTTCTGAATTTTGCAGAACAACCAAAGCTCCTTCTAAAGGCAATTTTGTAATTTCATCGGTAATAACTCCTGATATCAGCTGTTTGCAATCTTCAATAACCAATGGTTTAATTTCATTGATTTGGTATATATCGTCATTTCCTTTTCCTCCTATTCGGTTTGAAGAAAAATAACCTTCTTTTGTCTCCGGGTCTATGGTATAGGCAAAATCATCATATTCTGAATTGACCGGAAAACCAATATTTATCGCTTTGGAAAATTGCCCATTATCATTAGTCGAAACAAATACATCCAAAGATCCAAATCCTAAAAGGCCATCAGACGAAAAATAAAGCTGCCCGTCTTTTGAAATAAAAGGAAATTGTTCTTTGTGTATCGTATTTATATTAGAACCTAGATTTATAGGCTTGCCAAATTTCCCTTCATTAATATCTACAGAAAAGATATCAAAAGAACCCATACTTCCCGGCATATCCGAAGCAAAATAAAGTGTCTGTTCGTCCGGACTTAAAGCCGGATGTTCTGTGGAATAATCATCGCTGTTGAATGGTAATGATTTGATATTTTTCCATTCCCCATCTTCAAAATCGGCGCTGAAAATCTGCAGGTGTGAAACCTTTTTCTTATCCTTTCCTTTTTTTCCGTTATTAAAATTGTTCCTGGTGAAATACATTTTCTTACCATCTTTAGTAAAGACAGCATTTGATTCATGCATTTTGGTATTTATCGAATTGGAAAAGTCTTTTGCTATCGAATCACCCTTTTTGACATTCTCAATTGGAATTACATATAAATCCAGATAGTTTTCATTATTCCATTTATAGACTTTGCTATTTTTTCTAGGCGAAGCATAAATCAAATCCGCACCTCTTTTTACTGCTCCAAAATCTGAGCTTTTGGTATTGATTTCCAGATTTCTGATTTCAAAACGGTTACCCAATGCTGCAATATTTTCCAGAATGGCAACCTGCTTATCAAATGCTGCGACATCCTCCGTTTTCCCATTAAATTCCATTCTGCTTCTTGATAAAGCATTAGCTTCTTCATGCTTCCCTATTGCTTTTAGCGAATGCATGTATCGGAAATAATAGTCGTCTCCAAAATCTGCACTATAGTTTTTCAAAAGAAAACGGTACCATCTTTCCGCATTTTTAAGATCGTTGGTATAATAATAGGCATTTGCCAGATTGCTCACGACTTCAAAACTATGATTGTCCTTAATGATGTTTTCATACAACGGAATAGCTTCGCTATAGAAAGTCCGTTCAAAATAAGCATTTGCTTTTTTTAAATCCTGCGCATTCCCGTTCTGAAGACTAAGAATGACAATGAGCGTATACACTATTTTTTTCATGGTTCCCATTTTAAAAAAATCTTGGAGACTTGTCATATCCTTTTTTCATAAAATTCAGGTCAAATAACAAAAACACTTCATGAGTTCCTGAATTGAATTGCCCTAAATTGGTTGTGGTATAATCATACGCATATCCGATTCTTAAATCTGGCGTGACTTTTATATTAAGCAATCCACAGACAGCATCATCAAGCCTGTAGGAAACACCTAGTTCAAATTTATCATACAATAAAACATTTGCAGAAACATCAACCACACCCGGAGCTCCTTTAACTGCTTTTGCCATAAAAGACGGTTTTAATTTCAAATCCTGATTGATCTGAAAAACATAACCTCCGGTAAAAAAAACATGTACATTTTCAGACCCAAAACGATTTATTCCCTGTCGTTCTTCAAGATGTTTTGTATTCAGAAGGTTGGGTGCTGATAATCCGATATAGCAATTATCTGTAAAATAAAACGCGCCCACTCCAAGATTTGGGAAAACGCTATTGATATTTTGGGCAAAAGCCGGATCGGTCCCATTCGAACCGCTTTCCAATACAAAACCATTAAAGTTGGTTTCAAAAATGGTTACTCCTGCTTTTAGTCCTAAGGAAAGTCTGTGATTGTTATTCAATTGCAGCACATAGGCAAAATCCCCGAATATGTTGTTTTCTTTCTTTGCTCCGTCACCAATATCATCTGAAATAAAAGAAAGCCCGAGTTCAACGTTTTTACTTGCCGGCATATGTCCAAAAAAGGTAAATGTTTTGGGAGCTCCAACAGCACCTACCCATTGCGTTCTGTATAATCCGCCTAAATTCAACACCTCTGGCGTTGCTGTTGCATAGGCCGGATTCACTACACTTAAATTATACATATAATGAGTGTATTGAGGGTCCTGCTGGGCTACTGCTTTATTTAAAAAGCCTGTAAAAAGTATAAGGAGTAGTATTTTTTTCATCTGGTTCCGATTAAATATTGATTGGACTATTATCGATTCAAATAAAGCCTTCCCTGTTTTGCAGGTTTTTTGCCTTTATTGAAATTAACGATATAGAAGTAGACTCCATTTGGAGCTACCCCATCAATTATAGTCGACTGATTACTTCTTCCGTCCCAATCAGGCGTATTGCGGTTTCCTTTATACATCACGTTTCCATAACGGTTGTATATTTCGAGTGTAAAATCCGGAAATAAAAATTCAATATTTGGAATATTAAACGTGTCATTGATACCGTCACCGTTGGGTGAAAACCCATCCGGAATCATCAGTTCATATTCATCTTCGCCACAATGAGACAAAGAAACCGTTACCACCAGCGCATTTTCTGAAATACAGCCGGAAACAGCTGAAGAATCAAATCCATAATAGGTCATGCTGTCTTGCAAAACCTGCGAATTTGGCAATAGATTTCCATTGTGCAAGGCATCATACCAAACTATAGTCCCTGTTCCATTCACATTGGCTGAAAGATCAGCAAGTGTTGGAGCGGGCGAATCCAAACCGCAGAAATTCTGTCCATCAGTTTCTAATGTAGGTGCCGGCAAATTAGTAATCGTGACCGCAACCCTTCCCTTTTGCGACACACAGCCAAATGGAGAAACGGCCGCAACATAATAATTGCCCGACACCAGTGCCGTATCGTTACTTAAAGGCGAAGTGCCGCTTTCTGTCGCATACCATATATAGGATGCTCCGTTTGGCAATAAGTCTGCAACGGTAGCATTTTCGCTTTGGCAAAATTCCATATTGTTTACGATAGGAATCTCAGGAAGTTTATGGATTGTAAAACTGTCGGTTATGGACAGATTTGATACTCCGCAAGAAGTTTCATTATTGACAATTTCTGAAACCGTAAAAGTTGTAGTTCCGGTATTCAAAAGCTGGTTTGCAGGTATCGTAAATGTAGCCAAACCATTAACTGCTGCTATAGTCACAATTCCTGAAGCTGTATTTGCTCCGGTTAGCGAATAAGTGATCTGTATGCTAGTCAGAATTCCAAATCCTGAGAAATTTGCAATTACAGGCTGGTTTTCACAAACATCATTAATAGTTACTCTCACATTGGACACGTCAGGTTTTGGAAATATAGTAAAGGATTGTGATAAGGAAGCCAAATTCTCACATAGTGTCTGCAAGTTAATAATATGCGTTATGACAATCGTTGTGCTGCCTTGATTATGGAGAAGATTCCCCGGAATAATAAAAGTACCTATGCCACCCACAACAGTCATAACGACTTGACGGGATGGTGCGGTATTGCTACCGCTTAAATTGTACGTAATCCTGTAATCTCCATCAGTTAGGTTTGTATTTCCCGACAATCGTACTTCAACATCAGTATCCTGGCAGGCATTATCTATTGTCAGGGTTCCGGCATTAATCTTTGGCAAAGGATATACATTCAGGACATCTGAAATATCACCAATAATATGTTCGCAGGCATTATATCCTGTAGTTTCGTGAATATTTATGATACGCACGGTATAAGCTCCAACCAAAGGAAAGGAAATTGCCGGAATTGGAAAAGTTGTAACTCCGTTTTCAAACCGAACTACTATAGTATTCCCGGAAGGAATCGGGCCAGTAATCTGGTATTGCAAATTGTAGCTCCCGTTAGGTATATTTTCTAAACCCTGGGTGAGCGTTGCAACAAAAGTCGCCCTTCCTATCTCATCTTCGCAAATATCTGACGCTACTACCAATGTAGAACCGGTGAAATCCAACTGCTTTTCGATGATTACTTTGATTGTTGCCGATTTTTGATTGCATACCGGATGGGATGGTTGAACGGTGTATGTAAATCCGTATTCTCCCGGGCCAAAAGTATTGTAGATATTCTGTACGTTAATAAAAGTATCTTGCGGGCTCGATAATTCAGAGGTACCGGATTCTGACCATTTTCCACCTGGGTCCTGACCGAAAAGATAGTCCAGTAAATTTACATTTGTATAGATAGACATATCATCTGAATCACATAAAATCAGATCTGATGGTTCTCCAGGCTCCGGAGCCGGATGCACAGTTACATCAACAGTTGCAGAAACTGCAGAGCACGAACCAATGGCCGGCATGGTATATGTAAACGAAAAAGTTCCCAATCCGGAAACTGTAGCGTCAAGGAAATTACCTCTCAAAGCACCACTACCACTATCATCGTTCCAGGAACCATTCAATTGCGGATTTGGAAAGTTCCCTAAAAACTGGAAAAGATTGACACTGCTATTATCGTCGCAGGCAGAAGCGTTTGGGTTGCTTATCCCGGCATAACCGCCAATAGTAACTGTAACCGTTGCCACATTATCTGCACAGGACGCGTTATTTACTGTGTATATAAAAACATAGGTATCGCTTTCGTTAACACCCCAAACGTTAAGAACTCCTGTTGAGAGATTTAGTGCGCGGGATTCCTGAAGGTCTGTCCAGGTCCCACCGGGCGTAGGCGTGCCTCCAAGCAGATTAAAAAGATTGATATTTCGATTGGCCGGATCTGGAATATTGCATATTGTAATGGATGCATCTTCACCGGCACATTGGGCATTGGCCAAATTAGAGGATAAGAGTAAAAATATAAAAAGGAGTAACTGAAAAAATCCAGCCTTTCGGGGGAGGCAAGTAATTTTTAAGTACATATGATCAAGTTTAGTTAAAGTAAAAATATACTATTTTTTTTCACTAAGACCTAATAACATGAAAAAACCGACGAACGGTCAGGTTAAGTTTTCTTTAATTCTTAACATCGAGGGCATCTCGCAAGGCATTACCCATCATCATAAATGCTAAGGTCAGCAACATTATCGCCGTTCCGGGAACCATAGCCAAATAAGGCTTATCGAGAATAATATCGCCGTAGTAATCTTTTATCATTCCTCCCCAACTAGGAACCGGTGGCTGTGCTCCCAAGCCTAAAAAACTGAGTCCACTTTCTACCAAAATAGCTGAAGCAAAGTTTGCCGCAGAAATAACAATAACAGGTGCCATAATATTAGGAAGGATATGGTGAAGTATTATTCTCCAGTTAGTATATCCCAAAGCTCTGGCAGCCGTAACATATTGCATTTCTTTTACAGAAATAATCTGTCCGCGAACGACTCTGGCTACTTCAACCCACATGGTAAGTCCAACAGCTACAAAGACCTGCCAAAATCCTTTTCCAAGACTTAAAGTAATAGCAATAACCAGCAATAAGGTAGGAATTGACCATATTATATTGACAAGCCACATAACAAATGCGTCTACTTTTCCTCCATAAAAGCCACCCAACGCACCAAAAAAGAGTCCTACAACAAGAGAGATAAAAACAGCTACAAAACCAATAGCAATGGAAACTCTTGATCCTACCAGCATTCGGCTTAAATAATCCCTGCCAGCTTTATCAGTTCCTAAATAAAACTTTTGGTTTTTTATGTGTTCTTTTGCCGCATCTTCCAGATTGTTATATCCCGGAAAATCATTTAAGGTTGCTTCTTTTTGTATGATGACTTTAGGATCATCATTATATAAGGTGTAAACAATTTTGTCTTTTTCTATCTTAAAATCTGAAATTGGTTCTTTTGAAAATTTCTGTTCATGTCCCAAAAAGAAATCCCAAAAACTTGATTCCGTCTGTTCTTTCAGGGGAATAGAAAGAATTTTCACTTCAAAACCCGGCTTTTCTGATCGAATAGTCAGATCGCCCCAATTGGCATTTTCAGAATTATCGGGCGCTAAAACATAAGCAAAGATTGAAAGCAGCATCAGCAGTACTATAAATCCAAAACTGAAAACGCCCCAGAAATTCTTTTTGAATTTCTGGAGCGCTATTCCTGTTAATGATTGTGTGGATTTATTCATCAAAATGCCTTTAAGCCAATTATGACTTCACCAACTTATCTTTCTTTTTAACGTTTACAGTTCCTTTTATTGTCGCATTTGGCTGCAAATCATCTAAAACATTCAATGCTTCTTCTACATACACATCTTTTGAAAGACTTTCATGCCAACGATCTCTTTTTTCTTTTAAAAGATTATCATTCTTTACCATCTCATCTTCATAAGGCAACGAAGTAAATTTCAGTGTGTTTTTATAGTTAGAAATAGCTTTGTATTTTTTTGCTTTTTCTTCAAGCTGAGCCTGTTCTTGCTTGAATTTATCAATATTCAAACTAAATTCTTTCTCATCTTGTCTTTGTTTAAGCCACTTCGCATTTTCTTCAATCAGCTTGAACTGCTCATTTTTCTCCATTCTTCTCTTACTGTTTTCAACAGCCAGGTCAAAATTACCTTGTTTGTCCCAAACTTTATAATCGGCTGCATCAATTTTGTCCCAAGGCATTGCATTGTCAATATCACGCTCACCCATCTTGATATAGGAATACCTGTCTGGTAAGGCTACATCACTGGAAACTCCATTCAACTGAGTAGAACCTCCGTTAATTCTATAGAATTTCTGAGTTGTTGTTTTTAAGGCTCCAAGGTCGCCCATAGAGTTACTTCTCAGGAACTGATTCAGGTCAATTACGTTTTGTACGGTTCCTTTTCCATAGGTCTGAGTACTTCCTATAATTACGCCTCGTTTATAATCCTGAATAGCTGCTGCCAATATCTCTGATGCCGAAGCTGAGAAACTGTTAACCATAACTACCAACGGTCCGTCCCATTGTATTTTTGAATCTTTATCATACAGGATTTCTTTCTTTTTACCTGCTGATTTAATCTGAACAATCGGCCCTTTTTCAATAAACAATCCTGCAATATCTACAACTGTTTTCAAAGAACCTCCACCATTATCGCGAACGTCCATAACAATTCCCTGTACTCCGGCTTGTTTTAGTCTTTCAACCTCCAAAGCAATGTCTTTTCCGGCATCACGACTGTCAGCATTTTCAAAATCAATATAGAATTTAGGAAGGTAAATAATTCCGTATTTTTTACCGTTCTTTTCAACAATACTTGATTTTGCGTAGGTTTCTTCAATCTCTACTTCATCACGAATGATTGAAATTATCTTGATTGTACCGTCTGTTTTTTTAACGGTAAGTCTTACTTCTGTTCCTTTTGGCCCTTTGATTTTCTTTACTACATCGTCAATTCTCATTCCAACCACATCTACTGGCTCTTTATCGCCTTGTCCTACTTTTAGAACAACATCACCCGGCTCCAATTGTTTTCCTCTCCATGCCGGACCTCCTGAAATCAGTTCTGTGATTTCGGTAAAGTCATTTTTCTTTTGCAGACGTGCACCAATTCCTTCCAGTTTACCACTCATGCTCACATCAAAACGCTCTTTGTCGTCTGGTGCGAAATAAGAAGTATGCGGATCAAAACGGGTAGCAATAGAATTGATGTATACTGAAAACCAATCATCCCTATCCAAGTCCTTAATAAATCCGAAATATTCGTTCAAGGATTTCAACTGGCTTTCTCTGGTTTCTTTTTCAAGAACATCAAAAGGTTTTTTCTCGATTTCTTTTTTCTCTTTTTTCTGTTCTTCCTCTTTTTTAGCTTTTTCTGTAGCTGTCAAGTCAGAAAGATCATCATTATCGGCAACATTTTTACCTTCCTGAATTTCCAGTTTATTAGTAAGAGAAGCTAAAGTCGAAAGTTTAATCTGCTTGTACCATCTTTCTCTTAATTCATCTGAATTTTTAGCATAGGAATGCTCCGCATAATCGGTATTGAAGGTCTCATTCTTTTTATAATCAAAAGGTTTTGCTAAAATATCTTTATAATATTTTTTGCTCTCTTCAATTCTTTGTAGCAGACGGTTGTATGTCAAATCAAAGAATGTCAAATCTCTGTTTAAAATCTGATCATCAATCTTAGTCTCATATTTTGAGAATTCATCAATATCAGACTGAAGGAAAAATCTTTTCGAAGGATCTATCGCCTCCAAATAGCTTTTATATACTCCTTTTGAAAAAGTATCATCAATTTTTGCAGGATCATAATGTCCGCGCTCAATAACAAATGTCAAAAGCTCAAGAAGTAATTTATCTTTTTCAGGGTCATTTTTTAATTCTCTAGGAACGAAACTCCATAAGGCTGCAGAAAGTGCTACTACAACCAGTACTATCTTATAATTTCTTTTCATAAACTCCATTATAGCATTCATCAAATTTTGTTCTAAATTACTGAAAAAATTATGCCACGATTTTTTAAACCGCATAATTTTTTGTTAAAGATGATTTTAATTGAGGAATAAGGTTAAATCATTGCTGACATTGCTATTTTTATAAATTCAAAGTTATACAATTTTGTAACATTGAAAAACTTTAAAAAAGGTTATTTTTGTAATCTGTGCGGCCTATTTTACAGTAAAATTCCACAGCAAAAACAAACACATCTTACTCATTTTCAATAGCAAATGAGACAATAAATCACCTATGAAAAAGAAACCTTTAATTTTAGTTACAAACGACGACGGAATTTCGGCTCCCGGAATACGAACTTTAATTAGCGTCATGAAAGAAATTGGCGAAGTTGTTGTCGTTGCGCCAGACAGTCCACAATCAGGCACAGGACACGCAATTACTATCAACAGTACTTTATTCCTTAATAAGATAAGTCAGGGAGATGACACTCTGGTTGAATATTCTTGTTCCGGAACTCCGGTAGATTGCGTAAAATTTGCCGTTAATGAAGTATTGGGAAGAAAACCGGATCTTTGCGTTTCTGGAATTAACCACGGTTCCAATTCGTCCATAAATGTAATCTACTCCGGAACGATGAGTGCCGCAGTTGAGGCTGGAATTGAAGGAATTCCTGCAATCGGATTTTCTTTATTGGATTATGACTGGAATGCCGATTTCGAACCGGTTAAAAAATTCGTCAAAAAAATTGCGATGGAAGTTTTGGAAAATGGTCTTCCGGAAGGCGTAATCCTGAATGTCAATTTCCCGAAATTATCTGAAAAAGAAATCAAGGGAATCAAAGTATGCCGACAAGCAAAAGCCATGTGGTCTGAAAAATTTGACAAAAGGACATCGCCAATGGGACGTGACTATTACTGGCTAACCGGAAAGTTTGTCAACCAGGATAATGGCGAAGATACTGATGAATGGGCACTAAAACACGGCTATATATCGTTGGTTCCTGTTCAATTTGACCTGACAGCCCATCATGCCATACAGAATCTGAATACATGGAAACTCAATGACAATAGTTGATTTGTATCCATTTAAATTGTTAACAATATGAAATACTATATTATTGCCGGAGAAGCTTCGGGCGACCTGCACGGCTCCAATTTGATGAAAGCTATTTTTAAGAAGGACACTCATGCCGAAATCCGGTTTTGGGGCGGCGACTTAATGCAAGAAGCAGGCGGTACTTTAGTAAAACATTACCGAGATTTAGCTTTCATGGGATTTGCAGAAGTGGTCATGAACCTTAAGACTATCCTTAATAATATTAAATTGTGCAAAGCCGATATTCTGAAATTCAAGCCGGATGCCATCATTTTTATTGACTATCCGGGATTCAATATGAGAATTGCCAAATGGGCAAAAGAAATAGGCATTCCTACACATTATTATATCTCTCCTCAAATTTGGGCATGGAAAGAAAACCGCATCAAGGCCATCAAACGCGATGTTGATTTTATGTATGTGATTCTTCCATTCGAAAAAGATTTTTACGAGAAAAAGCATGGTTTTCCGGTTGAATTTGTAGGTCATCCGTTAATTGATGCCATCCATAATAGGACACATATAGACGAAACGTCTTTCCGAAAAGAATTTGATCTGGACGATAAGCCAATTATCGCCTTGCTTCCCGGAAGTCGAAAACAGGAAATTTCCAAAATGCTTTCTGAGATGCTAGCTGTAGTAAAAGATTTTCCAGCTTACCAATTTGTTATTGCCGGTGCTCCAAGTCAGGAATATGACTTTTACAAGCAATTTTTAAAGAACGAGAATGTTCATTTTATTTCCAACAGAACGTATGATTTATTGAGTATTGCTTCAGCAGCTTTGGTAACATCAGGAACGGCAACATTAGAGACGGCATTATTTAAAGTACCTGAAGTAGTTTGTTATAAAGGAAATTGGATTTCCTATCAGATTGCCAAGCGCATTATTACCTTAAAATACATATCGTTAGTAAATCTTATCATGGACAAAGAAGTCGTGACAGAATTAATACAAGGCGAATGCAATCCGAAAAGAATCAAGAAAGAACTACACAAAATTTTAGAAACCAGTCAACGGGAAAGACTTTTACAAGACTATGAAATCCTTGAAAAAAAACTGGGAGGCATTGGTGCGAGTGCAAAAACAGCTGGTTTGATTGTTGATAAGCCTAAAAAATAACAGTTATTTAACATCAAAAATAATCCGCTCGATTTCAATTCGTTACAATCCAAAAATTCTTTTAAAAATTTACTTATCAACAATTTCTTGATAAGATTTTTGCTGATTTTACGAATTTTCTATTATATTTGAAATCTGTTATATAATAATCAGATTATTAAACCGTTGTTTATCTAAACATATAGCATTTGAAAAACGAATAATTCTCCGGAATTTTTATTAATAAATCTAAAGCAAATTCGCCCCTAAGTTTTTGTTTTTGCTGAAAAATAAAAAATAAATATGTCTGCAAAAAAAATCTTTTTACTGTTCTTCCCAATATTTTTATTGGTATCGACATCAGGCCACTCGCAAATTATTACCACAAAAAAAGAAGCTCTTAAAAAAGGAGTTTACGAAAAACCTGTAGAAAAGAAAACTACTGTTGTTGCAGACAAAACTGTTTCGGCTCCTGTTGCTGTTGCAGATAAAACAAAAGCTACCGCTACTAAAAACACTAAGACTGTCAAAAATAAAAAGAATGTTATCGTAGAGCAGGAAGATCCGGAACTTATCGCATCTGCCGCTCCAACTGAAAGCTATATTTCTCTTCAATTAATTAATAATGCCATGAATTTCCTTGGTGTCAGATATCGTGGTGGTGGAACTACTACTGCCGGTATGGATTGCTCAGGAATGGTTACCGCTGTCTTTAATCTTTTTGATATCAAATTGCCAAGAAGTTCACATGACATGGCTTTGATTGGTGAAAAAGTTGATACAAACGATATCAAAAAAGGAGACTTAATTTTCTTCAGAACCAACGGAAGAAGAGTTATCAACCACGTTGGCGTTGTTGTTGAGAAAATTGGAGATGAGATAAAATTCATCCACTCTTCAACAAGCAAAGGTGTTGTGGTTTCATCCACTAGTGAGCCTTACTACAAAAGAACATTTGCTCAGGTCAACAGGATTATCCAACAGCAATAATTTCACTTTTTGTTAAATTTTCAGTATTTTCGGTTTATGAAAATATTGAAATTCCCTTTAGCTAGAATTACCATTTGGTTTGTTCTAGGAGTACTCGCCGCATTTTATTTTGAACCGAATCCACTACTCTCCCTGATTAGTTGTGGAGTTGCTGTTCTTCTTTTTGGAGTAGCTTATTATTTTTCCAAAAAAGATTTTATTCAGAAAACCTATTTCGGATATGCGACCTATCTCGTCTTTTTCTGTGTGGGCATTATTACTCATGCTTTACATAATGAAAAAAATTCCAGGGTTCATTATACGCATATAATAGACGGAGGCAAACACTCCGTAGAAGTTATTCTTCTTGAAAAACTAAAAAGCAATCCCTATAGCCATCGCTATATTGCAAAAGTTACTGCAATCGATTCAGTAATTGTCAAAGGGAAAATTTTGCTGAATATCAAAAAAGAAAGTCTAAAAGAAGAGTTTCAAATTGGAAGCCGGCTTTTGATATCTGGCACTATCTACGAACCAAAAGAACCAGGCAATCCCCATCAATTTGATTATAAAAAGTATTTAACTTATAAATCTGTTTATGGACAAATGTATGCTGACGCTCCAGCAATACAGATGAGCTCTAAAACTGAAAAAAGCATCTGGTATTATGCCGCGCGTTTTCGCAGCAACATTATCCAAAATCTTAAAAAATCAGGTTTTAGAAACGAAGAATTGAATGTGGCTGTGGCATTGATTTTAGGTCAGCAGCAAGATATTTCACCAGAGTTATTGAAAGATTACCAGTTTGCCGGTGCCGTACACATTTTATCCGTATCCGGACTCCATGTGGGATGTCTGATGCTTTTTATTGGATTTCTTCTCAGTCCTTTACCAAAAACCAGAACAGGTAATATTCTAAAACTGACTATCCTATTAACTTTTCTTTGGATTTTTGCACTTATTGCCAACTTTTCGCCATCGGTTACACGTTCGGTTGTTATGTTCAGTTTTGTCGCTATAGGAAAATATGCCCTCAGAAAGACCAATATTTACCATACGCTTCTTGTTTCCGTATTTATCATATTGCTTTTTGAGCCTTCTTTTATCTTTGATATTGGGTTTCAGCTTAGTTATTGTGCTTTGTTTTTTATTGTCTGGTTACAACCGTTGTTCAGTTCCTTATGGAAACCCAAAAACATAGCGGTAAACTATTTCTGGGATATACTTACCGTCTCTTTTGCTGCCCAAATTGGCACCTTTCCTTTAAGCCTTTATTATTTCCACCAATTCCCGGGATTGTTCTTTATTACCAACCTGCTTGTTCTGCCTTTATTGGGAATTATCATGGCGCTAGGCGTTTTTGTGATGTTGTGGGCTTCTTTTAGCATTGTTCCGTCGTTCCTTATCAAATGCCTTGAATGGAGTCTTTATATCTTAAATAAAACAATCAACCGGATTGCTTCTTTTGAAACTTTTGTATTCCAAGATATTTCTTTCAATTGGCAGATGTTATTGTCCTGCTATCTCCTGTTGTTTGCCACCATACTTTGGTTCAAAAAGCCCAATTTTCAAAAACTTTCTTTAGCATTAGTTGGTTTAATTTTATTCCAATTGGCTTATCTGGGAAATGAATTTACTTCAAAAAATCAAGAGGAGTTGATTGTGTTTAATGCCAAAAGAAATACGATTATTGCTCAAAAAAAGGGGACGAGAATAACAGTTTTCAGTAATCAAAAATTAGCTGATCCGACAATGGATTTTATTATGAAGCCTTATTTGACAGGAAGTTTTGGTCGTATTGCTGCAGCAGAAAGAATCGGGAATTTAATGTATTTCAAAGAGAATAAAATCCTGATTATTGACAGTCTTGGCATTTCTCCTAAAAACCAGCAGCCGGATATTATCATTTTGTCTCAATCTCCAAAAATAAATCTTGAAAGGACAATTCAGAATGCAAAACCAAAAATGGTTATTGCTGATGCTTCAAATTATCGGACAGATGTTGAGCGGTGGAAAACAACCTGTATAAAAGAAAAAATCCCTTTTCACTCAACTGTTGAAAAGGGATTTTATAGCTTATCTAAATAATTTAGATCTTAATCAGTGGCATTAGCTGCTCTGGAGTATGGTATCCAACAATAGGATTTTTTACTTCTCCTTTGCTGTCAAAAATATACATTGACGGATATCCTTGTACTCTTAAGAACATAGTGAAATCGTGAACTGCATTACGTCCTTTTCTTTCAGCGTCAAATTTTGGGTTTGTATATTTTTTCCCTTTATAATTTACTTCAGAATCACCTTCAGCATTAAACTTCACAGCATAATAGTTTGCATTGATGTAATCTGCTATTTCTTTTGCCTGAAAAGTATTTTTATCTAACATCTTACATGGACCACACCAATCAGTGTATACGTCCATAAAAATTGGTTTTGGTTTTTTCTTTTGTGCCGCCAAAGCCTGATCTAATGTCATCCATTTGACTTCTTGGGCATGAACTGCAGCCATAGAGCCTACGGCTAAAAATAGTGCTAAAAGTAATTTTTTCATTTTTTTATAGTTTTTAATATTGGATTCAAAAATAGTGCCGTTTTTAAGCTACATTATTCTCTTTCATAACACTGTTCAGCCATTTCAGCATCAACAACAATACGATTGCCGCTGCCAAAACCAAACCAAAGTTAAGGAAGAAGAAGTTTTCTTTCTGTGGCATTTCTTCCCAAAGAGAAGACAGCATTCCTGAAAGTTTGTTTCCAACAGAAATCGCCAGGAAGAATCCACCCATCATCAAGGCAGTAATCCTTGGAGGTGATAATTTAGATACTAAAGAAAGTCCCATTGGAGATAAACATAGCTCACCAATTGTGATTACGCCATAAGAAGCAATTAACCACCAAGAACTTGCTTTCATAGTCAGGTCGTTTGTTGCAAAAACAGCTCCTACCATAACCAAAGCTGATAAGGCAGTGATTAATAATCCGATAAAGATTTTTGTTGGCGTGCTCGGTTCTTTCTTTTTTCTTCTTAACCAGCTAAATACTCCTACTACCAATGGCGTCAAAACCACTACCCAGAACGGGTTGATAGATTGGTATAGCTCTGTTGAATATAATTTTAAATCTGTTCCTTTTGCCGGAACCTGATCGCCTGGCAAAGTCGCGAAATATTTTCTTGATTTTTCTAACTGACCTATTTCGCTTGAATATTTTCCTTTTGCGATTAGTTCTTCTTTAGAAACTGCAGGCATAGCAGCTTCTTTAGCACGCATTTCTTCTATTGTCTTGTCAAATGTAGCCTGATCTGCAGAAACGATATCATTGTTTACAACAACCTGTGCCATTCCTAATTTGTCAGCTACGTTAGAAACTGCTGTTGGCATATTTCTGTCTGTATGGTCTTCTGCCCAAACGGTCAAGGCATCTCCATTTTGGTGGAAAATTGCAAAGAACAAAATAACGCAGGTAAATACTGCCAATAATGCCTTAATTGCTCTACTTTCTTTAGCTTCAGCTTTGAATGCCAAATAAATAAAGAATCCTATTACCGGAATACATCCAATGATGAAGGCATCATTTGTATCTGAACCCAAGAAATTTCCTGGTATCATGTATCCTATTATACCAAAGATAAACATTGGAAGAACTGTTAAGCCTAAGATTTTTCCAGTTGACATATCCCCTTCTTGTACAGGCTTGATTACGTCAACATGTTTGATATGTTTTGTTCCGATTAAGAATACAACCACACCAATCAACATTCCTACTCCAGCTGCTGCAAAAGCATATCCCCAGCCATAGTTGATTCTCATATAAGCTGCAACGAAATTACAGATAAATGCACCTACGTTGATTCCCATATAAAAGATGTTGTAACCCGCATCTTTTTTATCTTTCATATCATCACCGCTGTATAAATTACCTACAAGCGTAGAGATATTTGGTTTAAAGAATCCGTTTCCTAAAATAATACAGAATAAGGCGATGTAGAAAGTAGTTGTACTATGGATTGACAACAAGAAGTAACCTGTTGCCATCATCAATCCACCCATGATGATTGATTTTCTGTATCCTAATACTCTGTCAGCAAGCAATCCTCCAATAAAAGGAGTCAAGTACACCAGACCTAAATATGTTCCATAAATGTCAGATTTTTTAGCTGGATCAAATCCCATACCTCCATTATTCCATCCATCTAGCATATAGAGGGAGAATATCCCAAGCATCAAATAATATCCAAATCTTTCCCACATTTCTGTTCCAAACAAGAACCAAAGTCCTTTAGGGTGTGATCGCTTTACTGTTGTTTCCATTTATTATAGTTTAAAGTTAGTGTTATATTTATCTTACTCCGTGCATTAGTTTTTTCAGCACAGGATTTAAGGCTACTACGATGAATCCCGCGACAATAGGGACTATCGTAAAGATCAGGAAGAAGGTACTCATGTCGTATTCTTTCGTAATACCTTCAATCATTCCACCCAGCGAACCTGCCAATTTATTCCCGATTGCAATCGCAAGATACCACATCCCGAACATAAATGCAATCATTCTTGAAGGCACCAATTTACTCACATAAGAAAGACCAACCGGCGACAGACATAATTCTCCCCAGGTATGGAACAGATAAGCTAATATAAGCCAAATCATGCTTACTCTTACAGCACCCGCTTCAGCTCCGGAAGGAATAACTCTTGCTCCGTAAGCTAAAATTGCGAATCCTAAGCCCATGATAATTAATCCGAGTCCGTATTTTACAGCGGCACTTGGATTATATTTGCTGTCCCACCATTTAGAGAACATCGACGCAAAAGCAATAATAAAGAAGGAATTCAATATACTAAACCATGAAACTGTGACTTCTACCTGGTTTTCTTTTAACTGAACTACTTCTGCTTTTATAATTTTCGAATCTTTTGTCGCGCTCTTATAATCATTCCTGATTTTTGTTTCCAGGTCTTTTGTCAGATATACAAAATTTCCAATCTCGTTATGCAATACTACCTTATCATTTACTTTCAATGCATCTTTGCTTGAAATTGTAACCGTCTGGTCGACTACTACATCCGTTGGTTTTAAAACGGTAGTTTCTGTAACAGCGTTGAAATCAAAAAGCAGTTCTCCATTTTCATCGAGGGCCTGTTTTTTAGTTTTTTTGTCAATCTGTACCGTTTTGATAGCCTGATATTTCAGTTCATAGGCTTTTGAATTATAATCATTATTCAACATCCAGACTACAATTCCCCATACTCCCAAAAAGCTCAATGCCAATACAATATTCGATGTAGCAATTTTTTTAGAGGTCTGTTTGAACAACAGAAACAATACCCATGAAACTAATGCAAGCGGTATAATGGTAAGCAGCGTGTTGATAATATTGAAAATAACAGCTTGATTTCCCATTAAAGTCCTGTCTGTAAAATCTCTAGCAAAAAGCACAAGTGATGTCGCTCCCTGTTCAAAAGATAACCAAAAGAATACGGTAAAGAAGGCAAAAATAATTACGGCAATCATTCTATGACGCACTACTTTCGTATAACGTGCAATCCTAGAAATTACCAAAAATAAAAACAACACCAAACCGATAATCGTAATTACAAGTGATCCCGGCAAAATATCTTTTGATACTAAAAATTCCTGTGGCAATAAATGAATGTTTCCAATTTTTGATGCCGGATCATCAATCAGGTACAATAATCCTATAATTGAAGTAATAACAATCAGTATCTTATCAAGCATCGTAAAAGGATTACGCTTGTCTTCCGGTTTTTCCTCAGCTTTTGGTTTCGTAATATCAATCTGTCCGTCTGGCGAGATTACTTCTACAACTTTATTCTTTTTTGGAACATCGCCAATTGAACCGAACAATGGTTTTGCCAACCAAAACTGTAAAGATCCAAGAAGCATAAAAATCCCAGCCAGTCCGAAGCCCCAGCTCCATCCGATTTTTTCTGCAAGATAACCGCAAAGCATCATTCCGAAGAAAGCGCCGGCATTTACTCCCATATAGAAAATGGTATAGGCTCCGTCTTTTTTCTCCGGCAAATCCTTATACATTTCAGAAATAATAGAAGTCATATTCGGTTTAAAAAAACCAGTACCAATTACCAGCAATCCCAATCCAAAATACATTGAAAATTCTGTTTCAAGTGCCAATGAAGCGTGCCCTAAGGTCATGATAAGCGCTCCAATGACAACCGCCCAGCGGTAGCCTGTAAATTTATCGGCAATAATTCCTCCGGCAATCGGAGTTAGATATAGAAGTCCGGCATACGTTCCAAACAAGGCACCTGCATTTTCTGACGACCATTCCCAGCCCGGATTGGTTCCTATAGCTGCCATGGTCAAGAAGTTAATTAACAAAACTCTCATTCCGTAGAAAGAGAATCGTTCCCACATTTCAGTAAAAAACAATACGAATAATCCTGATGGATGGCCTAAAACTTTTGATTTGAAAAAATCGTTATTGGATGTGATTTCTGACATTATAAATTTTTATTCTTATTATTCTTAAGCAACTTTAGCGTCTGCCATTAATTTTTTCAACAATGGAGATATCAATAGCAGGACAATTCCAGCTCCGACAGCAATATAACCGATACTTGCATAACCATTTGTATATTGAACCAATTTATCAACATTGGTCGGGTTTTCTATAGAAGTATCAACTTTAGCCAAAGCCGAACCAATTAATCCTGCTCCATATTGACCGTATGCACTCGCTAAAAACCATGTTCCCATCATAACACCGTGTAATCTGCTTGGAGTTAATTTTGTAATCATTGACAAACCGATTGGAGAAAGGCAAAGTTCCCCTAATGTTATTACAAGATAGGCTCCTACAAACATCCAAAGCGGAGTCAATCCTGTTGGAGTAGCAAAAAACTTACTCACAAAGAACACTAAAAATCCTAATCCTAAGAATATAAATCCTAATCCGAATTTAACAACTGTATTGGGTTCCGCTTTTTTCTTGTTTAGAAAAATCCAGAACATACCAATAATCGGTGCAATCAAAACAACCCAAAGTGCATTTGCCGAGTTGTTAACCTGCGTCATGTTAAAGCCTTTGTTATCGACATTACCATTGGCAAAAAAGTTTAATGATCCGCCACCTTGCTCAAAAAACGACCAAAACAAAACTGAGAATAAAATCAAAATAATAGCAACAGCCATTTTCCCGAATTCTTCTTTTGTTACATCAAATAAGGTCTTAATTAAGTAGATCAGAATCAAAACCGCAATGGTAATCATAAACACATCGCTAAACTGTACATAATTTGGAACCGCTTTTCCTTCAGCGTTTATTACTTCTCCTAACAAAAATGTCAGGTTTACATCAAATGGATAATACACCAATACAAAGAAAAAAGGTATGAATAATAGTGATCCTATGTAAACCAAAAGGTTTTTGCTGATTCCAAACTTTTTTTCCTGTAATTTTTCAGGCTCAGGCGGCAATCCGATTGGCCCTAAAGTTTTTTGCGTGAAGACAAACAAAATCAAACCACATATCATACAAACTCCTGCCAATGCAAAACCTAAAGACCAGCTTACAGAAGTACCTATATAAGCAATGGTCAAGCCGCTTAACAACGCTCCAATATTGATTCCTGAATAGAATAATGAAAATCCTGCGTCTCTTCTGGAATCGTCTTTCCTATACAGCGAACCTACCATTGTGGATATGTTAGGTTTGAAAAAACCATTTCCGACAATCAAAATACTAATTCCCAAATAAAAAGGAAATGCGCCCGGAACAGCCATAATAAACGTCCCGATTGCCATCAAAATACCTCCCCAAAAAACGGATTTTCTAAATCCAAAAATCTTGTCAGCAAATAATCCTCCAACAAACGCCATTGCATAGATAAAGGCCTGAATTAGTCCGTATTGCTTATTCGATTTGCTTTCTGCATCATCTTTAACCTTTTGCTGTGAAGTCTCAATGTAATATCTTGGATGGCTTTTATCTAAGACTTCTTTGTTTTTTTCCAAAAACTCAGTTTTCTTCGCTTCTAATTCTGCAGGAGCCAAAGGTTTATAATCAGCTGAAAGTACCAAGTGGGAAATATACAACGCCAAAAGCGCCCTCATTCCGTAAAACGTAAACCGCTCCCACATTTCTACTAAAAACAGATACCATAATTGTTTTGGATATTTTCCTTTGAAATTTTGAATTTCTTCTAAGGTAGGAGCTGTTGTATTCATCTAATTATTATAAGTTTTCTTTAATAAAGTTTGTCATTTTTGTATATAGTTGCAATCTGGTTTTTCCACCATAAATTCCATGATTTTTATCCGGATAAATTGCCCAATCAAATTGCTTGTTAGCTTGAACCAATGCTTCAATCATCAGCATGGTATTTTGTACGTGAACGTTATCATCAGCAGTTCCGTGCACAAGCAGGTATTTTCCTTTTAGTTTGCCAACATGATTGATTGGAGAGTTTTCGTCATATCCAGATGCATTTTCTTGTGGAGTCTGCATGTATCTTTCCGTATATACTGAATCATAGAATCGCCAGTTGGTTACCGGAGCAACAGCTATAGCCATTTTAAAGACATCATTTCCTTTAAGAATACAGTTTGAAGACATGAAACCTCCATAGCTCCAGCCCCAGATTCCAATTCTGCTGCTGTCAACATAATTGTATTTTCCAATCACTTTTGCAGCATCAATCTGGTCTTCGACTTCATATTTACCTAATTCTTTGTAAGTAACTTTTTTGAAATCTGCACCTTTATAACCGGTTCCTCTTCCGTCAACACAAGCAACGATATAGCCTTGCTGTGAAAGCATCATATACCAAAAATCATTGGTGTTCAGCCAACTATTCTTAACCTCCTGTGAGCCTGGACCGGAATATTGGAACAATAAAACAGGATATTTTTTAGAAGCGTCGAAATCTTTCGGTTTAATCATCCAGGCATTCAGTTTGTGCCCTTTTTCTGTTGTCAGTTCAAAAAATTCTTTCGACGGCAAATCGTAAGCCTTTACCTTAGAAATCAGCGATTCGTTCTTTTTAATTGATTGTACTTCTTTACCAGTTTTGGCATCGTTTAGTGAATATTGTGCCGGAGTCGACACATTTGAAAAGGTATTGATATAGAACTGGAAGTTCGGGCTGAAAGTAGCCGAGTTGGTTCCGGTAGCAGAAGAAAGTCTTTTCTTCTCTTTCCCGTTTAGTTTTATAGAGTAAATATCTCTGTTGATTGAACCGTTTTCTACAGATTGGTAAAAAATAGTTCCTGATTTTTCATCAAGACCGTAATAGGCTGTAACTTCCCATGGTCCTTTAGTGATTTGATTTTTTAGCTTTCCGGCCTTATCATAGTGATAGATATGGTTGAATCCGTCTATTTCACTGGTCCAGATAAAACTATTATCTTTTAGGAAGGTAATATTATCTGTGATATCGACATAGGCTTTATCTTTTTCATTCAGTACTACCTTAGCAGTTCCTGTAGTTCCGTCAACAAAAAGCAAATCTAAATTGTTCTGATGTCTGTTGATTACCTGGGCACTCAGGACATTTGCTTCGTTTGTCCATTTGATTCTTGGAATATAGAAATCATGATAATTGCCCAAATTAATCTGTTTAGAAGAATTGGCATTCAAGTCATAAACATGTAATGAAGCTATTGCGTTTTTTTCTCCTGCTTTTGGATATTTAAAAACCTGCTGTGTTGGATAAAGTCCTTCATTGTATAAATCCATCGAGAATTCTGGCACTTCAGTCTCATCAAAACGGATAAAAGCTATTTTATCGCTTGCTGCATTCCAGTCGTAAGCCCTTACAAAAGAAAATTCTTCTTCATATACCCAATCCGTTATACCGTTGATAATGGCATTTTTCTTTCCATCGGTCGTAATCTGTTTGGTAGTTTTTGATTGCAGGTTGTAGACGTATAAGTTGTTGTCTTTGGCATAAGCAATCTGATTTCCATCAGGAGAAAAGGTAGGCTCCTGTATTTTGAAATCGAACAATTTGGTCAATTGTTTGGTTTGGATGTCATATAAATAATAATCGGCTACAAAAGAATGGCGGTAAATCTGCTCCGATTTGCAGGCAATCAACATTTTATTTTCTTTGGAGTTGAAAATATAACTGTCGATCATTGGAAGGTCTTTGTGATTTTTAGTGTCAATCAGCGTGGAAACCTTTTTCAGGGTAGCGTAGTCATAAAGATCAATCTGCATACTCCTGGACGGCCTATCAAAATTTAATACAGTATATTGGTTGGTATTTTTTAAGGATTGTAATTCGTCCATTCCTTCGGCCCTAAATGCACCTCCCCATATTTCTTCGAGAGTTATTTTTTGCTGGCCAAAAACCGACATACTTATCAATAAAAGCAGTACGGTAATCTTTCGTGAATTTATCATATTTTGCTAAGGTAAAAAAACTGTCAATTTTAGTGAAAAAATCGGAATAAACCTTGATTTTTTCTGTTAAATGCAATTTTTGTAATTTTGATTAATCTCTAAATTTCAAATGCTTCCGGTTTAAAACTTATAAAAAAATTTCCGGCTGCCTGTTTCTATTGTTATTTTACCGTTATGTTTGAACAAATCTCATCCCAAATGAAAAATTTTTTAGTGTACTTTTTGCTAATTTCCCTTACAATCAATGCACAAAACCTTAAGGATTGTTCTAAATGCTCGTCCGAAACAATCAAAGAAGGCAGTATTGCAAATCTGGACGTTTCTTCCCTAAGGCTTCTCAAAAATGAAATCTATGCGCGCAAAGGCTATACTTTTTCCAATGAAGAATATGCCAATCATTTTAAACAATTTTCATGGTATATGCCTTCCGGCAATAATAATGCTATCACATTTTCAGATAGTGAACAGAAAAACATAGCAATTTTGGCTAAAAAAATCAGTGAAATTTCACAGTCTAATCAAAACAACGAGCCAAACAGCAAATACAAAACACTGTCGGAAGAAAAAATAAAGGAAATTTTTACTGCTGTAAAGCGAAAAGAATTGGGTATTAATTTTTCTATTTGGAAAGTTTACGATTATCAGGACAAATCCGGAAAATATTATCTTGTCCTGACCGAAGACAAAATTAATCCGCCAAAAGAAGGCAATTTTAACAACGCTGTAAAAGCGCTTAATTTTAAGGTAGAAAATAACATCTGGACTAAAACATTTGAAACCAACGATTACAAACAAGAGCAGGAAGACAGTATTTGGTTCTGGACAAAGTATGTATATGTCGAAGATTTTGACCATGATGGGATAATCGAGCCTATGCTTTTTTATGGAACGAATGGTTATAATGGTTATGATGACGGAAGGATCAAAATCCTGACCTATTATAAAGGACAAAAAATAGCAATCCGTATCCAGAATGGAGTGTTAGACAACGAACGGAATTTTAGTGTTGATGCCGGTTTTTACAACCTACCAAAAACCATACAAGACAAGATTGTTGAGCAGATGAACAAGATGGTCGAAAATGGCCATTCAATACTGCCGTATGGCTGGCAGAAAAAAATGGCAAAAAAGATGACTTTTATTAAGGAGTAATTGACCTGTGGCAATTTCGTTTTTGCGGCTCTGCGTCTTTGCGAGCAACTATTTCACGCAAAGACGCAGAGCCGCAAACCAAACTTATTAGAAATATTTCGGTGCAAAGTTTCAAACACCTTGTATAAAATCATACTTTAAACCGTTAAAAAGAACTGTCTGAAACAGTATCTTTGCAGGACTATTTAAAGACATAACCGTTAGATAATGAACAAAACCATTTCGGGATTTTCAAAACTATCCAAAGAGGAAAAAATAAGCTGGATTGCCGGAGAATATTTTTCGAATCCGGAAGAAGCTACAGCTATTATACGGAATTACTGGAATTCTGATGCCAAACTTCAAAAATTGCATGATGATTTTATTGAAAATACGATCACCAACTTTTATTTGCCTCTGGGAATTGCGCCTAATTTTCTAATCAACGGAAAATCGTATACCGTTCCAATGGCAATTGAAGAAAGCTCAGTAGTTGCAGCAGCAGCAAAAGCAGCAAAATTCTGGTCAGAAAGAGGAGGATTTAAGGCTACCGTTATCAATACCGAAAAAATAGGTCAGGTTCATTTTCTTTACAAAGGTGATGGTGCAAAACTGGAACGGTTTTTTGATGAAACCAAAACCCGTTTTTTTGAAGAGACGGAAAGCATGACTAAAAATATGCAAAAACGCGGCGGCGGTATCTTAGATATTGTGCTCAAAGACAAAACCGACCTGCTTCCGAATTATTTTCAGCTCCATGCTACTTTTGAAACAAAAGATTCTATGGGTGCCAATTTTATAAATTCTTGTCTGGAACAGTTTGCCAAGACTTTAAAAAAAGAGGCCCAATCGTTTGAACTTTTTTCTGAAGAAGAAAAAAACATTCAGGTTGTGATGAGTATTTTGTCGAATTATGTTCCCAACTGCCTTGTCCGTGCCGAAGTTTCCTGCAAAGTAGAAGACTTAAAAGAAAAGAATAGCAATCCGATAGATTTTGCAGAAAAATTTGTCCAGGCTGTCCAGATAGCTGAAGTTGAGCCTTATCGTGCCGTTACCCATAACAAAGGAATCATGAACGGAATTGACGCTGTGGTTTTGGCTACCGGAAATGACTTCCGCGCTGTAGAAGCCGGAGTACATGCCTATGCCTCAAAATCGGGTCGTTATCAAAGCCTTTCTCATGCTAAAATCGAAAATGGTATTTTTCATTTCTGGCTGGAAGTTCCTCTTGCTTTAGGAACCGTGGGCGGATTGACTTCTTTGCATCCTCTGGTAAAACTCGCTTTGGAAATGCTTGAAAAACCTTCTGCACAAGAATTAATGCAGATTGTAGCCGTTGTTGGATTGGCCCAGAACTTTGCCGCATTGCGCTCGCTCACCACAACAGGAATACAGGAAGGACATATGAAAATGCACCTTGGCAACATCATCAACCAATTAGAAGCTACAGATGAAGAAAGAATTAAGATTGTGAATCATTTTGAGCACCATCCTGTTTCTCATGCAGCTGTCGTGGAATATGTAAATGATTTGAGAAAAGTTAAATCCTAAATACTCTTGAAAAAGACATTTTATAGTAACGGAAAACTTCTTATTACTGCTGAATATGTTGTATTGGATGGCGCTAAGGCTTTAGCGCTACCAACAAAATTTGGCCAGAATCTTACTATCGAAAAAAGCAAAAACAATCAGATGGATTGGAAAAGCTTTGATAAGGACGGAAGCATCTGGTTTGAAGACAGCATCACTTTTGAAAGCATTATCAATAAAGAATCATTTGGTTCTGATAAGATAAAGACAACATTAGTTGAAATCCTGCACGAGGCTTATATTTTGAATCCAGAATTTATTGATGCCTCTGAAGGCTATACGATTTCAACCGAACTTACCTTTCCTAAACTTTGGGGACTTGGTACCTCTTCGACTTTGATTAACAATATTGCCCAATGGCTCGACATAGACGCTTTTGAATTACTTCGCAGAAGTTTTGGAGGAAGTGGTTATGATATTGCCTGTGCCCAAAAAGACACTCCTATTTTGTATTGGCTGCAAGATGGTAAACCAAGGATTGAAAAAACCGTTTTTAATCCACCTTTTGCTTCTAACATGTATTTCGTTTACCTAAACAAGAAACAAAGCAGTAAAGCAGCAATTGCTTCTTACTATAACAAGCAGAATAACATTGCTGAAGCATCCAAAAAAATAGATCAGATTACCGAATCTCTTCTTAAAGCCGAAGACCTAAAAACCTTTGCCTATCTGATTGAAAAGCATGAAATGATTATGAGCGATGTTCTGGAAATGCAAACCATACAGGAAACCTATTTCAGCGACTTTAAAGGCGTAGTAAAAAGCCTTGGTGCTTGGGGAGGTGATTTTGTATTGGCACTGTCTAAAAACGATCCATCAGATTACTTTAAAGAGAAAGGATTCCCAACCATTCTTACTTACGAAGAAATGATTCTAAAATAAAAAATCCCGACTAAAAGTCGGGATTTTTTATTCTTCTAAATCAATTACTAGAATCCGAAATCTAATCGGTTGTCTTTGATTTTAGCTTTATCTTTTAGTGCAGGAATGATTCTTCCTATTGAAGCTCCACTCATTGCTTTAAGTCTTGCAGTGTAAGCATCGTAGTTTTTAATTGCCGGTGCTTTAGCTACGCTCTTTGTTTTCAATTTAAAAACTCCAGCTCTTCCTTCAATCAGTTCAGAAACTTTGTTTGGCGCAGTTGCAAAAGCAGTACCAACAACTTTTGGTTCAAATCCAAAACCTAATAGGTTTGGACTTTGCAACGTCAAATCAGTAGCAGTAGCAACAGAAACGTTAGCTGCCTTAGCTGCTTCTTCCAAAGTAGCTCCTTTCATGATTTGTTTTATCTTTTCAGTCTTTTTCTGATTTTTCAAGATTGGCTCAACAATTGCTTTTGCATCAGAAATAGGCATTAATCCTTCTTCATTGATTTTTTTAAGTTTTACGATCAGGTTTCCGTTTGGAACGTTGAAACGCTTCACATCACCTTCAGAAGTTTTCTTATCATAAGCCCATCTTACTGCTTGTCTTTGGTTTGTGAAACCTCCAAAGTTTTCGTCAAGAGCTTTTACGTTAGCTGATGCTGCTGTCAATCCAAGAGGTTTAACTACTACAGCAAAATCTTTGTCTTTAGCTTCCATTTCAATCTTGGTTGCTTTTTTGAAGATATCATCGCTAGTTGCTTCAGATGGCTCAATTCTTTGTGCAATAGTTGCTAAACGGATAGCATCACGCTTATCTAGTACTTTAACAATGTGGAAACCGAACTCAGTTTCAACAAGACCAACTTTTCCAATCGGGCTATTGAAAACAAAATCATTGAATGGCTTCACCATCTGTCCCGGAGTGATATTATCATATTCTCCTCTGTTTTGAACAGAACCCTGGTCATCAGAATTTGTTGCAACTAATGATTCTAAAATAGCCGGATTTGCTTGGATTTGCTTGAATAAGTCATCCGCTTTAGCTTTAGCTTCTTCTTTTGTTCTTGTTATAGCCGGGTTAGGAATTTTACTTCCTGCATAGCTAATCAGGATGTGACTTGCTTTAGCACTAGCTCCAGCCTTTTTCCCTAACGACTTGCTTATAGCATAGTGTCCGTTATAAATGTATGGACCAAAAACTTCTCCTGTTGGCAAGTTATACAACTGTTCTGCAAATTCTACAGGCAGGTTATTTTTAGTTACGTAAGTCGAATCGTATTTAACGTCTGAATTAGCATCAACAAATTCCTGGTTGTTTGTTATCTCTCTGAAACCTTTAACAGTATCATTTTTACCTGTAGTTTCATTGAAAACAACTCTAGGAGAAAGTAAAGCAGTGATGTTTTTCTTCACTTCTTCTTCGTCTTCTTTAGAAGGCTTGTCTTCAATTACAACAAATTGCAATTCACGACTTTCATCCGCTTTGAATTTTTTCTCGTTCTTTCTCATGTATGCCACGATTTCATCGTTAGAAACCGTAACATCACTATCTTTTATGTTAGAGAATGGAAAAGCAACATAATCAAAAGTTACTTTATCAGACTCCATTTCATATTGTAGTTTTCCTTCCGCCTCAGTAGTTCCCAAACCAGCTTTTATCATAGTACTGTAGATTTGATATCTGGCAGTAAGAGCCGCTTGAGTTTCTCTTTGTTGTAATTGAGGTGCTAATTCAGGATTAGCCTGGAAAAATTCTTTGAATTTTTGATAATCAAACTGGCCAGCTCCATTTTGGAATTGAGGATTTTGACCAATATCTTGGCTTTGTTTTAGGATATCCAAAATTTGGCTCTCACCTACTCTGATTCCTAATTTCTCAAACTGTTCTGTCAGCAAAGCTATAGAAACTTCCTGCTCCCAAACTTGATTTGCTGCCTGAGACGAGGAGATTCCTTGACCGCCTTTTTCAACTGCATCGACTTTACTTCTAAAATCTTCAAATGAAATGTCTTCTCCGTTGATACTTCCAACGTATTTTGATGTTTGCTTGAAACCACCACTGTTGATAAGGTCACCAACAACAAATGCTAATAAACAAAAACCAATAACAAATATAAGAAGTAATGATCGTTGTCTAATTTTTGATAAAACTGCCATTTTTTATTGTTAATTTTTAAATTCAGAGGGCGAAAATACAATTATCTATTTAATAATAAAAGGAGTAAACCCATATTTTCTGATAAAGATGAAGTTTTTTTTGAATGACTTGTAAAAGATCCTCAAAAAGTCAAGAAAATAAGGAAACTGCTACTATTTGTTTTTATTTGGGTTTTCATATTTCTTTGCAAATCTTCTACGGAAGAAAAACATAAAAAGCGCAATTCCTGCAAAGAAAAAACTTAGCCACGGATTTCTTTCAGCTGCATTAAGCTGCACAAAACCATCAACTGTAAAAAGAATTGCTGCAATAAGGTAGAAATACTGAATGTATTTTAAGTAGACCATTATAATTAATTTGAAATTTAAAAATCGTTTGCTTGCCCTTCTCCGAAGAATACCTGACCGTTGATGTCTTTGAAATCACGGCTGGCATCAAATCCTTTTGTATAAAACTCATTGCCTGGGCCTAACGTAAGTTTACATTTTTTCTCTGTAAAGAACCATTCTCTTTTCTGGTCATAATATAGCTGGGTAGTTTCGAGAATCTTGCCATCTTCAGATGTAATCTTCACGTTTCCTTGCAAGTCAATGATATCGGTTCCTTTATAGGTTATGGCATAATCTGAAGAAACATAGCTCTTTTTCCCGTTAGTGTCGTACAACGTCACATCAACTCCTTTCGGGAATTCAGTATACGGAAAGGATACATTTGAAAAATCCAGCATTTTTGGACTGACCAATATGGCTTTTATTTTTCCGGAATCTGTATATTTCAAATTTATGGTATCTGCCTCACCAACAGGAGCAAAAGTAGAAACATTGATTTTCTGCACATCCTTGAAATTACTTTCACAGGAAAACAAAAAACCAGCCAGAATAATGAAAACGGCAGGGAATAGTATCTTGCTCGTAGAAATCATATTATAATTTTGGAATGCTTACCGAGTCGCCAATCCAGCATTTAAAAGAAATTTGCTCTCCCGCCTTTCTTTTGGCCAGGGAAATTTCCTGTTTGGATGGTGCTTTTTTTGTATAATCAGCCACAAGCTCGTCGGCTGTTTTTTTCATAGTTGGATCAACAGCTCCCGCTTTTTTAGCCGTTTCTGCCGCAAGCCAATAGAGTGCCTTATTTTCAAAAGCATTGTCGGCTGCGCAATCTCTTGTGCTGTTGATATAAAGTCGGGCAATAAAAATGTAGGACTTTCCAAAATCAGGCTTTACTTCCAATGCTTTTTTAGCAAATTCTCTCGCTTTTTCTTTTTCAGGATAGCCATAAGTTGTCGCTAGTATATAGTACAGCTCTGCTTTTTTGTTTACATCGGTCTGCAATTCTGCCGATTTAGTAAAATATTCAATTATCTGCGGTTTGTTTTTTGCATCTCTAGCAATCATCCCCATTGTGTAGGCTGATTTTGCTGTTGGGCTCAGCGTATATAATTTTTCAGAAACTTTGATAAAGAAATCCGATTTGCACTTTTTAGCATCTAAACGATCGGAAGCTCTTTCAAGCCATAATGCATTTTCAGAATTTTTATCAAAATTTTTCTGGTAGAATGAAAGCAATATTTCGCAATTTGCAAGTTTGTCTATTCTCGCATTTACATTTTCTGCAACAATCGTCAATTCACTAACACTTAATTTTGACTGCTGTAAGCTATTTTGCTCTGAAGCCGTCAATTTTTCTGTTTGCGACTTTAACGTCAGATTGTCTTTAACCTGACTTGATTTTTTAAATTCCGATTGTACTTTTTCAGCAATCTGATCCAGTTTGGTTAAAAGCTGATCTAAAGTAAGCTCTATTTCTTTTTTTTCGTATTGAGACACAAGCAATTCCGAATAAAGATTCAGAACTTCAGAATTTGTAAATTCAGAGTTGTCTAACTGAAAAGCCTTGTCCAGAAAGGTATAAATTTCACGAGAGTCGCCAGCTTTGTTACCATAAAGCAGAAGTGCTTTATTAATCCTGTTGCCGCGTTTATTATTTGGGAAAACTTTATCGTGCTCATCATACAGATTCAAAAGCTCTGTAATCAGCGGGCTTTTTTCTTCTGCGGTATTGGCTTGATCAACTTTCTGATTAAGTATTTTTTCGCCTAACAAGTAAATTGTTTCACTTTCTGTTGGGCATTGTTGTTTTAATTCTTTCCAGCGTTTGTAAATTGTCTGGTCATAGCTATTTTCGCGAATGAATTCTTCAAATGCGACTAGCTTGTTCTTACAGTCTGAATTTTGAGCTTTTGCAGCAAAATTAAAACTCAGAATAGCAAAAATAAATGCTCCGGACCTAATACTACGCAAGATTTTTTTATTCATACTTTCTCTTTATAAACCATCTATCATTCAAAGATAAGCTTAAAAATATATTGGCGTATGTTTCTTTAACAAGACCCAAATGGGTTGTTCCTCTTCTTCCATATTCAAAGCCAATATTCAAGTTTGAGATCGTTCCGCCTACTGGCAATCCCAATCCTAATGTCATTCCATAATCCTTGATTGGAGTATCACTTACAACCAGCCCGGTATTTTCATATTTAAGCCCGGCTCTGTAGGTAACTCTTTTCCAATAGCTCGTAAAAGAATCAAAATTTGGAACAAAATAACCTCCAACACTGTATTTTGTAGCATTTTCATAGCTAACATTTGTTATATCGTTGTATCTGTTTCCAAATTTGCTGCTTTCCTGAAATGTTACTTCTGCTCCAACAAACCATTGTGTTTTTTTTCCAAAACCTGCTCCAAATGCAAGTTTGCTTGGTAACTTCAAATTAGAATCCGCCACCTCAATTTCTTTTTCCTCAACTACAATTTCAGATTGACTGGTACCTACCAGCGTAGCAATCTTTCTCTCATTTTCTGATTTCAGATTGGCTTGCGGACTATAAGTTACACTTGAAACGAAATCATATTTTTTAATTTTTGTGGCATACACCAATCCGGTATTAAAAGAAACACCGCTCAAATCAGACACATTCATTTCTCGTGTACCATATTGTACATTCTGTGAAAGAAGGCTCTTGGTTTCGATACTTCCAAAATTATAATTGAAATCAGCGCCCAAACTCAATTTGGATGTTATTTTATATCCTGCTCCCAAAAAGACTCTGTTCATCCCTCCTTTTCCGCTATAAGATCTGCTAGGTTGTCCTTCAACATCAGAGATTGAATTTATTTTATATCCAACAGATGTATAAGGCATCAAACCAAATCCAACTCCTAATTTTCCTGCCGGAAAAGCAACTGCCAAATAATCAATCGTACTTCTTTGCGCTTTTGCCGTAGCTTCATTTGTTTTTAGATTGCTTACACTAAAACTACCTCCAGCGGTAAAGCTCGTCAGTTTTAATGAAGCAAATGTTGCCGGATTCTGCAAATTTATGTGGATACTATCAGGCAGGATTCCTAAGCCACCCATCGACCTGTTTTCGGTTGTACCCTTAAATCTTGCATCTCCAATTCCATAAAACGAATATGGCGATGCCGATCCTTCTTGTGCTACAGACGCTAATGAAAAAAGCAAACCTAAGCTTACTATAATTTTTTTAATCATTTTTGATTTTGTATTGAAATAAATGGCTCAAGCTCTCCAAAAGGAAATTTGAATTGGCAAATATGGTATTTTTTAATCGTTTAGCCAAAAAATCTGCGTCACCGCCCGTTAAAATTATCGTAAATTTTGAATAATGCTGTTTATAGTCATTTATAAAACCATCTATTTCATTAACGGCTCCATTTACAACTCCGGAATGTATCGATTGACTGGTCGAATTTCCGATGATGTTTTTTGGACTATCCAACTCTAATAACGGAAGCCTGGCCGTAAAATTATGCAATGCTTCATAGCGTAGACGCAAGCCCGGAGAAATTGCGCCACCCAGATAGTTGTCATTTTCATCAACAAAATCATAAGTGATACAAGTTCCCGCATCAATAACCAGCCTATTTTGCCCGGGAAATTGCAGCACTGCTCCGGCAGCGAGTACCATCCTGTCCATACCAAGCGTTTTTGGTGTTTCGTATAAATTAATAAACGGGAAAGAATCTTCATGGGATATAAAATGAACTTTCAGCCTTTCTCCAAAGCCCAAAAAATCTTTTTTATCCAGACTTCCTACCGAAGCAACGGTCAAAAAGGCCACGCTTTGAAATTTTTTTAAAATATTTTCAATATTTTTTTTAAAATCTTTTTTGAGAAAAATAAATTGCTCCAAAATAGTATCATTCTCAAAGACAGCACCTTTAATACGAGTATTGCCAACATCAATTGCTAAAAGCATATCCTTTTGTTTGTTTTTGCGAAGTTACGAATTGATTTTTTTTAAAATTTGTTTTGGATAAATTAAAAATCGTTCTATATTTGCACCCGCATTAGCAACGGTACCTTAGCTCAGTTGGTAGAGCAATGGACTGAAAATCCATGTGTCCCTGGTTCGATTCCTGGAGGTACCACAGAAAGCCTAAACATCAATTTGTTTAGGCTTTTTTTATTGCTATAACTCTCTGTATTTTCTATTCCATCCTCTTTTATTAACCTTGCCTATTTCCCAATAAAAAGTTAATTCATATTTATTAGTTAGGATTCCTTACTAATTTTGTTCTCGCAATAATGCATTAATTTTAAATAGTTTAAAAATGAAAAAATCAGTTTTTTACCATGCAGGTTGTCCAGTTTGTGTGACAGCAGAACAAGAAATCCTATCGTTAATGGACAATTCAAATTTAGAGATTGTCAATTTAGGTGAAGCAAAAGACCGACTGGCTGAAGCAGAAAAAGCAGGCTTAAAATCAGTTCCAGCATTGGTAACACCAACAGGAAACATACTGCATATTAATTTTGGTGCGGCTTTATCTGACCTAAAATAACCTGAAATCGTATGAAAGTAGCAGTTTGGGATACTTATGTAACCAAAAAAGATGGAAGTATCATGCATTTTGACATTCTTGCTCCTGATGAAATTTCTGATTTAGAAACGATTTATGCTTTTGGAAAAGACTACCTAAAATCCAAAAAGGAAGAGAACTCACCTCTGACAGCCAAAGAATGTAATTTTTGCCATATAGAAAATGTAACAGAAGAAATCGCAGCCGGCGTAGAACAAAAAGGATATTTCATAATCGAAATAGAAGGATGTTAAACAATTTCACAATTGAATCAAAAAGTTTCACATTCAATATTCTGGATGTGAAACTTTAATCTTTTATTGCCTAATCAAGTTTATATGCTCTACCTTATCAAAAATAATTAATTTTGGCAGAGGCGAATATTGCAAACTATTTTGAACATACAATATGTCAATTTTTAATCTTAACACACAAAATGAAAATCTTGACAACAAAATAGTTGCAGGCATGGAAAGACTATCGCAGGTTTTTAAGGTACTCTTATGGGAAAAAGCCAAGGAACATTCGTTAAGTCCTATCCAAATCCAGCTGCTTATCTTTATCCACAACCATACACAGGAAAAATCAACAGTAAGTTATCTGGCGAAAGAGTTTAACGTCACCAAACCGACCATAAGCGATGCCGTTAAGATTCTGGAAGCCAAAAAAATGATTGAAAAATCAACTGATCTGAATGATTCCAGAAGCTATACGATCCTGCTTACCGAAATTGGGAAGAAAATAGTAGCCGAAACAGAAGATTTTCCAAATCCTGTTACTAAAATCATTTCTCAGGCCAGTGATGATGATAAGGAAATTATCTGGAAAAACATTTCCGATCTTATTATCGGGCTGAATCGACTGAATGTTATAGATGTTCAGAGGACTTGCTATAACTGCAAATATTATTCCCAAGTAGGCTCTGAACACTTTTGCGACTTGCTCGTAATGAAATTAGAAAATAGGGACATCCGTATTGATTGTCCTGAATTTCATGATAAGTCTATGGCTTATTAGCGTGAAAAGCCATCTTTTAAATACTGTAAAATTTTATGTGTCCCAGGTTCGATTTCTGGAGGTACCACTTACAAGTTGACACAACAAGACCACTGTTGGCTCAGTCTATTTTCTAATTAATTTGTTGTCTTTATAGAAATATTTTCTGTTTTTCATTTTCACATAGTTTTCCTTAAATTCTATTTTAAAATTTTCGAAATTCTGAAAAAACATTAATTGTTGTGCTAAACTTGTATTATGAAAATTTATCAACTTTAAAAGTTGTAATTTATCAAAATCAAATAGTATATATCCATTTGTTGTGCTAGCCTGACTTTGATTACAATCAAGGCAACCTATATACTGGTATGAAAATTTTATTATTAATTCTTCACTTTTAGATTTATCGAGTTTAACTCTTTTTATTTCTTTAATTGCCGGTGCAGACATTCTTAAAAAGCCAAATTTATCCTTCTCCCTATCAAAATATAAAGTATCATTGGGATTTTTATTTGCTGGAAATAGCTCATACACTTTAAATTCATCATTATTTTTTATTGCTATTGAAATTGTTCCAATTCTGTTATTAAAATCTCGAATCAAATAGGTTTCGGGTTTATTTAAATCCTGAATTAAATAGGCTATCGGTTTGTTTATAGTATCAAATTCTTTAGAATTTATTTCTCTTATTTTGTAATTATCTATTTCATTTGCTTTCATTAGTTTCATTGATTTTTCAACACTTTGAAATTCTAATTCCTGTTCATTAGAAATGTCTGTAAGGTTTCCAACAAAACCTTGACTATACATAAGGTTGGCTATTAAAATAAATAATACTCCAAAGTGATTTTTTTTCATGATACCCTTTTTAGTTAAATTACTGCTGATTTGTATGTGACTGATTTATACTTTTGACCTATACTAGTAAATATAAATCAACTGATTTACTCTTTTTAAGATAGAACTAAAACCTTGCCAACAAGTTGCTGACTTGGTATTACAACCACATTATAGGCAACAACTTTATCCTTTCTACATTTATTTTGCTTTTTTACTGCAACCATTTCATTTTTTTTACTCTTATCATAAAATTAAAGTATATTAACTCCAATTTATTTTTACTTATGAAAAAGATTTTACTTATTCTGACTCTATGTACTGGCTTGTTACAAATTTCCTGTAGTGAGGATTCGGTTACAGATTCAAATTCAACTAATGTACCGACTAACAACTCTGTAGATGTTTATGTCGCAGGCCAGAAAGACAACCAGGCTTGTTATTGGAAAAACAACCAGCCTGTAGTATTAGAGTCTGGAGGAATAACAGCTCCTACTGCTAACAAAATTACAGTAGTAAATAATGATGTATATGTTCTTGGGATGGGCGCCGGTACAACTACTTTAGAAGTTTTCCCAATGTTTTGGAAAAATGGTGTATTGACTAATTTAAAAACAAGTCTCAGCACAGCAGACGAGGAAGTCATGACTATTACCGATTTTGAAGTAGTTGGCAGCGATGTTTATTTTGTTGGTTACACCAAGAGAAGGATTATCACTTTTGAGGATTACAGTCTCGCTTATTGGAAAAATGGCGTCAAGACGGTAGTTCGTGATTATGGTGCTTACGTTCAGAACTATCCTAAAATAAAAGCAGTAAACAATACTGTTTATATAGCTGCTTCCAGTACTGGCGCCTTAACCTTAAATGGTTATTTTACAAATAATGTTTTTACCGAGATTCCATTCACTACAGTAGCTGGCCTAGCTAAAAACAATAACGAAGTATATGCCTACGGAACAGCAAACGGTGGTGGCTATTATAAAAATATAGCTACTGGTTCAGAAACTTCTTTTTCAACCGTAGCAGCAATTTCATCAATGTATTTTGACAGTAACAACCTGTATCTTACAGACGGAGCCAGCATTTATAAAAATGGCGTGTTGCATGATGCAGGACAATCACAATTTGGCGGAATTATGGATTTTAAAATTCTAAATAACAATACCTACAAAGCCACTCAGGAAGGAGTTACCAGCTATATTAGCTACCTGACTATAAACGGAGTTGAGACAGCACAAATACCAGATTCTGAAGGCACATTCTTATCGCTTTTTGTAGTCCAAAACTAAATTATGAATAGCATCAACTGGAATGATATTTATACAAAGACATCCCCAAAACTCTTGGGGATTTGTCGCAGATATATAAAAGATGTTGCTACAGCCGAGGATATCGTTCAGGATTCTTTTATTGTGGCTATCCAAAAAGAAGACACTTTAAAAGATAAAAGTGCTTTGCATGGCTGGTTGAGCAGAATTGTTATAAACATGGCCATTCATCATTTAAAAGAGGTAAAAAAAATAAACTTTTCAACGCATCAGGATTATGAAATTGTTGATTCAAATACCGTTATGAGTACTATCGAAATAGATGCTAAAAGCATACTTCTGTCTGCCGATTTAGAAAGAGACGATATATTAGAAGCCATAGACCGCTTGCCAGAGCATCATAAGTCCGTTTTTAATATGTATGTTATTGATCAGTTTTCACATAGCGAAATCAGCAAGATACTTCATATATCGGCAGGCACTTCAAAATCGCATTTATCAAGAGCCCGAAAGGCAATTCAGCTTTTTCTATTGGACAGAATAAAAGAAAAACCGGTTGATGAGAAAAAGAAACGCCGTATTGCGCTCTTGATTTTTTTAGGTTTTGGAAATCAAATGTTTGCTAATTTTTACAAAAAACAGTTTCAAGATTTTGAAATAGAACCATTGAAAACCTTTGAATCTGCTTCAGATAAAGCAACCATTCCAAGCCAATTTATTGGACTGACTAAAATAAATTCTGCGCCTAAATTTATAACTATGGGCATTTGTTTCTTAGGTGTACTAGGAATTGCTTTTTATGCCTACAACTTTGATGTAAAAGATATTCCGCAAAAAAGTCATCCTAAATTGGATTCCGAATCGGCTGACAATACTCCTGAAAACCAATTGGTTGTAAACACGGAAGATGCAGCAAAAAATGAAGATTATACAAGTGAATCAAAGGACATCAATAAACCCTCTTTTACACAAGAAAAAACAGCGCTTTCAAAGAACAGTTCTCAAAATATTACAGAAGTAGCAGCTACTATTTCACAGAAAGATTCTGTGAAGAACGAGCCTCAGAAAGTGGTGATCATCAAAAGGCAAATCGTAAAAAAAGACACTATTTATGTTTCAGAATAAAATCTTAATCCTTTTTTTGGTCTTTTCTACTTTTGCTTTTTCGCAAGAAAAAAAGGTAGATACTATTTATGTCTATGAAGAAGTTATCGTGTATGATACTATTTTTATTGAAAAGCCTCTGATTAAAATAGACAAGGCTATCTTTACTTCAGAAAATGATAAAAAAGACAAATTAGAGCTGTCACAAAATGGAAAAAAGTTCCAAATTGCTGTGGATACACTTGTTCTTATTACCAATAAAAAAAGGATTGAAAAAGACAAAAAACAAAGTTGGTTTTTTGGCGGAAAATTGCATCTTGGTTTGGTGAGCAATAGCCTGTTTAAAAAGGTCGATGCTCCCAATCCTATCGGATTAGGTTTGGGAATTTGGACTCGAAAGGAATTATTCAATTCTAATTTTTCTGTAGGAATCGGGATAGATGCCTTTTATTGGACAAGTCCGTTTTCGTTTAACGCCTCCAAAAAAGACAGTGAACTCAATGGTTATTATTTTACACAAAACAATGAACCCAAATTATTCCAATCTATTGAAAGCAAGCATTTTCAGCTGCAAATACCAATTCAATTTTATTATAGAATAAATAAGTTTATGCCTTCCATTGGCGGGTTTGTTAGCACAAGCAGCTATAAGTCGCAATTTTTAGGCTCATCCGGAAGACTGCCACGATCCTTAGATGAAACGCAAACATTTAGAGCCGAGGCTTTCCAAATAGGATATTTGGCCGAAGTGCAGTATGCTATTTCAAAACAGTTATCTGTTGCCGTTCATTTTAGTTCCGGAAAAGCAAATAATCTGCTTTTTACCAATAAGCAAGATAAGGATCAGTCTTTTAAAACGAAGAATGAGTTTTCTGAAAAGAAGTTTATGGTACAATTAGTGTATAGCCTATAGTGGATAGTTTTTAGTGGATAGTGGATAGTTGGGAGTCGTTTAGACAAATCATAATTTTCTTATAATAAATCATTTGAGGTTTCTGAACCCGCTTTTTTATGTTTATATTTAAGTGCAGAACAGAAAGAAAACCCTATGGTTTGGTGGAAAAAGACATTGATTGGAATTGGGATTCTTCTAGTCCTGGCCTTGATTTTAAATATTGGCCTGAACTATTGGATACGAAAGCAGCTGCCTGTTATTATCAACGAAAATAACAATTCGCCTTACCAGATTACCTACAAAACTCTCGAGGTTGCCTTGTTTGACGGAAATGCCACTGCTAAGGAAATTACCATCGTTCCGAAATCGTCTTTAAAGAAAACAGACGTCAAGGCCGGAATCTACACCACCATACAAAGTATAAAAGTAGAAGGAATCAGTGCCTGGTCAATTTTGTTTGGCAAAAAGATTGTTGCAGACAAGATCATCATCAACAAGCCTGAAATTATACTTTTTAAAGACAATGACAGGGCTTTAAACAATCCGAATAGTATTCGGGACAAAGTGGTTGCTCCGTTTAAAAATACCATCTCCGTATCTGATATTTATCTTTTAAATTCCAGCCTTCAGATCATTTCCACAACTGATAATAAAGCATCTTTGATTGTCCACAATTTGTCTATGCAACTTGATGGCATTTTGCTGGATGATACTACATTAAAAGAAAAAATCCCTTTTACCTATAAAAATTTCGAAATCGACTGTGATAGTATTTATTATCGTGCAAACGAGTTTTACCATCTGACGGCAAAACAAATACATAGTGATAAATCTGATTTAAAAATAGCCGATTTCCGCATGATTCCGGAATATGACCGCCATGAATTTGTCAAGAGGATTCCTAAAGAAAAAGATATTTATACCATCAATGCCAGTGAAATAAAAATAAACGATATGGACTGGGGATTTAAAGACAGTGTTTTTTATTTCAACAGTACCAATATCTTTTTTGAAAAGGTTTTTGCCAATATCTATCGTCCGAAAATGCCGCCAGATGATCTTTCAAAAAAACCTCTGTATAATAAACTTCTGCGCGACATCAAATTCCCTCTTCATGTGGACACGCTTGCCATTCGGGAATCTACTTTGGAATATGAAGAAGAAAAAACTTTTGAAAAAGGAGCCGGATTGCTTTCTTTTAATAAGTTCAACATGTTTGTAACTGATATCAATAGCGGCTATGGACATAAAAAACTTCCCGATGTAAAAATTACTGTCAATTGCAAGTTTATGAATGTTTCGCCAATGAAAGTAAACTGGCGTTTTAATGTGTTGGACGCATCAGACGGATTCAACATCAAAGGAACCATATTTCAGTTTCCTGCCGATAAGCTGAAGCCTTTTACAAAACCTTATATGAATGCCTCTGTTGAAGGAAAACTCAACGAAGTATATTTTAACTTCACTGGGAATGACACAAGATCCAAAGGAGATTTTGCCATTAAATATGACGATATAAAAGTCACTCTCTATCAGAAAAAAAATCCGGAGAAAAAGAACAAACTGCTTTCTGCCGTAGGTAACTTATTCGTAAAAAATGATTCTAACGAAAAAGTCGTGGAGGCAGAAGTCGAAGTCGAGAGAATCCAGGAAAAATCATTCTATAATTTCTTCTGGAGAAATATAGGCGAAGGACTGAAAAAGACTCTTTTATAGTTTTATTTTTTGCTATAATGCTTTGCGCCTTAGCGTCTTTGCGAGCAGTTATTTTCTCGCAAAGACGCTAAGGCACAAAGTTATTTGATGTAAATCAATAATTATTTTAAATCTTATTGACCTTCTGGCTTGGTTTCTTCAATAGCCTCTCCCGTCTTGCTGAACACCTTGATTTTAGGATTATCTTGTGTTCCGGCTACTACAACAGGAATACCGATTAATCCGAATGGCGGCAAGCCTACGCGTATTTTAAGGTTTAGCCTTCCATCAAAACTCGTTTCTCCTTGCAGTCGCAATCTGAAAAGAGCTACCTTCATTTTGGTCTGTTCGATTTTTATAATATTATTTTTAATCGTTGATTTGATGTCTACCTGACTTAAATCAGGATTGTCAATACTCTCAAAATCAGTCTTGCTGCTTAGCTGGTTAAATAGTTTCAATCCGTTGACTTTTACTTTGCTCAGCGAAACAACTCCTTTTCCTACCAACGTAGGATAAATCGGTTTCATTTCTTCATTTAACTGCCCTTTTACGCTATAATCCAAAGAAATAATACCTTCAGCCTTTTCAGCCGATGAAGCCAGTTTCCGGAACATTTCGATTTCGTTATACGCTTTTTTGACATTGAAGTTTTTAGCTACGAAGTGGATATCGAAATTTGCTTTTTTAGCATTGATGTCGTCGTAAAAACCATCAATCCCAACTCGACATCCAATAATTCCGAAACCTATTTTTTGGAAAAGTAACTTTCCTCTGTCTAAAGAAGTACTTCCGGTAACGTTATCCAAAACAAGTCCGTCGTATTCCAGCTTTTTCACATTCGCCAATAAGGATACTTTTAGGTTTTCCGGCAAGAGAATCACTCCCGTAGCTTCTGCAGTTTTAGAATCCGGAACAGATTTTTTCTCAATTTCTTTTCCTTTTTCAGCAATCGGTTCCTGAGCCATAAATTCATCGGCCGCAATATATCCTGAGTTTACCTCAAAATGACCTTTGAGTATTGCTTTTTTCTCAAAAAAGAAATTGATAGCATTTTCAAGACGGCCTTTCATCGCAAAATCAGATTTCCCATAATTGGCACTGAATTTATCAAAATTCAGCTTGTCCTGATGGAAAGTAAAAAGTCCTTCCTGAATAAAAAATGGTTTTGGAAACAGCTCTGATGTTGCTTTTATATCGCGTAACAGCAAGCTGCCTTTGTTGTTTAGTTTATTATATTGTCCGGTTGTTGCGTAGCTCTGTTTCCCTTTCAAAGACAGGTCTGCTTTTGCATAACCGCTAATGTCAATTCCTTTTTGCCTGAAAACTTTGTAGATTTTTGCAATATCAAGCGTTCCTTTTGCTTCTACATCATAATTGACATCGTCAAAATCAGACAAGATTGCTTTTACATAAATCGGGTTTTGCTCAAATACGAAAGAAGCAGGAGTCACATTGATTTTAAGGTCTTTATATTGTCCTGTTGTGTTTTTGACAGCTGCTACAAACTTAATATCAGTGATTGGATTTGGATAATATTCTGTTTTCAGGAAACCGTTTTGGAGATTAATTGTTCCATCTGTAATCGGGAAAAGTCTTTTCTCGCTATTGTATTGTCCTTTTGAATTGATGTCGGCCAAAAGCACACCTTTCAGTTCCAGATTGCCGATTCCCATTGCGCCAATTGCTTTGGCAAGATCCAACTTGGATTTTATATTGGCAGTCAGGTCAATGTTTTTTATCCCTTTTGAATTTATTTTCGCACTCAGGTAATCGTTTCCAACATTAAAATGCAACGTATCCAATTTTACTTCCAGTTCTTCTGTTTCTAATGAAGGTAATTTGGTATAAAATTTCAAGGAAATATTCGAGGTTTCGAATGGAGCATCTTTATAAGAAATATTCCCTTCTCTGATGTTCATTCCAAATGCCAGGTCTGGTTTTCTATTAAGCGAAGCATTATAATTTCCTTTAAAGGTAAGCAAGAGGTCTGTTTGTCCTTTTACTTTTGTCTTTTCCAGCCAGGTAACATATTTAGGTGGTAATGCTGTGAAAAGATCATTTAGCCTGCTGTCTTTGGATTCAATTTTTATGTCGATATCATAACCGTCTTTCAGGAAATTCATCTTTCCGATAAAACTTACCGGCAACTTATTAATCCGCAAATCATTTTGCTGAAAAACAAACGACAGCGAGTTCGTATTGATCTTGGTAATAAGATCGGCATCAATTTTTTTGTTTTCCAGGTATTTTTCGCCATCAAATGCAAAATCCAACGATTCTATTTTTGCTTCAGTATAGAGATCAAAAATCGATTTGTCGAGATTACCTTTCCCTAAATAATTAAATCCTTTGGCTTCCAGATTTACTTTTGCAGAAATATCGCGATATTTAAGCGCTACATTTCTGATATCGATTCTTTCAAGACGAATTGATGTTCCTGTAGTATCTTTTGAAGTTTCTTCTTTATCTGAAATATAAACGTTGTAATTAGCCTGTCCTTTTTCATTGACTTCGACATTAATCAGACCTTTAGAAACATATATTTCATCAATGTTTATGTTTCCGTCAAAAATCAGGTTTTTGAGGTTGATACCAAACGATACATCTTTTGCCGCTACCAGCGTATCATTTTTATAAGGAGCTGAACCTTTCAGCGAAAAGTCATTCAATGTCACTGTCAACGAAGGAAAGTGCTTAAAGAAAGACAGCTTCGATTCTGAAAAGCTCAATTCGCCATCCAGCTTTTTATTGGCAAATGCTTTTACCTGTTCTGCAATCCTCCCGGGAAAAAGCAGGGGCAAAAGAAACATCAGCAGCAGTATGCTTCCAATAGTTATCCCTGTTATTTTGAGGACTTTAACTCCTATTTTTTTAAACGACGTTTTCATACTACAAAAATACGGGTATCAAACTTCATTTCCTAACAAGAATTTTCCTGTTTCAAACAAAAATGCCTTTTCAATTTCTCGAAAAGGCATTTTTTAAAATCTAATTTTAAAACTAACTCAAAAATTTTATTGTTTCATCAGTTTTAGCGTAGACTCCTGTCCTTCAGAATCTAACACTTTTACAATGTACATTCCCTGATTCAGATTTTCTACTGAATATTGGTAGTCGTTGCTAAAATCTCCTTTGAATTCTTTTACCAACTGGCCGGTAATTGAATAAACGGAGACTTGTTTTGTATCCTTACTAATATTGAAAATTCCTTTAGCCGGATTTGGATACAAGGCTATAGCCGTTGTATTGAACTCATTTCTCTCCAACAATGCCTGCTTGTTTCCAAAAATCCTGAAACCGTCAACTTCAATAGGAATAATCATATTTGCATCTGTAACTGTTATTGGCGTACCGTCCATCAAATTATACCAGGTTCCTGTATATGGGAAACCTGCGGGAGCGTTATAAGCCGTGTTAGTAGCATTGGTTAATACAAAAACATAACTCAAATCTGCTGTTTGCGATGTGCTTGTCCAGATGTCCAGTCTTGGTCTTCCTGTTTGTGAAAAATTCCAGGCATGGGTTCCGTTTTCAAAAACATTCTCACGTTTTTTAAAATCGATCATTTTTGCCCAATCATCATATATTTTTTTTCTAGCAACATCTCCAAGCCAGTTATTTGTCCATTGCGGCTGTGGTTTTGTATCTAACTTACAGTCGCCGGAAATAGCATCTGACGGTGTATTAACGGTTCCGTTGCTACAAGTAAAGATAGAGCTGTTGTAACCTAAATCTCCAAAATGATAAATCATTTTTGGTCCAGGAACTAATAAATGCAAGGCTCCCATTGCCGACATTCTTGCCAATACTTTTGGAAGATTACCGTTAGTTTGTCCTGACTCGGTAAGCGCCTTATAGATTACTCTTTCTTCATCATGGCTTTCTGCATATCCAATAAATCGGTCAGTTGCATCAGCAACTCCTGTTAAATTGGTGCTATTTCCCTTTAAGAAATTAGCATAAGGATCGGTCATTTTTCTCCATTGCATGATTCCTTTAGAAATTCCGTCAGCATCACCTGTTTTTCTGTAATTTGCCCATTCTACTTCTTCATTATAAGAACCACCTGTTCCTAAATGTTCAAAAATTACATAGAAATTAGGATCAATTGTCCATTGCAAATCGGCATAGTATTTTAGCTTAGCCACACGATCTGCCTGATAATTATTGGTACATGCATCCTGTGCAGAGCCACTTCCTGTGTATGGGCAATTTTGTGTAAAACCTTTGGTTAAATCCCAACGGAAACCATCGATTTTAAAATCGTTCATCCAACGTTGTATTGTTCTTTGCACATAATAGCCGGTAAGATTATTTGGTTCGTTGAAATGGTTAAGATCTCTACCTACACTATAAGAGTGCATTGCATTTTGATTGCAGTATGGGTTTTCCGAAGTAACACCATTTGCCCAGCCATCGTTATCAGTATCGATCATCCACATTCTTTCTAATGGCGAGCGACCATAAACGTGGTTTAATGCTATGTCAAAAATAACAGCAATTCCATTCTGATGGCATAAATCGATAAATTCTTTCAGTTTGGCCTCTGTTCCGTATCTTTTGTCTAAAGCCAAATGATATACGGTATTATAGCCCCAGCTTTCATTACCTTCAAATTCCATAACCGGCATCAGCTGAATCGCATTTATTTTAAGATTTTTAAAATAATCTATACGGTCAATCAGATTCTGGTAAGTTCTGTTAGCATCAAAATCTCTTACGAGAACTTCATAAATTACCAGGTCTTTTTTGCTTGGCTTTACAAAGTTAGTTGTCGCCGCACTCCAGTTATAATTGTAAAATGCATTGGGTCCGGTTTGAAGTACTGATACTTCTCTTTCCTGACCTGCCGGATAAGCTGACAAATTAGGATAAACACCCAATGAAGCAATTTCCGGATCATCAAACGGGCTTAGAACCAATGTTGAGAACGGATCTGCTGTTTTAACTAAAGCAGGCGAATTAGCAGGAAGGTTAGTCTGATCGCCTACCCAATATTGGTAAGTATAAACAGTACCTGAGGTCAATCCTGATAATTCAATCCAAAATTTTCCTGTAGCCGGATCTTTTTTCATTGCATACGCTCCTGTAGGCTGCCAATTATTGAAACTTCCTGCAACGTATACAAAATCCTTATTTGGCACATTTAATACCAATGTTGCTTTTGTTGGGTCTGATGGATTATAATTGATACCGTCGCCCATTCCAGCTGGTAAAGCTCCACTAATACTACCCGGATTTACAATGACTGCAAAGTTTTTAGTAATTGTAGTTGTTCCCTGAGTCACTTCAAGCGAATAATTTTGGTTTGAGGTAATTCCTGTATGGATATAAGAATAGCTTGCAGTACTGGCATTCGTATTGATGGTCGAGCCGTTAGATTTTAAAACATAGCTTGCATTTCCACCTGTATTGTTAGCCGTTATAGTAAAGTTCGATCCGGAAGCAATCATTGTACTACTGTTTTGAGCAGGTGCTGTCAGGTTTACCTGAAAAGTCCCAACTCTGAGCAGAATATCCTGAGATTTCTTGTCTCCGTTTCCATTCTTTGCCTTAATCAAAAATCCTATTCTCCCGATTCCTGTTCTCGCATAAAAAGTAGTTGGAACAAAAGTTATCGAATAGGTATCATTAGCAGAATTATACGTCAGGCGGTTGGCTTCATTAGAGTTCCCCCAATCACCATTTGTAGGACAATCGGCATTATTTTGGTCATTCAGATCTAAAGACCATGCCCAAATATAAAGAGCATTGCCCGTAACTCCCCACGTAGCTTCATTAATGCTGCTTCCGTTAAAAGTCAGGGTAATGGATTGGTTCTCTTCGAAAGTCGTAGGAGCAACCGAATAAGTTACCGTTTGCTGCTGTGACCATGCATAGGAAGCAATCAATAAAAATAATAGTGTAATTTTTTTCATATAGTATTATTAAAAAAAGCTACCTGAAAATTCCGGTAGCTTTTTTATTGTTCAAATTATCTCGGGATAAAAATATAACGTCTGTCAAGATCATTAAACCAAACAGAGTATGTTCCTTCAGCAGCAACACCAATAAAGTCTCCTCCATTAATGCTTAGCTGACCTGAAACAGGTGTTCCTCCACCCCAGTTTCCTGGTGTATCCCAGCTATGATTAGCTCTAAATTTTAGTGCATTCTGAGTAATAACAATCTCATTTAATTTCCATAAATGAGGATTTGCAGTACTATTTGTCATATCAGTATCAGCATCCCAACCACCTGGCGTACCAGCACCAATAATTCCTACACTTCCAAAAACTGGCATAGTAGCAGGGTCATAGGTAAATGGCAGTAATGAATATGTCATTTCTTGAATATCGATTGTTAGCTCATAATATCCTGAAGATGGAACAGATATAGGACCTGGCTCATTGCTTCCATCAGCACCGCTTACTGCTAAGATTCCAGCTCCTGCTGAACCATATTGTGGGTGCCAGCTTCCAAGAGCCGACAAAATTTTTATTCCGTTTCCTCCTGTAAAATAACCCGTGTAATAAAATTTATATTGATTTCCAGGGTCTCTAAACAAAGGTGAATTTCCTGCATTATTGTTATATCCATATTCTGTAGCATCTCCAACAAGATATAAATTTTGTAAAGGAACAAAAGCCTGATATGGAGTTATTGTAATCGTAACAGGGTTGCTATAAGTTGGCTCAAAAGTGCCATTTACACTAGCTTTAACTCTAACTACATATTGTTTTTCTTCTAATGGGACACCTCCCAAAGCAATAGCCGCCGTATTTAAAGTTACAACTGAAACTGCCAGCTGATTTGCTCCAATTACAGAACCTAATGAACGTGGCTCTGCAAACTCGTCTACTCCATCAGCAACATCAAGCTGTACTTCATAGTTTATTGCAACACTTTGCCCAAAATTAGCGGAAGTCCAAACGAATCGTTCTGCCAAATTATTAGCACTCTCAATATTCAATACATAAGATCCTCCATCTGGCGCAATCAAAGCTGGCCCATCAATGGCTTTAATTACCGGTCTGTCTTCAACATCGTCTGAGCTACATGAAACAGCCAAGACTGCGAATAATGCAATTAATGATTTTGCTATATTTTTCATATCTATATGATTTTTTACTTTAATTAATAACCTGTGTTTTGTTGTAAAGTTGGGTTTGCAGCCTTTGCTCTATCCGGAATTGGGAACAATTTCAAATGATCTGAAATTGGCGCTCCGTTGACAGAGTTGCCTTTCCATTGCCATAAGTAAGAACCGCCGGTGAATTTTCCAAAACGGATCAAATCTTGACGTCTGTGGCATTCCCAGTATAATTCCCTGGATCTTTCAGCCAAGATAAAATCCAAGGTAAGATCTCCTTGAGATATAGTACCTGCATTTGCTCTGGTTCTTAAAGCATTTACATAAATTACCGCTTGCGAAAGTGAACCTTGTCCTCTTACAGCTAATTCAGCATACATCAAATAAGCATCAGCCAAACGGAATAATGGGAAATCTGTATCAACAAAAGCTCCTGAAGGATTTGAACCGTTAGATCCATCCGATTTTTTGTTAGTCCATTTAGTTATTCCATATCCTTGTGTTTCGTCAGCAATACTGGCAATATCTAAAGTTTGTCCGGTTGTATGGAACATTGCCCTGTTGTCAGAAGCTCCTGTTACATCTGCAAACTTGTTTACAAATTCTCTTCTGGTTCTTAATCCTTTCCAACCACCGTCAACTCCAAAATCGCTCGCGTTCATTGAACTTAAGATAGAAGCGTGTACTAAATAATTTGTTCCTCCACTGGTAGTATACTGACCATCAAAACGCACTGGGAAGATGAACTCATTCTGAGCACCATTCACATCGTTATCAGCCATAAACAAATATTTGTAAGGAACGTTTGCAATTTGATACGTTGAGTTTACAACAGCATCTAAAGCAGCGGCAGCTTCAGCATATTTTGGCTGATTGATGTATACCTCTGCATTTAAATACAGTTTTGCCAATAGCATTTTTGCTGCAATCTTGTCTACTCTTCCGTACTCATTTGTTCTTGATTCTTTCAAGTCGGCGTCGATAGCTATCAATTCATCTTTTATGTAGTTGAAAACATCGATTTTCTCTCTCTGTTGTGGAAAAAAGAATCCAACAGGATCATTTTCTGTAACAATTGGCACACGTCCGAACAAATCCATAGCATGATACAATGACAATGCTCTCAAAAATCTGGCTTCTGCTCTGTAGGACTTCATATCGCTCGAAATAGCCGGATCAACATTTCTGCTCCCTACTTTGTCAGGAGTAGATTGTCTTAAGAACTCATTCGCCAAACTTATCTGGTAAAAAGTTCTGGAATACATTACATAGATGAACTCATTATTGCTTGTCCATGTGTGTGTATTCATTGATGGTAAGTTACCATCTTGCCAGGCTATTACCGACTCATCTGTTGGTAACTGCTGCAATGTATAGAAGGCTCTCAAATATGGACTGAAGTCATTTCTGATTCCTTGCAAATCTTCACCACCATCTCCTTCTCCATTTCCTGCTTTTGCCAACCCAAGGTACAGCTTAGCCAGGAACATTCTATAAGCTTGAGGATTTTCGTAGAATTTTTCAGCTGTAAAGTCATCATCATCCTGTGGCATTACATCTAAATCGTCCGTACAAGAAACGCCTATTGCCATAATAATAAGCAACAGCAGCGCTTTCTTCCCTAGTATGTCTAACATTTTTTTCATTTTCATATTTTTTTTAAAAATCTATATTAAATCCTAGCATGAACATTCTTGGTCTTGGATAGATAGTCTTATCAATACCACCATAAATTTCAGGATCTATTCCGTCATAGTCCGTGATTGTAAATACGTTCTGAACGGCTCCATAAACTCTAAATTTGGATTTCTTAGTAGCAAAAGGATTTTGGATTGTGTATCCTAAGGTGATGTTATCCAATTTGAACCATGATGCATTTTGAATATAATAATCAGAGAAAAGTCTGTTGTTTCCTTCAAATTGGAAACCTGAATTCAAATAATCTGAATTGATGTTACTGATTACGTCATTGTAACGGATACCAGCCTGTAATACTCCTTTGTTAGAAGCAACGTTATTATACATATAGTTTCCTAAGCTGGCTCTCCAGGCAAATGAAAGATCAAATTGCTTGTAAGTCATATTGTTCATCATACCAAATGTATAATCTGCATTTGGCTTTTTGTATCTGTATTGATCAGCTGTCGAAATAATCCCGTCTTGGTTTCTGTCAACATACACGCCTTCAACTGGTTTTCCGTTTGCATCATACACCTGTTCGTATACATAAAATGCATTCGGGCTGTATCCAACAGAGTTGATCTGGATTTTGTTTCCACCACCACCGTCAATGTCACCTACAGGGTTGTCAGATGGAATATCTGTAATTTCCTGCTTATTAAAGGTCGCATTAAATGTTGTAGTCCAATTAAATCCTTCTCCGCGAAAGATATCATAGCTTACGCTGAATTCAACACCTTTAGACGTAAAGTTTCCAAAGTTTCTGAATCCCTGGTTAGACAAGTTTGCTCCATCAGGAAAAGGAACAATTGCTAACAAATCAGATGATTTTTTCTCATATAAATCCAAAGATCCTCTCAAACTGTTATTAAAAAAGCCATAATCGATACCAATGTTTCTGGTTTCTGTTTCTTCCCATTTCAGTCCTTTGTTATAACCTTCTGGTCTTCCTACTGGAACGAAAACATTTCCAAATTGGTATTGTGCCTGAGTTGTTCCTGTAGTATATCTTTCGATATAAGCAAAACCGTCATTAATATCCTGCTGTCCTGTAATACCCCATCCTAATCTTAATTTAAGGTCAGAAACAAAGCTTAGGTTTTTCATAAAGCTTTCTTGTGATATTTTCCATGCGAAAGCAGCTCCCGGGAAGTTACCCCATCTGTTTTCTTTAGAGAATCGAGAAGTACCGTCTCTTCTGTAGTTTAAGGTAAGTAAATACTTGTCATTATATCCTAAATTCATTCTTCCGAAGTAAGACTGCAAGTTTACAGTAGGTCTTGTAAATACGTCCGGTTGCGCATTCGGGTCGTAAACGTTTCCTGTAGAGAAACCTACCCATTTGAAATTCTGGTACGAATAACCTCCTGTAACATCCAAATTGAATTTTCCAATTTCCTTAGAATATACAAGGTATGCATCTAATAATTTGTTTTCCTTATTCTCATTAAAATAGCTAAAAGCTCCATAATTATGATAAGTACCTCCACTGTAACTTCCTGTTTGGAAACCAGCTGGGCTAAAAGGAGCTAATGTATTAGTTCCGTTACCGTCCTGCTTATCAAAACCAACATTTACTACGGCTCTGATGTCTTCAAAGAAATGCAGCTTATAGTCAACCTGGAAATTACCATACATTTTACGGTTGTCTGTAACATTTCTTCTTTGGTTCAATAGTGATACCGGGTTTTGTTGTGCTCCGGTAACAACCCTGTCTCCGTCTGGCTCAAGCCATTCGAAATAACCTCCAAAATAAGAAGCCGGATCATAAACAGACTGAGTTGGGTCAAAGCTCAAAGCATTACCTATAGCTCCTTCTTCTGCAAAACGGTTATCTTGCCAAGAAATATTAGCATTCAAGTTAATTTTCAAATGGTCATCAAAGAATGATGGGTTTAATGCCAAAGAAGTTGTTGTTCTTTTGAATTCTCCCGTCTTTAAAAGTCCAGGAATTTGAGTATAACCAATCGATAATCTGGCTGGCATTACTCCAAATAAGTTTCCTCTCATAGAAAGGTTATTATCAACCGACATGCTTGTCTGGAAAATTTGATCTTGCCAATCTGTTTTTGCGTTACCAAGCAAACCTATTTGTGTTGGCGATCCTACCTGATTTACTAATGCTCTGAATTGGTCAGCAGACAATACATCTACTTTTTTAGCCAGGGTATTTACGGTAGTTACAGAATTGAAACTAACCTGCATATCTCCCTGACTTCCTTTTTTAGTAGTAATGATGATGACACCATTAGAAGCTCTGGAACCGTAGATTGCCGTAGCAGAAGCATCTTTCAAGATAGAGAAAGATTCAATATCATTTGGGTTTATAGAAGCTAACACGCTTGTAGAACCTCCACTTGCTTCATTATCTAAAGGAAGACCGTCGATTACGATTAACGGATCATTTTTTGCATTCAAGGAAGATCCTCCACGAATCCTGATTGTAGATCCTGATCCTGGTGCTCCACTAGTTGTAATGTTCAAACCTGCTACTCTACCATTTAATAGGTTTTCTGCGGTCGCATTCATGCCTCGGTTAAAATCTTTTGAAGAAATTACCTCTACAGCTCCTGTAGCATCCTTCTTTTTTACAGATCCATATCCTACTACTACAACCTCATCCAATTGCGAAGCATCTTCTTGTAAAATAACACTTATAGTATTTTGTGAAGAATAGGTGATAGTGGTCGGTTTATAGCCCAAAAAAGTGAAGGAAATTACATCTCCCGATTTTACTCCGGAAAGTGAGAAATTTCCATCAAAATCGGTTGAGGATCCATTTGTGGTGCCTTGAACAGTCACACTGACTCCCGGTAAGGGCAATCCTGAAACCTCATCTCTGACATTTCCATTTAACGTGTTCTGTGCCAGCACACTAAACGGAAGCATCAGTAATAAAAGCAACAACTTTTTGTAAATTGTTTTCATACATTTTGTTTAGGTTAAAAATGAGTTTGTTTACCTTATATTTTTACTTCGAATGTTAAATCTATGTAAATATTTTAGAGAAAAAAATCGTTTTCGTAAAAGCACCAACCGAAAACGTTTGCGTGTTGAAAACTTTAGTAAATACGCAGATTTTTTACCCGAAAATCGCTATTAATAAAAATTAAATTTATCTTTATTCAGAAATATTTACCTGACATTAAATACTATGCGAAAAAAAGTCACGCTAAAACAAATTGCCAAAGAATTAGACGTATCGATTTCAACCGTTTCAAAATCACTAAGAGACAGTCCTGAAATTAGTGAAGATACGCGCCAAAAAGTGCAGGCTTTTGCCAAATTATATAACTACAGACCCAACCTGATTGCCTTAAGTTTAAAAAACAAAAAAACAAAAACAATTGGTGTTATCATTCCTGAAATCGTACACCACTTTTTTGCAACAGTTATTAGCGGAATTGAGCATGTAGCCAACGAACATGGCTACAATGTTATCGTAACGTTATCTGACGAATCTTTTGATAAGGAAGTCATCAACATGGAAATGCTTGCCAACGGAAGTATTGATGGATTTATCATGTCGCTTTCTAAAGAAACCCAACATAAAAAAGACTTCCACCATATTACTGAAGTTATTAATCAGGGAATGCCTGTCGTTATGTTTGACCGCGTGACAAATGATATTTTATGTGACAAGGTTATTATTGACGATAACCTGGCTGCCTATGAAGCGGTTCAGGATTTAATCGATAAAGGATTCAAAAAAATTGCACTGATTACTACCGTTGATTATGTCAGCGTTGGAAAACTACGCACAGACGGATACATCAAGGCACTGAAAACAAACAATATTGCCGTAGATCCTAAACTGATACTAAAAATCGAAGACATCGACATCTGCGAACATCAGATTGAAGAACTGGTCAATACTAATGAAATAGATGCTGTGTTTGCTGTAAACGAATTATTTGCCGTAACTGCAATTAAAGCGGCTAAGAAAATAAACCTTAAAGTTCCGGAAGATATATCGGTCATCGGATTTACGGATGGTATAATTTCTAAATATTCTTCGCCAAGCATCACCACGGTAAGCCAGAACGGAATAAAAATGGGCGGAAAAGCAGCCAAAATGCTTATTGAAAGATTAGAATCAGAACAGGAAGAAGACGAACATTACAAAACAGAAGTTATAGAAACTCACCTCGTGGTTCGAGAATCTACGCCAACGTTGTAGTTCAATTCAAAACCTTGAAAATCAAATATATAAAAATGGATTTTCCCATTTTTACCGAGTGTTAAATATTCAAATTTTAATTTCGGGTATAAAAAAATTATATATTTGTAACAATTATCAATGCTTATATTTTTACTTCGAACGAAAGATTAAGTCTTGATAAGCTGCTAACGCTTATCGTATATCAATCAACAAATTACGATAATGAAAAAGCGTAAATTAAGTTTTCTCGATATCTGGAACATGAGTTTTGGCTATCTGGGAATACAAATGGGATTTGCCTTGCAAAATGCAAATGCCAGTAGAATTCTGCAAATCTTCGGAGCCGACGTACACAGTCTGTCATGGTTTTGGATTGTTGCCCCATTAATGGGATTGATTGTCCAGCCAATTATAGGCCACTACAGCGACAGAACCTGGACACGTTTTGGCAGAAGAAAACCTTACTTTTTAATCGGATCAATTTTAGCGGCACTGGGATTAATATTCATGCCGCAATCTGCGATGCTGACTGCTTTTATGCCTGCTCTTTGGGTAGGTGCCGGAATGCTCATGATTATGGACGCCTCGTTTAATATTGCGATGGAACCTTTTAGAGCTTTAGTAGCCGACTTGCTTCCTGCCGATCAGAGAACCTTGGGTTTTAGCGTACAAACTGCTCTCATAGGATTTGGTGCTGTAATAGGTTCCTGGCTTCCTTATGCTTTAAGTAATTGGTTTGGCGTTTCTAGCGAAGCCGCACCTGGCGAGGTTCCTTACCACTTGATCTTATCCTTTATTATTGGCGCCGCCGTTTTGGTAGGAGCCGTATTATGGACCATTTCTACTACTAAAGAATATTCGCCGGAAGAACTGGAAGCATTCGATAAAGCAGAAGGAATTGTCCATGAGGAAGAAGAAAAAGCAAGCCTAATGAATATTTTCAAGGACTTCGAAAACATGCCTCAGACCATGAGACAGCTGGGTTGGGTACAATTCTTTTCCTGGTTTGCCTTATTCGGAATGTGGGTTTTTACAACTCCTGCCATAGCACACCACATCTATGGACTTCCGCTAGAAGACACACACAGCAAAACCTATCAGGAAGCTGGCGACTGGGTTGGAATCATCTTTGGAGTCTATAATGCCGTTTCAGCTGTCTTTGCTTTCTTTTTACCGGCAATTGCTAAAAAAATAGGTCGAAAATCTACACATGCTTTTTCATTAATCGTAGGAGGAATCGGGCTGATCTCAGTCTATTTTGCTCCAAGTCCTAATTGGTTAATTGTTTCGATGATTGGTGTTGGTATTGCTTGGGCGAGTATCCTTGCCATGCCTTATGCCATCCTTTCAGGTTCTATTCCTGCTAAAAAAATGGGAGTCTATATGGGAATTTTTAACTTCTTCATTGTAGTTCCCCAAATCATCAACGCCATCATTGGCGGACCTATCGTTAAATACATCTATGGCGGTAACCCTATCTATGCCATTGTAACCAGCGGAGTTGCTTTCCTTATCGCTTCCCTTTTTGTGATGCGAGTTAAAGATCAGGACGACACCGTAAAACAATAAAACTTTGAAAACAAAAGCATTTATATTCGATTTAGACGGAGTAATCGTCGATACCGCTAAATACCATTATCTGGCATGGCAAAAAATAGCCAACCAGCTGGGCATAGAATTTACTCCGGAACACAACGAAGAATTAAAAGGCGTAAGCCGTGTACGTTCGTTAGAGCTAATCCTTCAATTAGGAAAAATAGAAGCCGGCCAGGAAGATAAAGACAAATGGCTTACACAAAAAAATGAGGACTACCTCTCCTATTTAGTTGACATGGACGAAAGCGAACTGCTTGCAGGAATTCTGCCTGTCCTACGTTACCTAAAAGAAAAAAAACAACTGATTGCTTTGGGTTCTGCCAGCAAAAATGCGAGGCCAATCTTGGAAAAAACAGGCATCATCCACTATTTTGATGCTATAGTCGACGGCAATGATGTTTCAAATGCCAAACCCGATCCTGAAGTTTTCCTAAGAGCAGCAGAATTATTAAACACTGCTCCTGAAAACGCTATTGTTTTTGAAGACTCTGTAGCCGGCATACAAGCCGCAAATAGTGCCAACATGACAAGTATAGGAATTGGAGAAGCAAAAATTCTGCATGAAGCCGATTATATTTTCCCTGACTTTACCCATATAGAAACAAATTTCATAGAAACTTTAGTGAACAGATAAAATGAACCAAGATTATATAGTACCAAATAATTGGTCAATCATAGAAGAAGGATTTGATGCAGAAAGAATAAAATCTTCCGAAAGTTTATTCAGTATTGGAAACGGTGCCATGGGACAACGTGCCAATTTCGAAGAAAGCTATTCCGGAGAAACTTTCCAGGGAAGCTATATTGCCGGAATCTACTATCCGGACAAAACAAAAGTGGGCTGGTGGAAAAATGGTTATCCGGAATATTTTGCCAAAGTACTGAACGCACCCAATTGGATCGGGATCAATGTTGAAATTAATGGAGAAAATCTCGATTTGAATACGTGCTCAGAAGTAAAAAACTTCGAGCGCGAATTAAACATGAAAGAAGGATGGTACCACCGTTCTTTTGAAGCTACCCTAAAAAACGGAACTCAGATAAAAGTTGATGTTCGTCGTTTTCTTTCGCTGGATTCAGATGAATTAGGTGTTATTAATTATGAGATTACGCCTTTAAACAAAGACGCAAAAATCGTTTACAAGCCTTATATTGATGCTGGAGTAAAAAATGAAGACGCCAACTGGGAAGAAAAATTCTGGGAACCGCTGGAAACAAAACATTCCGGTAATGAAGCCTTTGTTGTTGCCAGAACATTTAAGACCCATTTTAACGTGGCAACTTATATGTCAAACAACATCTTTTTAAATGGCAAAAACCTGAATATCGCTCCTGTTACCGTTGAAGCTACTTCAGAAAAAATTCTTTTTGCTTATGAAACAGAAGCTGCACAAGGAGAAAAATCATCCATCCAGAAATTTGGTGGCTATACCGTGTCGCTAAACCATGAGAACTCGCAATTAATCTCCGCAGCCCAAAACATCATTGTAAAGGCAAAAGCAAAAGGCTATGAAACCTTATTGCAAGAACAGATTGAAGCCTGGTCAAAAATTTGGGAAATGTCGGATATTACTATCGATGGTGACGTTAAGGCACAACAGGGAATCCGTTTTAATATTTTCCAACTGAACCAAACTTATTTGGGTAAAGATTCTCGACTGAACATTGGCCCAAAAGGTTTTACAGGAGAAAAATATGGTGGTTCTACCTACTGGGATACCGAAGCGTATTGCATTCCGTTTTACATGGCGACAAAAGACCAGCAGGTTGCCCGAAATTTGCTGACCTACCGATACAACCAATTGGATAAGGCAATCGAAAATGGTGAAAAATTAGGCTTTACAAACGGCGCCGCTCTTTTCCCGATGGTAACAATGAACGGAGAAGAATGTCACAATGAATGGGAAATTACCTTTGAAGAAATTCACAGAAACGGAGCCATTGCTTTTGCCATCTACAACTATCATCGATTTACTGGCGATTACAGCTATATTCCTGAAAAAGGTCTGGAAGTATTAATTGCTATTGCCCGTTTTTGGCATCAGAGAGCAACATTGTCTACGCTTAAAAACCAATTTGTAATCTTAGGCGTTACCGGCCCGAACGAATACGAAAACAACGTAAACAATAATTTCTATACCAATTATCTGGCAAAATGGTGTATCGACTATGCCGTTGAGCAAATTGAAAAAGTAGAGAAAGAATATGCTGCTGATTATTCCAGAATCATTTCAAAAACAAAACTGGAAGCAGCAGAAATAACCAATTGGAAAAAAGTAGCAGATAAAATGTATCTTCCTTATTCTGAAGAGCACGATGTTTATTTGCAACAAGACGGATTTTTAGACAAAGAACTGGTTAAAGTCCACGATTTGGATAAAAGCCAGAGACCAATCAACCAAAAATGGTCATGGGACAGAATCCTACGTTCTCCATACATCAAACAAGCCGACGTATTACAAGGATTTTACTTTTTTGAAGACCATTTCTCAAAAGAGCAATTGGAAAGACATTTCGATTTTTATGAGCCTTTTACGGTACATGAATCTTCGCTTTCTCCATGTGTGCACTCTATCCAGGCTGCAACTCTAGGTCGTATGGAACAAGCGTATACTTTCTACTTAAGAACTTCGCGTTTGGATCTTGACGATTATAACAAAGAAGTGGAAGAAGGCTGCCATATTACAAGTATGGCCGGAACCTGGATGAGCATCGTTGAAGGTTTTGGAGGCTTGCGTGTCAAAAATGACAGCTTACATTTTGAACCAAAAATTCCGGAGCAGTGGCAAGGCTATTCATTCAAAATCAATTTCAGAAACCAAATATTGCAAGTTTTCGTAAATGCAAACGAAACTAAATTTACCTTAGAAGGAACTCAGGAACTGACCGTTTATGTCAACGGAAAAGCAGTACTTGTAGAGCCAAATACTCTGGTAACCGTATAAATACCACCACCCTTCCCTTTCGGAGTTTTTAACTCCGAAAGGGTTTTTAAAAACAAAACAATGAATTTTACAAAAAAAATAAACCTGTTAGTGCTGCTTTTATCTATTTCTGCTTTCGCCCAAATCGATAAGATCGAGCCTCCTTTCTGGTACGCCGGAATGCATAACCCTGAACTTCAGATTATGTTTTACGGGAAAAATATAGCACAGTATGAAACCTCCGTTTCCAACAATGTGGTTATCAAAAACGTGGTAAAAACTGAAAACCCTAACTACATTTTCATTACAATCGACACAAAAAATATTCCTGCTTCTGATTTTGTCTTTTCATTCAAAAACAAAAACAAGGTAGCCTTTACAAAAAAATATTCACTGAAAGCAAGACGTAAAAATTCAGCTGAACGAAAAAGCTTCGATTCATCTGATTTAATGTATCTCATCATGCCGGATCGTTTCGCTAATGGAAATCCAGACAACGATACCGACAAATCGCTGAATGAAAAAGCAGACCGAAGCCTTCCTGGTGGACGTCATGGCGGAGATATTGAAGGAATCATAAAACACCTCGACTATTTAGAAGAATTAGGCGTAACAGCACTTTGGAGTACGCCGCTTTGTGAAGATAATGATAAAGTTCATTCGTACCATACCTACGGACAATCTGATGTTTACAAGATTGATCCCCGTTATGGAACCAATGAAGAATATGTACGCCTTTCTGCGGAATTGAAAAAGCGTAACATGAAACTCATCAAGGATTATGTTACCAACCATTGGGGCGCAGAACACTGGATGTATAAAGACCTTCCTACGTATGATTGGATTCACCAATTCCCAGGATTTTCACAATCTAATTATAGAATGACAACGCAATTTGATACCAATGCTTCTGCTATTGATACCAAAAATTGTATGGACGGCTGGTTTGTTCCTTCCATGCCCGATTTGAACCAATCCAATCCTTTAGTACTGAATTACCTTATACAAAATGCTATCTGGTGGATTGAATATGCCGATTTGGATGGATTCAGAGTCGACACCTATTCTTATAATGACAAAATTGGGATTGCAAAATGGACCAAAGCCATTACTGACGAATATCCTTATTTCAATATTGTAGGCGAAGTCTGGATGCACGACCAGGCACAAATGTCGTATTGGCAAAAAGACAGCCCAATCAGTGCGATACAGAGCTATAACTCCTACCTGCCAAGCGTTATGGATTTTACATTACATGATGCTTTCGGGAATGTGTTCAACGAAGACAAAGCCACATGGAATGATGGAATGATTAAGGTTTACGATAATTTTGCAAATGATTTCTTATATCCTAACGTAAACAATCTTCTGACTTTTGTAGAAAATCACGATACCGGAAGGTTTAACCATATCTACAAAAACGATTTTAAGAAATACCAGATGGCAATGACAATAATTGCTACCGTGCGTGGAATTCCGCAAATCTATTACGGATCAGAAATTGGAATGGCAGGTGACAAGGCAAAAGGTGATGCCGATATCCGTCAGGATTTTCCAGGAGGATGGGCAGGCGACAAAAACAATGCCTTTACCAAAGCAGGAAGAACAGAAGAGCAAGCCAAGTTTTTCGATTTTTCTTCAAAATTATTCCAATGGAGAAAAGGAAAATCTGTTATCCATTCTGGTAAGATGACACATTATATCCCGGAAGACAACGTATATGTTTATTTCAGATATGACGACAATGAAACCGTAATGGTAATCATCAACAATGCTGCTCAGGCAAAAACATTCAAAACGGGCCGTTTTCAGGAAAACATCAAAAATTTTACATCAGGAAAAGATGTACTGACAGGAAAATCGATTAACATAAAAGAAGATGTGACTATCGATAGTAAATCAGTGTTGATCTTAGAATTAAAATAATCTCACAAAGACGCAGAGACGCAAAGTTTTTTCTCTCTTTGCCACTAAGCGCCTATTGTAAGAAACAGTGAGAATCTTATCAAAATGCAGAAGAACAAAATTTCATAAATTGCATAAGATTCCTTGTAACTCAAGTCTCTTGCATAAAAAATTAAACGCCATAAAATAATTAATATCCGCCAAAATGAAAGAAAACGAATTATCTCGAATCATAGTTAATTTATGTTTCGAAATCCATACAAAGTTAGGACCTGGACTTCTAGAAAGTGTCTATGAAACAATTTTAGTCTATGAACTTACTGAAATGGGATTGAGAGTTGAAAGACAAAAATCGCTACCCGTAATCTGGAATGATATAACGATGAACATCGGTTTCAGAGCAGATATAATTGTAGAAAATTTAGTCCTCATAGAAATAAAATCTGTTACAGAGATTGCGCAGGTACATTTAAAACAAGTACTGACCTATCTAAAGATAACAGGATTAAAATTGGGATTGCTAATCAACTTTAACGAGCCCTTAATTAAAAACGGAATTAAAAGAATAGTAAACGACTTATAATCTTTGCGTCTCTGCGACTTTGCGAGAACAAAAAACAATGTCTATGAAAAAAACAATCTTACTGGCACTAACGCTAACAGCCTTTATCAGCTGCAAAGACGATAAAAAAACAGACAATACAACAACTGCAAAAACAGAAACTCTTGCCCCAATAACGGATGCAACAGCAGAAAATGCGGTTATTTATGAAGCCAATATTCGTCAATATTCACCTGAAGGAACTTTTAATGCTTTTACGAAAGATATTCCTGAATTGAAAAAATTGGGTGTAAAAATCATCTGGCTGATGCCTATCTATCCTATTTCGATGAAAAACAGGAAAGCTACCGGAGAACTTTCCGTAGAAGACATTAAAGACCCAAAAGAAAAGGCCAAATATTTAGGAAGTGCTTATGCTATATCAGACTATACAGCGATCAATCCAGATTACGGGACCAAAGAAGATTTCAGAAATCTTGTAAAAACAGCCCATGAAAACGGTATGTATGTTATCCTTGATTGGGTAGCCAACCACACCGGATGGGATCATAAATGGATTACGGAACATCCGGAATACTACCAAAAAAATGCAAAAGGGGAAGTAACTGATCCGCTTAATCCGGAAACAGGAAAATCATGGGGATGGACTGATGTTGCTCATTTGGATTACGCCAATAAGGAACTTCACAAAGCCATGGAAAACGAAATGTTATACTGGATAAAAGAAGAAAACATAGACGGTTTCCGTTGTGATGTTGCCGATAATGTTCCTGCCGAATTCTGGCAAAAAGCAATTCCTGAGCTACGAAAAGCCAAACCGATTTTTATGTTGATGGAATCAAACAAAAATTATCTTTTAAAAGACGGACTTTTTGATATGGGATATGGCTGGGAAGCACACCACGTAATGAACGCCATTAACAAAGGAACAAAAACAGTTAAAGACCTGGACAACGTATTTGATAAAATCGCGAAAGAATACGAGAAGAATGATATTTTCATGAACTTTACGTCAAATCATGATGAAAATTCATGGAACGGAACCGAATATGAAAGAATGGGCGATGGTGTAGAAGCTTTTACAGCACTTACCTACTTAATGCCAGGAATGCCACTTATTTATACAGGTCAAGAATATGACCTTAAACACCGATTGAAATTCTTCGAAAAAGATTCAATTCCGAAAGCTAAGGCAAAAATGTTCCCTATTTATGAAAAACTAGGCGAATTGAAAAACAACAATATTGCTCTGAATGGTGGGAAAAACGCGGCTTCTTTCAAACGTTTGGCAACTTCAAACGATACCAATGTACTTGCTTTTGAAAGAGAAAAAGAAAATCAAAAAGTTTTATTTATCGGAAACCTTTCCAAAAAAGATCAGCAATTCACAGCTCCAATCGAAGGTACATTTACCAATTATATGACTGGCGAAAAAATAACATTGGCAAAAGACCAGAAGTTCAGCTTCAAGCCTTGGCAATATTATATTTTGGTTAAATAAAAAAACGATAATTATTATTTAGAATGTTTAAAAATGCTAATTTAGTAGTTCCTTAGAAACAACTTAGCATTTTTAAACATGGCCTTTGAATATATAGAAATAGAAAGGGTTGAAAGACTTACAAAGAAAGAGTTTATCGAAAACTATTATAAGCCTCAAAAACCAGTAGTAATTACCAATCAGATTGAAGACTGGCCTGCTTTTTCCAAGTGGAATTTCAAATTTCTGAGAGAAGTAGCCGGCGATAAGACAGTCCCTCTTTATGACAGCAGGAAAACGGATTATACAAAAAAAGTAAACGAGCCGGATTTCAAAATGACGATGTCGGAATATATCGACATTCTTGAAAAAGGCCCGACTGACCTGCGTATTTTTCTGTACAACCTGATGAAAGATGTGCCTTCAATGAAATCTGACATGAGATGGCCTCAATTAGGACTTCGATTGATAAAAAGCCTGCCATTGGTTTTCTTTGGCGGACAAGATGCCAAAGTTTTTATGCATTATGATATTGACTTCCCTAATATTTTCCATATCCATTTTGAAGGAAAAAAACAATGTGTTCTCGTTGATCCAAAAGAAACGAAATACATGTACCGTCTTCCCTATTCCTGGATTTGCAATGAAGATATAGATTTCGACAATCCCGATTTTGAAAAATTCCCGGCACTCAAAATGGTAAAGCCTTACATAACCAATCTGCAACATGGCGAAATGCTTTATATGCCTGAAGGTTGGTGGCATTATATGAAATACCTAACACCTGGTTTTTCATTAAGTTTGCGTTCCTTAGCCGGAAGGCCAAGCAACCTGCTCAAAGGTTTGGCGAACGTTGCAGTCATCCGTTATTATGACAACTGGATGCGAAAACGCAAAGGACAAGCCTGGCTGGATTATAAAGATGCCGAAGCCATTCGCAGAACCAATGCACTGCTGAAAAAATAATAAAATGCCCTGTATCACGCAGGGCATTTCTTTTTTAAGCTACAGATAATTTAGATTGTCAAAAAATCATTATCAATCAGCACAAAACACGAAATTTCCTTTATGAACTTTGCGGCTCCGCCTTTGCGAGCAATTATTTTCACCCAAAGGCGCAGAGCTGCAAAGCATGGAATATAGATTAGCGTAAAATTCCCTATAATAGCCTAAACTTTTGTCAGGCAGAGCCAAAAACTTTACTTTTACCAATTAAAAGTCAGTCTTGAAAAAAATACTCAATATAGGACATCGCGGTGCCAAAGGCCACGAACCTGAAAATACGCTTCCTTCATTCCAAAAAGCATTAGATCTGCATGCTGACGGAATCGAATTGGATGTCCATATCTGCAAGACGGGCGAGCTGGTCGTTATCCATGATTTTACGGCAGACAGGACTACTAATGGCACTGGTGCTATTTCTGAGTTGACACTTTCTGAAATAAAAGCATTGCGTATCAACGAACATATTGAAATCCCTACGTTAGAAGAAGTGATAGAATTGGCTGGCAAAAACTGCCTTATCAATATTGAGCTAAAAGGCCAGCATACAGCAAAATCTGTATCGCATCTTATTGAAAAGTATATTCTTGAAAAAGACTACAGCTACGAAAACTTTATTGTTTCCAGCTTTCAAAGAGAAGAACTTGAAATGATGTACACCATCAATCCTAAAGTACATTTAGGTGTACTATCTCAGGCAAGCGTGGCACAAGCCTTAGAATGGGCATCCGCTTTTTCTGCAAAAGCAATACATCCCCATTTCAGCCTTCTGACAGAAGAAAACGTACAGCAGGCACAAAAATCAGGTCTTAAAGTTTATACCTGGACAGTCAATGAAATTGATGATATTGAGAGAATAAAAATGTATAATGTTGATGGAATCATTACCGATTTCCCTGAAAGAATATGAACCCTAATTTCGACATAATCATCGTTGGCGGAGGAGCCGGAGGTTTTTTTACTGCCATAAATTGTGCTGAAAAAAATCCGAAACTGAAAATCGCCATATTGGAACGAGGCAAAGAAGTCCTGACAAAAGTGCGTATTTCTGGCGGCGGACGATGCAATGTAACACACGCTTGTTTTGTACCAAATGAATTGGTAAAATTTTATCCCCGTGGTGAAAAGGAACTTCGCGGTCCGTTTCATCAGTTCTGCTCAGGCGACACTATTGAATGGTTTGAAAAACACGGCGTCGAATTAAAAATTGAAGATGACGGACGCATGTTTCCCGTTTCCAATTCATCACAAACCATTATCGACTGCTTTACGACTGCAACAAAAAAATTAGGAATACAGGTATTGACCGGACAAAGCGTACAATCCATCTATAAATCAGAAACATCTGAAGAAAGTTTCTGGAAAATAGAAACCCAAAATCAGCAGTATTACTGCGAAAAATTAGTGCTGGCTACAGGAAGCAATCCAAAAATGTGGGATACGCTTCAAGAATTTGGGCATTCCATCGTAAGCCCGGTGCCATCCTTATTTACATTTAATATAAAAGATCCCCGCATCAAAGAACTGCCTGGCGTTTCGGCACAAGTTTCTGTAAAAGTCAAAGACACCAAACTGACCTCAACCGGACCTTTACTGGTAACGCATTGGGGAATGAGCGGCCCGGCAATCTTGAAACTATCCGCTTGGGGAGCACGAATTTTATTTGAGAAAAACTACCAGTTTACCATTTTCGTCAATTGGCTCAATGATATCGATACGGAAGAAGCCGAATCTACTTTAAAGGAATTGAAACTGGATCATTCCAAAAAAGCAGTATCGAAAAAATCTCCATTTGATTTTCCAAACCGTTTATGGGAAAGCCTGGTTTTGGCTTCAGGAATTTCAGAAGAAACAAAATGGGCCGATTTATCCAAAAACCAATTGCAGAATTTGGCAAACCAATTGACAAAGGCACAATTCCAGGTCAATGGAAAAAGTACTTTTAAGGAAGAATTTGTTACCGCTGGAGGAATTGAATTAAAAGAAATCAATTTCAAGACAATGGAAAGCAAAATACATCCAAATTTATTTTTTGCAGGAGAAATTACCAATATCGACGCGATTACTGGTGGATTTAATTTCCAAAATGCATGGACTAGCGGATTTATCGTAGCAAACGCTATTACCCAATAGCATTAAAAGCAACCTTTTATTGATTCAGCCACCATATACTGGCATTCAACACCATAGCAAAGCCTACCCAAAACAGATACGGAATAAATAAATATCCTGAGAATCGGTTTATTTTGGCGAATTTGATATAGGTTTCATAAATCATCAGCCAAAGTAAGACAATCTCAAACAAGGCAAGCAATGGGTTTTTGAGCCCAAAAAACAAATACGACCATAAAGCATTCAACGCTAATTGGATGGCAAAAAACAGCATGCCCTTTTTGACTTCTTCTTTTCTTGGAGAATCAATTTCATGCCAAACCAATCCGCCCGCTATTCCCATCATAACATAAAGAATAGTCCAGACCGGAGCAAAAATCCAATTTGGCGGGTTAAAGCTTGGCTTTTCAATCAACGGATACCAGCTTTCTACTGCTGGTCGGGTAACCAGACTTGAAAAATAACCTATCGCCAGGCATGTTGCTGTTAAAACTAAAATTCGCTTGTATCTGTTCATTTTTGCTTTTTTAACAAAATTAGTTATTTTCACAGATTAGCCCTAATGCAGACTGCGATTTGGGCAAAAAAAGTATCTTTGCACAAATTCATAAACTATGATTTCGGAAAAGGATTTTATTCCGTCGGGATATACCCATTCGATAGAAAAAGGAGATTTCAAATGGAGCGCACCAAGCAATATCGCTCTGGTAAAATATTGGGGAAAAAAGGACAATCAGATTCCTGCTAACCCGTCGATAAGTTTTACGCTCAACCAATGCAAAACCATTACTTCCTTGTCGTTTGAGAAAAAAAATCCGGATGGAAATTTTTCATTTGACCTGCTATTTGAAGGAAAACCAAAAGACGATTTTAAACCAAAAATCCAGAAATTCTTTGAAAGAATCGAGACTTATCTTCCGTTTCTAAAAGAATATCATTTTACTATAAATACCGAAAATACGTTTCCTCATAGTTCCGGAATTGCCTCTTCTGCTTCAGGAATGGCAGCTCTTGCCGTAAACCTGATGAGTATTGAAAAGGAATTGAATCCTGAAATGACCGAAGATTACTTCAATCAAAAGGCTTCTTTCTTGGCAAGATTAGGTTCGGGCAGTGCTTGTCGAAGCGTAAAAGGAAACATTGTTACTTGGGGAAATCATAAAGAAACCGAAGGAAGTTCAGACTTATTCGGAATAGAATTCTCTGGTTCCGTCCATACTAATTTCAAGAACTATCAAGATACTATTTTACTGGTCGATAAAGGCGAAAAGCAAGTCTCAAGTACCGTTGGGCATGACCTGATGCATAATCACCCGTATGCCGAAAAACGATTTGAGCAGGCTCATGTAAACCTATCCAAAATAAAAACCATACTGGAATCAGGCGATTTGCAGGAATTCATCAAGATTGTAGAAAGTGAAGCCTTAACCCTGCACGCCATGATGCTGACTTCTATGCCGTATTATATACTGATGAAACCTAATACGCTGGAAATCATTAACCGTATATGGAAATTTAGAAACGAAACCAATATTCCGGTATGTTTCACGTTAGATGCTGGAGCCAATGTCCATATCTTATATCCCGAAAACGTTAGAGATAAAGTTTTAGAATTAATTAAGAATGAATTAGTTGGCTTTTGCCAAAACTCGCAATATATTTGCGATGAAATTGGATTTGGCGCAAAAAAATTGTAATTTTAACAAAATTCAAGAGCAGACATGAAAGGACCATTATTTTACTCAAAAATATTACTCTTCGGTGAACACGCTATTAATAAAGGTTCCCGAGGTTTGTCCATTCCCTATAATTTTTTCAATGGCGGATTGAAAGTAGATAACAATCATACTGATGAAGCCCAAAAATCCAATGCCAGCCTGAAACGCTTTGTGGCTTATCTTGAGACCATGCAGCAGGAAAATCCGGAATTGGTAACTTTTAATATTGAGCTGCTAAAACGAAATGTTGAAGCCGGAATGTATTTTGATTCCAGTATCCCACAAGGATACGGAATTGGAAGCAGCGGCGCTTTAGTTGCTGCCGTTTATGACCAGTATGCCGAAAACAAAATCACGGTTCTCGAAAACCTGACACGTGAAAAGCTGCTGAAACTGAAACAGATTTTCTCAAAAATGGAATCTTTTTTCCATGGAACAAGCTCCGGATTAGATCCGCTAAACAGCTATCTGAGCATTCCTATACTTATCAATTCGCACGATAATATTGAGGCTACCGGAATTCCTACCCAAAGTCTGGAAGGAAAAGGAGCCGTATTTTTATTGGATTCCGGAATGGTAAAAGAAACTGCCCCAATGGTAAGCATTTTCATGGAAAGCCTAAAAGACAAAGGCTTTAGAGCCATGGTCAAAAACCAGTTCGTGAAATATACAGACGCCAGCATTGATGATTTCCTTCATGGCGACGTCAAATCATTGCTTTCCAACACTAAAAAACTTTCCAAAGTTGTCCTAAACAATTTCAAGCCTATGATTCCGGAACAATTCCATGGAATATGGCAAAAAGGATTGGATTCGAATGACTATTACCTGAAACTATGTGGTTCAGGAGGAGGAGGCTATATTCTTGGGTTTACGCATGATTATGACAAGGCGAAAGAAGCTCTGAAAGATTACAAATTAGAAGTAGTCTATCAGTTTTAGCCAAAACACCCACTCCATTCATAAAAGCGAGCCGTTAGGATATGGCATAGTATTTTTTACCTCAAACTCAAAATAGTATACCTGACATGTTAAGCAGAAAAAACAAACTTCTAGTAATGAAAATTATCAGTTTGTTTTCTGTAGTACGCGGCTATAACATTCCTGTTATTGTTCTTGCGCAGTACCTTTCAGCAATATTCATATTGGCTCCGGAAAACACAAGAGCATTAGATGTTATTTTAGATATCAATCTTTTTATTCTTGTCTTGGTTTCCAGTTTTTGTATTGCCTCAGGCTATATTATCAACAACTTTTATGATGCTCAGAAAGATTTAATCAATAGGCCAAATAAATCGATGTTGGATAGGCTCGTAAGCCAAAAAACCAAACTATATGTCTATTTCGGCTTAAACTTTCTGGCTGTTTTCCTTGCTTATTTTGTTTCATGGAGAGTCAGCATTTTTTATTCGGCTTATATTTTCCTTATCTGGTTCTATTCCCATAAACTTAAAAAATATCCTATAATTGGAAACCTAACCGCTTCACTATTGGCCATCTTCCCATTCTTTGGAATCCTTTTGTATTTTTTCAAAGGACAATATCAAGAATACGACTGGCAGAAAATAGGAATTATCTTTGGCCATGCAAGCTTCTTGTTTTTACTCATCCTGATTCGGGAAATGGTTAAGGATCTTGAAAATATGAAAGGAGATTTTGTCAGCGATTACAAAACAATTCCTGTGGTATATGGTGAATCCGTATCAAAGAAAGTCATTACAGTATTGACCATCCTTACCGTCATTCCAGTCTATGTTTTAGTAGACATTTATGAAGTAGGCTATATGGTTATCTATTTCTATATCTGTCTGATGACACTGATTTTTTTCCTATTGAAGCTATGGAAATCAAATACCCGTAATGAATTCCTAAAACTTCACAATCTATTAAAATTCATTATCGTAGCAGGTGTTTTCTGTATCGTATTAATAGAACCGGCCGTACTTTGGCACGGAAAGAAAATCCTTTTGGCTATCAATTTTTGCTAACTTTCACTTCCATGGGCTTTTAAAGCCGCCAATTCGCTATCTTTGCACAAATTTAGACGCGAATGAACAAGAATGAAGGAGGCAACAGACGCAATGCCTCAAACAGACCAGGAGGAAAAAGCAGTTTTGGAAAATCAAAACCGCCATTGCCAAAAAGAGCCCAAGGACCTAAAAAAAACAAGCCTGCTGTTGAGTCAGCTGCTGAAAAAACTGAGAAAAAACCAAACCAGGCTCCAAAAAGACAAAAAGCAGCAGATGAAATGCGCTTGAACAAATACATCTCAAATTCGGGAGTATGTTCTCGTCGTGATGCTGATATTTATATACAATCCGGAAATGTAAAAGTAAACGGAGTTACCGTTACTGAAATGGGATATCTTGTCAAAGCTACCGATGTAGTAAATTTTGACGGTTCTTTACTGACACCTGAAAAGAAAGAATACATTTTGCTAAACAAGCCGAAAAACTTCACCACCTCTTTAGATGAAGGTTTTGAACACAGAAATGTTTCGGAATTAGTTAAAGGTGCTACAAAAGCTGTTTTGTCGCCTGTAGGCCGTATGGATAAAAACACAACAGGTTTGTTATTGTTTACAAACGATACAGACATGATTAGAAAATTCACTATCCCGAATCAAAAATCTTCAAAAATCTATCAGGTATCATTAGATAAAAACCTGAAGTTTGAAGATTTGGAAAAAATCGAAAAAGGCATGACGATAGATAATCATCGTGTTAATGTTGAGGAAATCAGCTATATTGACGATGAACCAAAAAGCGAAATCGGATTGAAATTACGTACGGCTAACGTAAAAGTAGTTCGTCATATTTTTGAGCATCTTGGCTACGATGTGCTTAGAATTGACCGTGTAGTTTTTGCCGGTCTTACCAAGAAAAATCTCCCAAGAGGAAATTGGAGGTTCCTGACAGAACAGGAAATTATCAATTTGAAAAATATATAATACAACTAAATCCCAAAATCAAGTTTGGGATTTTTTGTTTTTGTAGCTTTGCCTCTATCAAAAAAAATACTATGACTCCCGAAATATTGCAATCTATCGCATTTAAATGGTTTGATGCATTCAACTCACACCAACTCGAAAAACTTTTAGACCTATATGACGACGAAGCAAAACATTTCAGTCCGAAGTTAAAAATCAGGAAACCTGAAACCAACGGATACGTAACAGGAAAACAAGCCCTTCGCGAATGGTGGAAAGATGCTTTTGAGCGCCTTCCTTCTTTGCATTATAAGGTCACTTCTCTGACACCCAACAACGATCGTGTTTTTATGGAATATGTAAGAACCGTTGACGGTGAAGACGATATGTTAGTTGCGGAAGTATTAGAAGTAAAAAACGGAAAGATTATCGCTTCGCGAGTCTATCACGGATAAAAAAAAGCCCTTGTTGTCAAGGGCTTTTTCTTTTTTATTAACCTCTAATCTTTTTAGAAGGTTCTTCTTTCTTATCGAGTCCACGTTTTCTTAATAGTGGTTCCACACTTGGTTCGGCTCCACGGAATCGCTTATACAAAACCATAGGGTCTTCAGTTCCTCCTTTTTCAAGTACATTTTTTCGGAACAATTGTGCTTTCTCCGGATTGAAAAGATCTGTCGTTTTAAAAGCCTCAAAAGCATCCGTATCCAAAACTCCCGACCAGATATAGCTGTAATAACCAGAAGAATAGCCTCCAGAAAAAATATGGCTGAAATACGTACTTCTATATCTTGGAATAATCGCATCGATCAGCCCAATTTTTTTCATGGAATTTTTCTCAAATGAATTGGCATCCAATTGAATTGGAGCCGTCTGTGTATGGTAATCCATATCCAGAAAAGAAGCTGCAAGATATTCTACTGTTGCAAAGCCCTGGTCAAAAGTTCCTGATTTCTGTAATTTTTGGATCAGCGCATCCGGAATAACTTCACCTGTCTTATAATGTTTCGCATACATTTTTAAAACTTCAGGTTCGGCAGCCCAGTTTTCCATAATCTGTGATGGCAGTTCAACAAAATCTCTTGGCACGCTAGTACCTGCAAGACTTTTATAAGTAACATTCGAAAGTAATCCGTGCAATGCATGGCCAAATTCGTGGAAGAAAGTAGTAACCTCATCAAATGTCAACAACGCTGGCATATCGCCTGTTGGTTTTGTAAAATTACATACAATAGAAATCACCGGAGCTTTTCTTTTCCCGTCAACTGTTTTCTGACTTCTGTAAGATGTCATCCAGGCACCGCCTCTTTTAGAAGCTCTTGGAAAGAAATCCATATACAAGATCCCTACATGCGATCCGTCTGCTTCCGTAACTTCCCAAACCGTAACCTCATCATTGTATTTTGGCACATCATTCAGTTGTTTAAATTTCAAACCGTATAACTTTTCAGTCACCTGAAAAATACCATTTCTAGCGTTATCAAGACTAAAATAAGGTTTCAATTCCTGTTCATCCAAATCAAAACGTTGCTTCCTGATTTTTTCAGTATAGTATCTCCAATCGTAAGGCTTCACTTTATCTTTGACTCCATCTTTAGCCATCATTTTCTGAATATCTGATGCTTCTGTCTTAGCAATCGCCAAAGCAGGCTTCCATAAATCATTCAAAAGTTTGGCAACATTCTCAGGATTTTTAGCCATCGATTCTTCCAATACATAAGCCGCATGGGATTTGTAACCTAACAACCTTGCCTTTTCTCCTCGAAGGTTGGCCAGCTTGATTGCGTTTTCTTTGTTATCCAACGCATCATCATGATTGCCGCGTGTTTGGTAAGCATTCCAGATTTCCTGGCGTAGTTTTCTGTTCGAACTGTATTGAAGAAACGGCATCACGCTTGAATTTGAAAGCGTAAAAACCCACTTCCCTTCTTTTCCTTTTGCTTTTGCATCGTCGGCCGCAGTATTTATCAATTCCTGAGGCAATCCGGCCAAATCTTTTTTGTCTGTGATTACCAACTCATATTTGTTGGTTTCAGCCAATATATTCTGTCCATATTTTAAAGAAGTCATCGAAAGTTCTGCGTTTATCTTGCGGAGCTTATCTTTATCAGCAGTGGCTAAATTTGCACCACTTCTCACAAATGCTTTATGCAGGTTTTCAAGAATTTTTGCCTGCTCAAGATTCAATCCTAAAGATTCTTTTTTGTCCCAGATCGCTTTTACTCTTGCGAATAATTTTTCATTCAGGTAAATATTATCGCTGTGAGCCGCCAGGTTTGGAGAAACCTCTTTGGCTATTTTTTGCATTTCCTCGTTCGTATTGGCTCCGTTCAGGTTGGAGAATACAATATTCACATTCGACAACAGTTCTCCTGCATTTTCCATAGCTAATATGGTATTTTCAAAAGTAGGAGCTACCGTATTGTTTGCAATAGCATTGATTTCGGCTTCGTGTCTTTTTATTCCTTCTAAAATAGCCGGCTTAAAATGTTCATTTTTAATCTTATCAAACGGTGGGACTTCGTATGGCGTACTATACGGTTGAAAAAACGGATTCATATTTTGCTTGTTTTCTTGCGCTTCAATTGTCAGCATATTTCCAATAGCCAACAAAATGAAAAAGGATTTTTTTCTCATCTAAAAAATTTATTGAAGCGTAAATTTAGCACAAAATGGCTTTTTAAGCAGTCTCATGAATGTTAATTAAACCAAAAAGTGTCTTTGCCTTTACAATAGGTTTTTAGAAAGACAATTCTCAAAAAAGAGTCTTGAACAACAATTTGAAGAAAACAAAAAAGCCTGTTTGCTTTGCAAACAGGCTATCTTTTTGTGCGGGTAATAGGACTCGAACCTACACACCTTGCGGCACCAGATCCTAAGTCTGGCGTGTCTACCAATTTCACCATACCCGCAGTAGACAGTTGATTTCGACTATTGTCTCAATCGAGGTGCAAATATAATCATAGTTTTGAACTTTCAAATAAAAAATTAAAAAAAAATAAAAATTCTTTTTTTGTATTTTTGGCAAACAACATATCAATTTTACCTTTCATGGATACTTTAAAAGATTACGTTCAGAAAAACAAAGAACGTTTCCTCAACGAACTTATTGATTTACTGAAGATTCCATCTGTGAGTGCAGATTCTGCCTATTCACAAGATGTTATCGATACTGCTAATGCTGTCAAAGCAAGCCTGGAAAAAGCAGGCTGCGATTTTGTTGAAATTTGCGACACACCAGGATATCCTATTGTTTACGGAGAAAAAATAATCGATAAAAACCTTCCAACGGTGCTGGTTTACGGACATTATGACGTACAGCCGCCAGATCCTTTGGATTTATGGACTTCGCCTCCTTTTGAACCTGTTATCAAAAAAACAGAGCTACATCCTGAAGGCGCCATTTTTGCCAGAGGTGCCTGCGACGACAAAGGACAGATGTACATGCACGTTAAGGCATTGGAATATATGGTACAGACCAACAACCTGCCATGTAATGTAAAATTCATGATTGAAGGCGAAGAAGAAGTAGGTTCGGCAAGCCTAAGCTGGTTTGTAGAAAGAAACCAGGAAAAACTTAAAAATGACGTAATTCTGATTTCGGATACGGGAATGATTTCCAATACACAGCCATCGATTACGACAGGATTACGAGGATTGAGCTATGTAGAAGTTGAAGTTACAGGACCAAATCGCGATTTACATTCAGGTTTATATGGCGGAGCTGTAGCGAATCCGATTAACGTACTGGCAAAAATGATTGCCTCGCTTCATGATGAAAACAACCACATCACGATTCCGGGATTCTATGACAAGGTAGAAGAACTTTCGGATGCTGAAAGAGCTGAAATGGCGAAAGCGCCTTTCTCTTTGGAGGCTTATAAAAAAGCGCTTGATCTTAACGACATCTATGGCGAAAAAGGCTATACGACAAACGAAAGAAACTCTATCCGCCCTACTCTGGATGTCAATGGAATCTGGGGAGGTTATACCGGAGAAGGTGCAAAAACAGTTATTGCAAGCAAAGCCTATGCTAAAATTTCAATGCGTTTGGTTCCAAACCAGGATTGGCATGAAATTACGGAATTGTTTACAAAACACTTTGAAAGTATTGCTCCAAGCGGCGTAACAGTAAAAGTAAAGCCACATCACGGCGGACAAGGTTATGTAACTCCAATTGACAGTATAGGTTACCAGGCTGCTGCAAAAGCCTATAACGAAAGTTTTGGCGTACAGCCAATCCCTGTTCGTTCCGGAGGAAGTATTCCGATTGTAGCCTTGTTTGAAAAAGAATTAAAAAGCAAGACCATTTTAATGGGATTCGGTTTGGATAGCGATGCCATCCACTCGCCTAATGAACATTTTGGTGTATTCAATTATCTAAAAGGAATTGAGACTATTCCTTTGTTTTACAAGTATTTTGTGGAATTGTCGAAATAAATATATGCTTAAAAAAATTCTATTTAGTGTAGTTTTATCAATGACCTTTTCAATGGCTTGTATTGCTCAGGAAACTAAAGCAGTTCAAAATCCTACATCTATTCCCGAAAACAAAGTAGCTATTTTTCCTAAATTTCAAGGAGGTGATCATAAAATGTCTATGTATCAATATGCACAGAAAAACTATGTAATACCTAAAAATTTCAAAGGAAACGGAGTAATGCTAGTAGATTTTATAATTGATACACAAGGTAATGTAACTAGCATTAACGTTATAAATGATCTTGGTTATGGATCTGCCGAAGCGGCAGTCAAACTTTTAAAAAATATGCCCAAATGGACTCCTGCTTATGATGTTAATGGAAATCCTATAGAATTTGCACACCAACTAAAAATTAGTTTGAATTCTAATTAAGGACAAAAAATTAGCCTGATAGTTCATTATAAATCCAATAAAAATCCGTTCAGAAATGAGCGGATTTTTTTATTTCAAAAAAAATCTGCTCTACACTTGTAGAATTGAATTTTATTTCTACATTTGTAGAGTATTTACAAAAATCGAGAATGAGGATTATAAAAATAGCGCCCAAAATTTTAGTACTGGTATTCTTTTTGACAATGATAGGTTGTAAGACCAATCGAATTCGAAATAATGAACGTGTTGGGAGATGGGTTGAATTTGATACGATAGACGGTAAAATATATAAAAGCGTTGGACGATTTAGAAATGGAATTGGAAAAGGTGTTCATCGGCAGTTTTCTGATAAGAAGTTAGTCCGAAAAGAAAAGTATAAAGATGAAATCTGTCATACTATTTATTATTATGAAAACGGCAAGGTAATGACAGAAGGAGACACAAAAATGGCTCTAACCGAAAAGCTAGTCCATTGGTATTATACTGGTGATTGGAAATTTTATGATGATAATGGCCAACTATTAGGAATCAGAACTTACGAAAACGGCAGTGTAATTAACGAAATAGAAATACAACAATAAAAACCATGCAATTATCCAACTCAGAAGAACAATTGATGCAGCATCTTTGGAAACTAGAAAAAGGCTTTATGAAAGACCTGCTTGAATGTTATCCGGATCCAAAACCAGCTACAACAACCATAGCCACTTTATTAAAGAGAATGGCCGATAAAAAATTTGTAGCTTATAATGAAATTGGCAACTCAAGGGAATATTATCCTTTGGTAGAAAAATCTGATTATTTTTCTAAACACGTAAACGGGCTGATTAAAAATTTCTTTAACAATTCAGCCTCACAATTTGCTTCTTTCTTTACGAAAGAAACGAATCTGACACAAACAGAATTGGAGGAACTCCAGAAGATTATTGACAAAGAACTTCAAAAAAAGAAAAAATGACAGACTTCATCATAAAATCGACCGTCAGCCTGACCGTACTATTAGGCATCTATTATCTTTTTTTAGAAAAAGAAAAAATGCACACATTCAATAGGTTTTATCTTTTATTCAGCCTAGTCCTTTCTTTTGCAATTCCTTTTATTACAATTGAAGTAGCGGTTGAATCCTTACCAAAACCTTTAGTATCCCAATTGGCTCCGGCTCCAACTCCGGTTCCGGCTCCGGCTCCAATTTTGATACCATCTCAAGATCAAGCCATCGCCTCCAGAGTCGCTACAGTCCAAGAAGCTGAAACGAATTATTTGCCGGTTGTTCTTTGGAGTTTATACGCACTGGCTACGACATTTCTGGTCATCCGATTTGGAAAAAACATTTACAGCCTTATCCTGAAAGCTAAGAAAAGCCGAAGGGTTGCCTTTAATTGTTCCACATTGGTCTTATCCAAAGAAGAACAGCTGCCACATACGTTCTTAAAATACATTTTCATAAACGAAGATGATTTTAACAGCCATAAGATACAGGAAGAATTATATACACACGAATTGGCACACGTAAAACAGAAACATACTTACGATGTGCTATTCATTGAAATATTGAAGACCTTATTTTGGTTCAATCCGATATTGGTCTTTTACAAAAAAGCAATACAACTCAACCACGAATTTCTAGCAGACGAAAACGTGGTAGAATCTCATAAAAATGTTCCATTTTACCAAAATCTGCTTATCGAAAAGGCATCTTGGAACAGCAACTTTTACTTGGCCAGTAATTTAAATTTTTCAGTAACAAAAAAACGATTAATTATGATGACTAAAACCACATCAAAATCAAGAGCGCTGCTCAAAAAAATAGCCTTAGCGCCAATTTTATCAGGACTATTATTGGTTTCGTGTATAGAAAATACTCCTGCTAATGCTCAGACTGCAATGTCTGCTACTTGTACAGCAGATCCTTCTTCCAGTGACAAAGAAACAGAAGTTTGGATTAATGGAGAACGTGTCAAAGACAGTGAAATGAATCTGCCTCTTTCTAATTGGAAGAATAAAAACAACCAAACTAATGAAGTTGCCTCTATAGAAAATACTTCTGCTAATGCTCAGACAACAATGTCTGCTACTTGTACAGCAGGCCCTTCTTCTGGCGACAAAGAAACAGAAGTTTGGATTAATGGAGAACGCGTCAAAGACAGCGAAATGAATCTGCCTATTTCCCATTGGAAAAATAAAAACAACCAGACCAATGAAGCAGCTTACTTTAAAGGAGTACGGTTTATTATTTATAAAACCGGAACATGGACAAAAGACAGACTGCAAGGCAAAGACATTATTTTAGACAAAACTTACGATGAATTAACAGCAAAAGAAAAAGAACGCTTTAAACCACACCTGAGGATCCCTCAAGGAACTGTGAAGAAATCTCCAACTGCAGCAGAACTTGAAGAATATAAGAATTCGAAAAAATATGCCATTTGGATTAATGAAGTATATGTCCCAAACAGCGAACTGAATAAATACAGCCCGTCTGATATTGCCTTTTTCTCTGGAAGTTCTGTTGCAAAAAATGCAAGAACTCAAAAGCATCCGCAGCCTTACCAATTCACTTTTTATACACATGCCTATTTTGATAAAAAACAAATGGATAAGGCTCCAGCTAAATATCCATTGGATAAGATTGAGATTTTCGATAAAATAATCAAGAAATAAAAGCCATAAAGAAACGGAATCAATTCTAACACTTCAGTTTCTGAAAATAAAAGATGCTGTCAAAAGCGGATAAAAAGTATTTGACAGATGGGGAGTCTCATAAATACAAAAGGGAAAAATTTGTAGTTAGTTAAAATTATAGTCTCCATCATAAATCCGCCTTATAGGCGGATTTTTTTATCCCTAAGCCAAAACATATCAACATTTTATAACATTCTTTAAAAATTGGCGTTACTTTTGCAGACATCATCATCAATCATACTATTGGACACGTTTCCAATATTCTAATCATCAATCATTATGTTAAAAGACTTCTTTATTGTCTGCTCCGGAGTTGACAAAAAAATCATCGAAAGCTGTTCCAATGGCGAACAAAATAAATATGCGGGAATTGGAGCCACCGTATTTTTCACAGCAGTAATGGCATTTATCGCCAGTAGTTATGCCCTTTATACCGTTTTTGACAATGTCTATGCAGCCGTATTTTTTGGATTTGTATGGGGATTGCTGATTTTTAATCTGGATCGTTTTATAGTTTCAACAATTCGAAAAAGAGACAGCTTTTCAAACGAATTCATACAGGCAACACCAAGGATTGCATTGGCTATAATTATTGCCATTGTAATCTCAAAACCACTGGAAATTAAAATCTTCGAAAAGGAAATCGACACTGTGCTTTTGAAAGAAAAGAACGCAATGGCGCTAAATAATAAAAAAGAAGTTGCCAATTATTTTAAATCGGATCTTGAAAAAAACAAAGCCAAAATCGACAGTCTTAAATCCGAAATCGGAAAAAAAGAAAAAGAAGTCAATACTTTGTACCAAACTTATATTGCAGAGGCTGAAGGAACAGCCGGAACTAAAAAATTGGGCAAAGGACCTGTTTTTAAAGAAAAGATTGCAAAGCATGATTTGGCTAAATCTGAATTGGATACCTTAAGAAAAAACAATCTGGCTAAAATTGCCGAAACAGAAAAACTATCCAAAAAACTTGAGGCCGATCAGGATAAGAAAGTAACCGAAACCCAACCTATTATTGATGGATTTGACGGACTTATGGCACGGATCAATGCTCTAAACAAATTACCTTCGCTGCCGTCCTTCTTTATCATGCTGTTGTTTCTGGCAATAGAAACTTCTCCAATTATTGCAAAACTATTGTCCCCAAAAGGAGAATACGACTTTAAACTGGAAGATATAGAAACCGCACTAAAAGCAACAATCAGCCAAGACAAATACCAGAGAGAGCTACTTGTAAAAACCAGCGCTCAGATGCACGATAAAGTTTATGAAGACATCGCTACTGATAAAGGATTATATGACCTTCAGCGCAAAAAGGCAAAAGAACTTTTGGAACTACAGGCCCATAATTTTGTAGAAAAGCAAAAACGTACTTTATAAAACGGTATAACCAAAAATAAAAAGGCGAAAAGTATCGGATACTTTTCGCCTTTTTTATATCAAAGTTTTTTATTGCTAAATTCCTTCTTCAATTCGGATACTCATCCAGGCTGCTTCCATGATGATATCATCACCTACATACGCTTTTCCGGACTGCTTGATTATCTTTTCGCTTAGTCGCAAATTCTGGATAACAAACTTCACTTGATCGCCAAATAAGACGCCTTTTAAAAATTCTGCCGTTTCAATATAAGCCAAAGCGAAGATTCCATTGGTGACTCCCAATAACCGAACACCTGCTCCGCCACATTGAGCCATCGATTCCAACAAGATAGTTCCGGGAACATAATTAAATTCCGGAAAACTGCCTTTTAAAATAAAATTCGTATCATCAAATGTCTTAATGGCGACTATCTGCTCTTTATCTACAGATACAATTTCATCTACAAATAAAAAAGGCGCCCTATGCGGTATCAGGTTTTCTATATCCTTGCTCATCGTATATTACATATGACTTAAAATTTCTTTTTTCAAAGCATCGTATTCACCTTGCATGATGAGTCCGTTGTCCAACAATTTTTTATAGTTCTGCAGTTTTTCGAACAGCTCGTCCTGTGACAATTCTCCTAAAGTTTTTTCCTTTGCAACTTCAGGCTTTTCGTCCGGATATTGCTTTTCATCGCGATAGCCTGATTGAGAAACAGGAATGATTTCAGCAAAATCGGTCACTTCTTCAGTTTCTACTTCTTCAATAACTTCCGGCTCTTCTACCTCAGCGAACGTTTCTGCAACGATTTCTTTTTCCTGGAATTCTTCTACCACTGGCTCCTCAACAAATGCTTCCACAACCGGGCCATTCTTTAAAACATCCAATTGTTCTTTAGCAAAAGTATAAATCTTTCTTGCCTGCGTTTTTGGAAGATAATCGATAGAAATAGTCAGATCGGTTTTAGTTGTAAATGAAAATTCGGAACCTAAAATATTCTCTTTTACAAAAGTTCCGGCAATATCATCCCATGTATAATCTGTGAAATCCATCGACAGTCCTAAATTTTTAGGCTTGCAGATAATGATTCTTTTGTTTGTAAGCACAATACTATCTGGAAAAACCGTGATAGCCGGTTTTTTTTGCACTCCTATATAGCCTATTTCCTCATTCTTCATGAGTAGATCGGTCAGTTTTGAAGTAATCTTTTCGATTGCTTTTGGATCTTGTTCTTCGTTTAAAAACTTTTTAATTTGTTCTTTCATCTTTCAGTTGCTGAATTTGTAGACTTATATCCACAAAAGTAATACCTAATTTTTTAATTCAATAATTTCAGTTTGGATTTTCTTTGTTAAGCTTTTGAAAACCAAATCATAGGAATGGTCAATAAGTTCTCTTACCATTTTATCCGTAACATCGCCATGCAAAGAAACCGTATTCCAATGGACTTTGCTCATATGGTAGCCTGGTTTTATATCATCAAACTCGGCACGGAGTTCTTCTGCTCGTTCCGGATCACATTTTAAATTGATAGACGGTGTCCCTTTTTCCCAACCGCTAAGTGAAGAAAGTGCGAACATTTTTCCGCCAACTTTAAAAACCAGCGTGTCTTCATCAAAAGGAAAATGTTCTGTTACTCCTTTTTTAGAAAGGCAATACTCAAAATAGGCTTGTATGTTCATTCTCTTATTATTTTTTCCATTTGTTTCTCCGGATTGGCTAATGCTCCAAATCCAAATTTCTCATATAAAAAGTGAGCATCTGCTGTAGCCAGTCGCCATGTCTTGACTTTTTTAAAAGCCGGCTCATTTAATAATTTGTCCATTAGCAGTGATGAATATCCTTTTCTTTGCTGTTCTTCCACTATAAAAACATCCATAATATACGCAAAAACAACATAATCTGTCACCACTCTTGCAAATCCTATCTGCTTTCCATTGTTATAAATTCCAAAACAAAAAGAATTCTCAATAGTTGTCTTGACTTCTTCAATGGTTCTTCCTTTTGCCCAATAGGTGTTGGTCAGGAATTTGTGGATAAACGGAATATCCAACTTGTCTTTATCTGTAGAAATTCTAATCATATCTTATATAAAACGGGTTTGCTTGGACTTGCGTCATTTTCAAAAGAAGCTATTTGCAGGTTTAGCAGATAACTGCCGTCTTCTACTTCATCAGCTACAAAAATCAGCTCAGTAATCGTCGCATCAAATCGGGCATCATCGTTCAGGTCGTGGGTATTTTTTACATTCCAAAATGCCTTATGAGCCAATAGCTTTCCCTGATCCTTTTCTTTGTCAACACTTGGCAGATCAATCAACAGGTGTTTGATTCCTCTTTCTCTGATAAAAACTGCCGCTTTTTCTTCCATATAGGGCGGATTGGTATCCGAATATTTCCTGGAAAGCTTTTCTTCTACATTTGGCAAGGTTCTGATTACAATGGCTTCGGGAAATTTTCCATCCAATGCTTTTTCTATCTGGTTTTTGGTTATTACCAGATCTTCTCCCCGGATTTCCGGTTCGACAGAAACTAATTCTGCCGTAAAGAAAAAGGTTTTCAGGTACTGGTTAATGCTGTAGAATTCTTTTGTAATATGCCCTAAACATTCTGTGTGCGTTCCGTGTCCGTGTGGATTGAAAAAGATATTATTGAAATTGGTAGATGAGCTTCCTTCAGAAACCTTCCCTACCCAATGTCCAAAGCGAACAGGTTCTATGACGGGTTTTTCTATATACCAGGCGATAGGATTCTGATCTGTATTTGTCAATAAGATGGAAATATCAATCGGCTTCGAAAGATCAACTTCAAAATTTTGGTTATTATGCTGGATTTTGGCAATCATTGTTGAATGTTTTAATTCCTTTGGCAAAAACCCGCGTGGCTTTTACATTTAATCATCCAAATTTATCAAAAACAAATCACTTGCAATTCCATCTGCCAAAAACTTTCCTTTGGGTGTTGTTTTCAAGATATTATTTTCAATGGCAAGCAATCCGTCAGCGATAAACTTTTCTGATTGCCTTTGAAGATATTTCAATACTTCTTCACCAAATTCTTTTTGAATACGTTCAAGCGAAACGCCCCAAATAGTGCGAAGACCTGTCATGATATATTCATTATAGCGGTCATTTGCTGACAATATCTCGACTTCGCTAGGCAATTTTCCGGCTTCAATTTCTTTTAGGTAAATCGGGTTGTTGGCAATATTCCAACTTCTGGAAATCCCATCATAGCTATGTGCAGAAGGACCAATTCCTATATATTTTTTCCCTAACCAATAGGCTGAATTGTTTTTGGAGAAATAATCCGGCTTGCCAAAATTAGATAGTTCATAGTGTATGAATCCGTGTTCCTGAAGCAATTCTACCAAAATCATAAAATGTTCCTGAGCCACCTCATCTTTGGGCTCGGAAACTTTTCCTGTCTGTATCAGTTTCTTTAAGGCTGTTTTGGGCTCTACAGTCAAGGCATAGCTTGAAATGTGCGGGATATTAAATCGCAGTGCTGTTTCTATATTCTGTTTCCACATTTCATTAGTCATTCCGGGAATGCCATAAATCAGGTCGATAGAAATATTATCAAAATAACGTGTTGCTGTTTCTAAGGATTTTTTGGCTTCTTCTGCATTATGAGCACGATTCATCATTTTCAAATCATCTTCAAAAAAGGACTGAATACCAATACTCAAACGGTTAATTCGACTGTCTGCTAATCCGATAATACGGTCATCTGAGAGATCATCAGGATTGGCTTCCAGAGTAATTTCCGGGTTTTCTGCCACTTTAAAATTGGCGTATACGGCATCAATCAAAAAAGCCAGTTCAGCATCTGACAATACCGAAGGCGTGCCGCCTCCAAAATAAATGGTTTCTACGATTTCGTTTTCAAATTCCGATTTTCGCATTTGCATTTCTTTCACCAAAGCCTGTACCATTTCTTCTTTCTTTTTCATGGAAGTCGAAAAATGAAAGTCGCAATAATGGCAAGCCTGTTTGCAAAAGGGAATATGGATGTAAATACCGCTCATTTTATCTAGTACAGCACAGAAATCATTATTTCTTTACCCTGTCTTCATTTTGTTTTACAAAAGCATCCCAACCGGAATAGCTTTTTGTGCCTGTTGTTTTTCCTGAGTTAAAAAAGTGGCATACCGCCGCAGCAAGACCATCTGTACTGTCCAAATTTTTAGGCAGTTCTTTTAATCCCAAAAGCTGCTGTAGCATTTTAGCTACCTGTTCTTTGGATGCATTACCATTGCCGGTGATGGCCATTTTTATTTTTTTGGGTTCGTATTCCGTAATTGGAATCTGTCTCGAAAGACCGGCTGCCATAGCAACGCCCTGAGCCCGACCCAATTTCAGCATTGATTGTACGTTTTTCCCAAAAAAAGGCGCTTCGATGGCAATTTCATCCGGATGGTGTGTTTCAATCAATTCGATAGTTCTTTCAAAAATGACCTTCAGCTTGGTGTAATGATCGTCATATTTGCTCAATATAAGCTCATTCAATTGCAAGAACTCCATTTTTTTATTGATAACTCTTATCAATCCGAAACCCATGATTGTAGTCCCGGGATCAATTCCTAATATGATACGTTCGTTTGCCAATTTTAATTTGTTATTTTGCCGAATGATTGCAATTCCTCACAAAGCTAAACAATTCCTAGTGTTTCTGGTCAAACTTTTGATTGTTGGCGGTGCATTTTATTTTATCTGGAATCAATTGGCTCATAACGAACAATTGAATTGGCAAAAATTTATTGATTTGTTGGATCGAAAGAAATCTTTCTGGGGCATTCTTTTCTTGCTATCATTCAGTTTTTTTAATCGCTATTTTGAAATATTAAAATGGCAGAATCTTGCTCAGGTCGTTGAAAAAATTTCTGTCGGCAAGGCAACAGCACAAGTTTTAGGAGCTTTGACGGCTTCTGTTTTCACTCCTAACGGAATTGGCGAATATGGCGCTAAGGCATTGTACTTCCAAAAGAGCGAAGCCAAAAGAATCGTATTTCTAAACCTGATTTGCAATGGAATTCAGATGATATTGACCATCATTTTCGGTACAGTCGGACTGCTTTATTTCAACTATAAATTCCCAATCGTATCCAACGAAACCCTCTTGCTTGTTTTCGGAATAGTATTACTGATATGCGGCCTGTTGTTTGGTTTGAAAAAAATCACAATAAGAGGTTATTCTCTTAACAAGCTCTTTGAAAAGATAAACGAGATTCCTAAACAGGTCCATCAAAAAAACATACTCCTGGCTGTTGGCCGCTATCTTATTTTTTCGCATCAGTATTATTTCCTGTTTCTTGCTTTTGATGTACAGCTGCCTTATTTGCTGCTTATGGCAACGATCACAAGCGTTTATTTCCTGGCTTCTTCCTTACCCACATTCCAGTTTTTGGATTTTGCTGTCAAAGGAAGTGTTGCGGTATTCTTTTTCGGAATGCTTGGCGTAAACGAATGGGTTGTCGTTTTTATCAGTACCTTGATGTGGTTTTTAAATGTGGTGCTTCCTGTAATTATCGGAAGTTATTATGTCTTTAATTTTAAGTCGGTATGGAAATCATAACCTATCTGTTTTTTGGAATCATCGGAATTTATTCCGTTTTTATCGTATGGCTTGCCTACGGCTTCCGTCAGCTACCTGTTTTTAACAATAATCTTCCGGAAACGAAATCTATTTTTTCGATTATTGTTCCTTTCCGGAATGAAGCGCAGCATCTTCCCCAATTGCTATATTCTTTCTCGCAAATGGATTACCCGAGGTCAAATTTTGAAATTGTCTTTGTAAATGATGCTTCAACAGACGATTCTGTCAGTGTCATCAAAGAATTTCAAGCTTTGAGTTTTAACTTCCGGATACTAGATTCTGCTCGAAAATCGGGCTCTCCAAAAAAAGACGCCATTACAACGGCGATAAACAGCATCCAAAACGAATGGATCATTACTACCGATGCCGATTGTTTTGCAAGCCCTGAATGGCTTAAAACGATTGACAGCTACATACAGAGCCATAATCCTTCAATGATTGCAGGGGCGGTTTCTTTTTCTGCCGGAGACACTTTTCTCCAACAGTTTCAACAACTGGATATGATAAGCCTGCAAGGAGCAACAATGGGAAGTTTCGGATTACGTAAAGCCTTTATGTGCAACGGAGCTAACCTCGCCTATAAAAAAGAATTATTTCTTGAACTCAACGGTTTTGAAGGAAACGATAGTATTGCCAGTGGCGACGATGTTTTTCTATTGCAAAAAGCCGTAGCGAAATATCCTGAAAAAGTACAGTATTTAAAATCTGAAAACAATATTATCCTGACCGAACCTTTGGATAACTGGAATGCCGTTTTTAATCAACGGGTGCGATGGGCTTCAAAAACGAAATCCTACCAAAATTCTTTTGGAAAAATTCTTGCCCTTGCTGTTTTTGGAGGAAATCTGGCCATTGTAATTGGATTGCTTTTGACATTTGCAGGCCGGTTTTCTTTTTGGAGTTGGTATCTGCTGTTTGCCGTAAAAATCTTTGCGGATTTCCTGTTATTAAATCCAACAGGAAAATTCCTAAAACCGGAACAGGTCAAATTTTTCCTTCTCAGCAATCTGTTTTATCCTTTTTTCAGTACGGCTGTGGCGTTGTATTCTCTTTTTGGGAAATACGAATGGAAGGGCAGAAAATTCTAGATTTCTTATTCTACGTTCAGAATTACCGGCAAGATAAATTGCGTCTTTACCGGTATCCCTCTTTTTAGGGCAGGATTAATTTTTGGGAAATCGGTCAAACGGCTATGGAGTATGCTGTCAATTTTCACTTTATCATACGCCAGGCTATCGGATGGGAACTGCGGTTCGAACTCAATTCTTGAATCCGGATATACAGTAACTTTAACCTGTATTGTATCAATCTGTGGGTATAATATAGACAACGTATCCAAATCTAGCTTTTGCTGGATTGTAACGGTCAGGAAATCAAAAAAACACTGTTTTCTGGTGGTTTCATCCTTGATTGAATCACAAGTCGCCACCGAAGGAAATTCATCCACCTGATTCCAATTTACTTTTTGGAGCTCCTGTTTGAGCAGTTCTTCCTCGGAAATCTTCTGATTCTGAAGATTCTGGCACGAACACAAAAGTCCTAAAAAAAGAATTGCTGTGAGTTTTCTCATGTGATGATTGGCAGGCATTTTGTAATATTACATAATTCAAAAATAATAAATTTAATTTATGGAATATTTTTTATTGGTTCTTGGATTTTTATGCGTGATTGGAGGAATCCTTGGCAGCTTCCTCCCTGTACTTCCAGATGCTCCGCTATCCTGGATTGGATTGCTCCTGCTTTACTTCTGCGACGGAATCAAAACCGAATACTGGGTATTAGGCATTACGTTGTTAGTGGCTATCGTTTCCGGCGTTTTAGATTATATCATTCCGGCAAAAGGAACGAAACACTTTGGCGGAAGTTCTTATGGAATTTGGGGAACCAACATAGGGTTAGTTATCGGACCGATTGCACCAATTCCTTTTGGATTTATTATAGGCCCGTTTTTAGGCGCTTTTATTGGAGAAATGTTATACGATTCCAAAGATCATTCCCGTGCGCTAAAAGCAGCAACAGGATCTTTTATTGGCCTTCTGGCTTCAACCTTTATAAAATTTGTTGTGTGTATGGGATTCCTGGGGCTTTTTCTGTATAAAGTATGGGAATTTAGGGAAGTCTGGTTTTGATAACCAAAAGCAATGCTGTTTAAATCAAAAAAGCCCTCCAAGTAAATGGAAAGCTTTTCATTGGTCTAACTACTAAACCTGGTACTTTCGTACCTAAACAACACAACTAATCTTAAAAACCTTTTTGGGCAAAAAAGCCTTTCTTTCGAAAGGCTTCCCCCAATTTAGCGGTCTGGACGGGACTCGAACCCGCGACCCCATGCGTGACAGGCATGTATTCTAACCAACTGAACTACCAAACCAGCGCTTAATTGCGAGTGCAAATATACCACAGTTTTTTACTTCTGCAAGCGTTTTCGCAAAAAAATTCAAACTTTTTTTTGTCGTTTTACCCAAACATTTGTTTTTCAACCAAATATGTAGTGAGTATTTTTTCAAAATTTTTGCCCGCTGCAACAGGAACGTACTTGATTTTATTCTGTGCGCAGGTCAATGACAAACGCTTGAAATAGTTTTCAGCGCGTTTTTCATACTCTTCTTTTATGTTATCCGCAAAAAGATTGACTTCTTCTCCCGACTCAAGGTCTATAAATTTCCTCGGTGTATTGTCAAAATCGAAGCTCAACTCTGTTTTTTTGTCGATCACATGAAACAATACGACTTTATGTTTATTGTGCTTTAAATGCTGTAATGCATTCAGCAATGCTTCTTCATTTTCGGGCTGAAACATGTCCGTAAACAGGATAATCATGGAACGGCGGTGCATTTTCTCTGCAATCTGATGCAAAAAAGTAACCGTATCTGTGTTTTTAGATTGTTTTGGCTCTGCCAGTAATTGTTCCAGTTTGTTGAGAAGCATCCTGTGATGGCGCTCACTTCCTTTTTCCGGTGCATAATATTCATAATTGTCCGAATAGATACTCAACCCGACAGCATCTCTTTGTTTCTTGAGCAAATTCATCAAAACTGCCGATGCCAGAACAGAAAATCCAATCTTGCTTTCAAAAAATTGCTGCCCGTCATGTAACTTCGGATAATGCATTGAAGAAGAATTATCAATAATCAGATGGCAACGGAGGTTTGTTTCTTCCTCAAAACGTTTGGTATACAGCCTATCCGTTTTTGCAAAGAGCTTCCAATCGATATGCTTTGTGCTTTCACCAGCATTATACACCTTATGTTCTGCAAATTCAGCAGAAAACCCATGAAATGGGCTCTTGTGCATTCCCGAAATAAAACCTTCGACAACCTGATTGGCCAACAGCTCCAAATGTTGGAAACTGGAAATTTTTTCTATTTGCGATTCAATCTTCATTCTTCAAATATATTGAAAGATTGACTGATTTAAAAATTTATGCCAAGACTTTGAAAACAAAAAAAGACCTGAATCATTATTCTCCAGGCCTTTCTCAACTAATCCTAAAAACATCTATATATTTATTATTGTAATGCTCCTGTATCAAACTTCAACTTCCATGAGTTTAGCTTTCCGGTATCATCCACACCACAATCATACATCTTCATCCTCCAAACTCCTTTGATGTTTTTGCCTGTCAAAAATGTTGCCAAAGGCGTCATCATAACTGTGGTAGGAAAAGTACCCATTCCACTTGTAGGCGCATAATTTCCTGAAACAAAAGGAGCTGCCAGTAATGTTGTATTAGCCGAATTAAACACCAGCTTATTTCCCGCAATGAAATCCGCATCAGTACCGCAGACCGTATTATTAGCTGCACCTATTCTTTTTATCAATCCAACCGAATCTCCGGAAGGTGTAAATAATTCTAAAACCACATCACTGCCAAAAGTATGGCTTATGTCTACTTCAATACTTACTTTGGACGGATTGGCTATGATTCCATCTGCAGTAATCTCTATAGAGTTTTCTGCACTACCCGGAGTTGCATTGCTACCACATGCACCTGTTAGATTTGTAGCATCTGGTATTGGTAGCGGCGTATTATTTTCTAAAGTCGCAGGCAGTGCCAGACGAGTATCTTCAGGCGGTTTTTCTGAGTTATCGTCTTTGCTACAATTTACCAACATAAGAGCCAGCAGAAACATCAGGTTCATTTTTAAATCGCTTTTCTTAAATCTTAAAAAATCTGTTTTCATGGTCATTTTCATTAGTTAGGTTATTAAGTCATCATTTCATAGTTGGGGCTTGTGTGCTGAAAAAAACTCTCCGCTTTTCTCATGTAAAATTGCATTAGTATTTTGCAACTAAAAACAGCTAATAGACAAGTGCCGTTTTAAATAGACCAACAACATATCAAACTGGCCTAAATAAAAAAGACCTGACTATAAATGCCAGGTCTTTTTTCTAACTAACCGCAAAATGTTACTCTGTCCTTTTGAAGTCAAAACTTAAGTCTCCTCCATTATAATCTAAAGACACATTGGTTGGGAATGTTTGTGTAGCCCCACCTACCCATCTGTATTCTAAAAACTTGATATTTCCTGCTGTGATAGGATAAGTTGCATTTGTGTTATCCGCTTTATGTCTTTTATACCAATCGTTAGAATTCATCGTAATCATATATTTTTTGTCTTTTTCTAATACGAAGTCAGTGATAGGATGTGAAACAAGAGTATTTGCACTTGCTACATTTACAGTTTCCGTTTTTAAAACTTCTTTGGTTGTATAATCCCAAATCGTAACCTTCAAGGCCGGGTTTGCATCTGGCAGTTTAACCGTTATCGCTTTCATAACTCCTTTGACATTTGGAGAAAATGCCAGACCAAATTCATAGCTTCCTGAATTAATAAAATTGTCCGTAGTTGTAAATCCTGCCTGTGTATAGTAAGATTCCAATGGATTTTCGACCGGGTAAGATGGCTTGCTATCATCACTGCTACAAGAAATTGCCATAATTGCTAATAAAACTCCCGATAAGATTTTAATCGTTTTCATTTCTTTAATTTTTTGTTATTGTTTTTAATCATTTGGTTATTACAAAACAAAGGTGCTGACATCCATAAACTAAAAAAACCACTAATAGACCAATAACATTTTAAATAGACCAATAACATTTTTCTTAATAAATGTTAAATTTTTTATTTACATTTGAGTAAATCCTTCTGGAATGGAAAAGCTAAAATGTATTATTGTTGATGATGACGAAATAGACAGGCTTACGGTACTTTCGTTTGCGAAACGGTTTGAAAACCTCTCCATTTTGGGCGTGTTTGAGTCTGCAGATGAGGCTCTTTCTTTTATGGAAAATAACCCGCCCGATATTTTGTTTCTGGATATCGATATGCCTGGTACGAACGGCGTTGAATTGCGAAAAAATGCTTTGGCAGTTCCGGCTTGTATTTTTATTACTTCACATCCGGAATTTGCCGTAGAAAGTTTTGAACTCGATACTTTAGACTTTATCGTAAAGCCACTAAAATTTGACCGTTTTTCACAGACTATGCGCCGTATTGAAGAATTCATGGAAATAAAACATAAGGCATCCTTATTTGAATCAAGCATAGGTGGTGATGTAATTTATATAAAAGAAGGACATGATCAAACCAAAGTCAAGCTGCACGACATCCTATATCTTGAAGCCTTAAAGGATTATACCCTGATTATTACTTCTAAAAAAAGACACTGCGTTCTTTCCAGCCTGGGGATGTTATTAAAAGAAACCCATTTTCAATCCTTTATAAGAATCCACAGAAGTTTTGCCGTACAGAAACAGTTTATAGAAAAGATCAACACCCAGGAAATACTGCTCAATAATGGCGCCATGATTCCTGTGGGAAGGAGCTTTAAAGAAAATATCAACATCTTGCTATCATGAAAAAAGCATTCTTCTTTTTAATCTTCTGTCTGTTTTCAACAGTATTGACAGCCCAAAAACAGGGGCAAATGCTGATTGATTCGTTGGAAACATCACTAAAAAATACCAAAGACAAAAAGACCATTGTCATTATCAAAAATAAGCTGAGTCAGGAATATTCCCGAGTAGATCCTGAGAAAGGAAAACAATTGGCAAAAAGTGCTATTGAAATGGCAGAAACTATTGATTTTAAAAATGGATTGGCCGAAGGTTATCGCTGTCTGGGAATTAATACAACCGATTCTACTGCAATTAATTTTTACCGAAAAGGTCTTGAATATGCAAAAGAGACTAAAGACAAGCAGGTTTTGAGTGTTTTGTACCGGAATATAGCCGTTTATTATATTTACAGGAATGATTACAAAAACGGACTCGACTACAGCTTTAAATCCCTTAAATTAAGTGAGGAATTAGACAAACACGAAGAAATTGCCGGAACCTATATCAACATAGGGTTTATATACAATGACCTGAAAGACCGAAAAAAGGCGTTGGAATATTTCAAAAAAGCATTGGATATAAACAAGAAATTCAACAATCCAACGATGAAAGCCGTGATTCTTGAAAACATAGGCGTGCTTTACAATAATGAGGGCAAAAACGAATTGGCCGTTTCTTATCTCAATCAGGCGCTGGAAATCAATAGAAAAAACAATAATCTAAATTTTGTAGCTACGAATCTGGGAACATTAGGAAGCGCCTATCTGGAATTGAAAAAATATGACATGGCGGAAGAGCATATCAAAGAAGCGCTAAAAATCAGTAAGGATTTAAAAATCCGCAGGATTATGTCTTACAACCTGCAGAACCTTTCCATGATTTATATGCAAAAGTATAGCGATCCGAAAAACAATTCTTTTTACAAAAACAGGCCAATAGCAGATACTTCTTTATTAATGTTGAAAGAAGCAGTAATTTATGACCAGGAGAGCAATGACATCAAGTCTCTCTCTACAGATTTTAAGGAGATGGCATCGCTTTATGAAATCCTGGGCGACTCTAAAAACGCGCTTCTTTATTTCAAAAAATTCAATACATCTAAGGACTCTATCTATCAGAGTGCAACAAAAGAAACCGTAAAAAATCTGGAAGACCAACGAACAATAGAGCTAAAAAACAAAGAAATCCAGTTCAATAAGCTGAAAATAGAAAGCAAGGAAAAACAAAAATGGTATTTTATCCTTGGTCTTATCATGTTGGCCGTTATCGGAATATTGCTATTCTACCAAAGCAGGAACCGAAAAAGGAGTAACGAAAAACTACAGCTTTTAAATAATGAGCTGGATCTAGCCAACAAAACAAAATCGCGCTTTTTTAGCATCCTAAATCATGATTTGAGAAGTCCGGTATCCAGCCTGATTCATTTTCTTCATCTTCAAAAAGAAAGTCCTGAAATGTTGGATGATGAAAGCAAAAAAAGGATGGAAGACAAAACAATTATTTCTGCTGAAAATCTGCTCAATTCTATGGAAGATCTTCTGCTATGGAGCAAAGGCCAAATGGAAAACTTTAAACCTCAGCCCAAAGCCGTCAAAGCAAGTTCCTTATTTGAAGATACCCGAAAACATTTTTCCGGACAAGAAAATGTCAGCATCTTATTTGAAGATTCTCAAGGTTTAATATTAAATACTGACGAAAATTATCTGAAAACAATTATCCGCAATCTAACCGGAAATGCTATCAAAGCTCTGGAAAAAACCAAAGATGCTCAAATAACATGGAAGGCGTGGGAGAAAAACGGAATGAAACACCTTTCTATTTCAGACAATGGTCCGGGTGGCAGTCAGGAACAATTCAGGGCCTTATATGATGACAAAGAAGTTGTAGGCATCAAAACCGGTTTGGGATTGCATTTGATACGTGACCTGGCTAAAGCTATTAATTGTAAGATTGATATCCAGACAGAGCCTAACCAAGGAACTACTTTTATACTAACTCTAAATTAAAAAACCCTTCCAAAGCCTAAGGTTTTGGAAGGGCATATTAAGATATAATCTCTCGATTATAACAATGCGTCAATTGCGTCTGTGTAGCTTTGTTTTGGTGCTACGCCAACTTGTCTTCCTACTACTTCTCCATTTTGGAAAACCAATACTGTTGGAATGTTTCTTACGCCATACTTTGCAGCAAACTCCTGGTTTGCATCTACATCAACTTTTCCAACAACAGCTTTTCCGTCATATTCAGTACTGATTTGGTCAATGATTGGACCAACCATTCTACAAGGTCCACACCATGCTGCCCAAAAATCTACTAAAACGGGTTTATCTGATTTTAATACAATTTCTTCGAAAGTTGCATCTGTTATTGCTTGTGCCATATTTTTTTGTTCTTTGAATTTTACATTACAAAATTAGTTATTTTATCTGTAATGTTTTGTTAATTGAAAATTAGTTTTAGCTATAAAGATATTGTCAATTTCTATCCTAGAAAAGTTAATTTAATTTGAAATTGACTTGTAATTTTTCTAATTCACGAAGTAATTCGCCACAAATATTCACTTTTAGTTTCCTGCTTGGCATGGAAAGGTAAGTAATCACTTTGGTTTCTTCTACAACAGCCGGAACGTTCAATTCCATCTCTTCAACATTTTCCATATCCGGAATGGCTTCGGCTTCATCAATATTGGATTCTATGGCAACAGGCACTTCTTTAGTGATCTTTTCCGTTTCCATTACTTCAAAAGTTACATTATTATCTCCTCGATTCGCCTGGAAAATATGGCTCAGTTTTGTAATCATTTCTGAGTGGAGTTCTCTGATATTCATTTGGATAATTAATTTTTTCGCAAATGTGGTCAGTACATCCTGAAGATATTGGATTCCTATAAATTGAATTCTCGGCTCACCTTTTTTCCCGGTTTCTGCATTAGCCCAACCTTCGCGTACCAGAATTTTCATATAGGTAAAATTATTCTGGATCAGGAAATGGCGGAATTTTAGATATTCTTCTCCAAATATCCTGAATTCTGCCGATTCATCATAGCCTTCTAATGTAAATGAAGCCCAGCCTTTGCCGTTTTTGGCAACCCTGTGCTGCACATCGGTTATGATGCCTCCAATTGTCAGGTTCTTGTTTACATGAGCTTCAAGATTCTTCAAGGCTTCCAATTTTGCATTACAGAAGTACTTCATCTCGAAACGGTAATCATCTAAAGGATGTCCGGAAATATAGATCCCTACAACTTCTTTTTCTTTTGCGAGCTTTTCCATCGTACTCCAATCTTCACATGGCGGAATAACCGGTTCCGGAATCTGCACATCGCTTGCTTCTCCAAAAAGGCTTACTTGTGAAGAATTTTCATTTTCCTGAAACTTTGAACCATAACGCACGGCCTTTTCCAGAAATGTAATTCCATCGCCTTCGTCATGAAAATATTGGGCGCGATGTGCTGCAAACGAATCAAATCCGCCAGCAAGCGCCAGGTTTTCAAATGCTTTTTTATTGGCAGCACGCAGATCAATTCGTTTTGCCAAATCAAAAATCGACTTGTATTTCCCTTCTTTTCTATTTTCTACAATGGTCTGTACGGCACCCATTCCTACTCCTTTGATGGCACCCATTCCAAAACGGACGGCATAATTTTCGTTTACCGTAAATTTATAGAAGGATTCATTCACGTCAGGACCAAGAACCTGCAATCCCATACGCTTACATTCTTCCATGAAAAATGAAACCTGTTTGATATCGTTCATGTTGTTGGAAAGAACCGCCGCCATATATTCTGCCGGATAATGCGCTTTCAAATAAGCCGTTTGGTAAGCAATCCATGCATAGCAGGTCGAGTGCGACTTATTAAATGCATACTGTGCAAAAGCTTCCCAGTCCTTCCATATTTTTTCGAGCTTATCAGCCGCATGTCCATTGGCAACAGCCTGATCGATAAATTTGGATTTCATCTTATCCAGGACATCTTTCTGCTTCTTACCCATCGCCTTACGCAAAACGTCGGCATCACCTTTGGAAAAACTTGCCAGCTTTTGTGACAGAAGCATTACCTGTTCCTGATATACCGTAATTCCATAGGTATCTTTCAGGTATTCTTCACAGGCCTCAAGGTCATAGACGATTTCTTCTTCACCATTTTTTCTTCGGACGAAACTCGGGATATATTCCAACGGCCCTGGACGGTATAATGCGTTCATCGCAATCAAATCTCCAAAAACTGTCGGTTTCAGGTCTTTCATGTATTTCTGCATCCCTACCGATTCGTATTGGAAAATCCCTACCGTTTCACCTCTTTGGAAAAGCTCATACGTCTTGACATCATCAATAGGAAAGGCATCCGGATCTAATTGAATTCCTGTCCTATATTTTACCAGTTTTACGGTATCTTTAATAAGTGTCAGGGTCTTAAGACCCAAGAAGTCCATCTTTAGCAAGCCTGCGCTTTCTACTACCGAGTTATCGAATTGCGTTACATACAAATCCGAATCTTTTGCAGTAGAAACCGGAACGAAATTCGTGATATCATCTGGCGTGATGATTACTCCGCAGGCATGAATTCCTGTATTTCGGAGATTTCCTTCCAATAATTTTGCCTGCGTAATTGCTTCTCCACCTAAATCTCCTGCATTTGCAAGCGCAATCAACTCTTGTACTTTATCAAATTCTTCGGCACGGAGCGCTTTTTTCAGCTGCTCATTGTCGAAAGTAAAAATCTTAGCCAGATTCAGGTTCATCGGGATGAGCTTGGCTATCTTATCCGCTTCAAACAAAGGCAAATCCAGAACACGGGCGGTATCCCTGATTGAAGATTTAGCCGCCATGGTTCCATAAGTAATAATCTGCGCTACCTGATTAGAGCCATATTTATTAATAACATAATCCATTACGCGACCACGTCCTTCGTCATCAAAATCGATATCAATATCGGGCATGGATACACGGTCCGGATTTAAGAAACGCTCAAAAAGCAAATCATAAAGCATCGGGTCGATATTGGTAATCCCTAAACAGTACGCCACAACAGACCCTGCTGCCGATCCACGACCCGGGCCTACTGAAACATCCAGTTTTCTGGCTTCGGCAATGAAATCCTGTACGATTAGGAAATATCCCGGATAACCTGTTTTTTCAATCGTTTGCAATTCAAAATCCAAACGTTCCTGGATTTCAGGCGTGATGTCCGTATATCGTCTCTTGGCTCCTTCATAAGTAAGATGTTTCAGGTATAAGTTTTCACCTCTTTTACCTCCATCAACATCATCTTCCGAAACGATGAATTGCTCCGGAATGTCAAATTTTGGAAGTAAGACTTCGCGTGCCAAATCGTAGATTTCTATTTTTTCTACGATTTCCTGAATATTGTATATTGCCTCTGGAAGATCAGAAAAAAGCGCTTTCATCTCGTCTCCCGACTTAAAATAGTATTCTTTATTTGGCATTCCATATCGGTAGCCGCGACCACGACCAACCGGAGTGGATTGTTTTTCACCGTCGCGGACACAAAGAAGAATATCATGTGCATTCGCATCTTCTTTGTCGATATAGAAAATATTATTCGTTGCCACTAATTTCAGGTCGTGTTTTCTTGCCAAAGAAATCAGAGTGGTATTTACACGATTTTCATCTTCCTGATTGTGGCGCATTAATTCGATATAGCAATCTTCTCCAAATTCCTGTTTCCACCAAAGCAACGCTTCTTCCGCCTGATGCTCTCCAATATTCAGAATCTTGCTCGGTATTTCCCCATAAAGGTTTCCCGACAAGACGAGTATGTCTTCTTTGTATTGTTTTATGACTTCCTTATCAATCCTAGGCACATAGTAAAAACCTTTGGTATAAGCTATGGAAGACATTTTGGCCAAATTATGATAGCCGTTTTTATTTTTTGCAATCAGTACGACCTGATAACCGTTGTCTTTTCGGGTACGATCCAGATGGTCTTCACAGACAAAAAACTCACAGCCAACAATAGGTTTCATTAAAACCTCTGTCGGTTCTTCACCATTATCAATAAGTGATTGGTTTTTTGCTTTTGCCCCTTTATTATGGTTCAGCACATCACGCACAAAATGGAAAGCTCCCATTAAGTTCGCATGATCCGTCATTGCAACAGCAGGCATTTTCTGCTTTACGGCAGCCTTGACCAAATCACCGATGCTAATTGTGGATTGCAGTACCGAGAACTGCGTATGATTATGAAGATGTACGAAATCAACATCTGTTATAGAAACAGCGTTTTCTGCCGTTTGTTTTTGCTGGGCTTCATTGGCCGCTTTTTGCAAACGGGCGCGCACTTCATCAGAAGCCTGTTTCAGGTTGATATGTTTTAATCCGATGAGCTGAATCTCTTTCGGATTATTTTCATTGAATCGTGTAAAATAATCAGCCGGTACATCTAGCTGTTCTTTAGTAAAATCTTCTCTTCTGATTAGCTCTAAAAAACAACGTGTTGTCGCCTCAACGTCGGCAGTTGCGTTATGCGCTTCGGCAAATGGCTGGTTGAACAAAAACTGATGCAGTTCCGTCAATGTAGGCAGCTTGAATTTTCCTCCTCTACCGCCCGGCAATTTTAAAAGTTCGGCTGTATATTCTGTACAGGTATCCAAAACGGGCATTTCGGCCATTTTTGAATCAACTCCAAAGCGGAAAAACTCACAACCCATGATGTTGACATCAAAGCCTACGTTCTGTCCGACAATAAATTTCGATTTTGAAAGTGCAATATTAAACTTCTCCAGAACTTCAGAAAGTCCGATTCCTCTTTCTGCGGCTAATTCTGTAGAAATTCCGTGAATTCTTTCTGCATCGTAGGGAATATTAAAACCTTCCGGCTTAACAAGGTAGTCCTGGCTTTCAATCAGATTTCCCATTTCATCATGTAACTGCCAGGCAATCTGAATACAGCGAGGCCAGTTATTTGTATCTGTTATGGGTGCATCCCAACGCTTTGGCAATCCGGTTGTTTCTGTATCGAAAATTAAGTACATCGCTAATTTATAAGGTTTTATATTTTTGAAAAATCCAAAAAACGTAGATTACAAAAATAAGCTATTTTAGGCTTTGAACAATATCACTTATCTATGAATCTTTTTCCTAAAACTTTCCTTAAAACAAAAAATCCCGGCCGAGGCCAGGATTTATATTTGTAAATTATTTTTTTATGGTGCTCCTTGAATTGGCACTCTGTAGAAATGACCTTCTTGGTAATTAACCACTGCTGCGCCAACAGGATTTGGAATTGTAGATGGTGCGTTAAAATAGAAAGTTCCTGTTACAGTTCCATCAGGGCTTTGCTCAATTTTGATTTGGCCATCTCCCACGCCTGTTCCCGTAGCATAAGTAGAAGTAACACCATCTGCTTCAAAAGTATAGGCCGCTTTATTTGCACTGTTTACTCCTAAAGTGTATGTTCCTGGTACAGTAGACGATGTTGTAAGAGTCAACGTTTCAAATGGCGTGTTGCCATAAACGGTCATCACTCCTCCTGTAATAGTTGCATAAGAACTTGATGCCCTCCATCGAACATTATCTTTTTTGCCCTGAACAGACGGATTATTAAAGGTAACATCATTTTCACATGAAGTAAAAACAGCTACAAGCATTAAAAGCGATAAAATCTTTTTCATATTTATAATTGATAGATATGTATAATCATTTTTACATCGACAAAAATAGTTTTTTATAGCATATATGCTAATTAAAATTAAAAAAATAACATCAAAATCGTAAAACGTCAGGATTTCAAAATGTAAAAAATAACAAAATTTGCACACGGAATAATTTGTATTACAAACTTTTGTATATTTGCACCCTTAATTAACAGAGGTCGTGTACCTCACTTTAATCATTTAGATTATGTCTGTAAAAATTAGATTACAAAGACACGGTAAAAAAGGGAAACCTTTTTACTGGGTAGTAGCGGCAGATGCTCGCTCAAAAAGAGATGGTAAATTCCTAGAAAAAATCGGAACTTACAATCCAAACACTAACCCTGCAACTATCGACTTGAACCTTGATAGCGCTGTTAAATGGTTGCACAATGGTGCTCAACCAACTGACACTGCTAGAGCTATCCTTTCTTACAAAGGAGCTTTATTGAAGCACCACCTAGACGGAGGAATCCGTAAAGGAGCTTTAACTCAAGAGCAGGCTGATGAGAAACTAGCTAAATGGCTAGATGAAAAAGCTGGAAAAGTAAACGCGAAAAAAGACAACCTTTCTACTTCTAAAGCAGATGCAAAAGCTAAAGCTCTTGCTGCTGAGAAAAAAGTAAACGAGGATCGTATCGCTGCTGCTAAGCAAGCTGAACTTGAAGCTGCTAAAGCTGAAGAGGAAGCTGCTGTTGTTGAAGAAGAAGTTACTGAAGTTGAAGCATCAACTGAAGAAGCTCCTGCTGCAGAAGAAAACAACGAAGAAACTCAAGCTTAATTTTGATGCGATAATGCGTAAAGAAGAGTGTTTCTATTTAGGTAAAATCGCTAAAAAATTCAGTTTTAAAGGTGAAGTCCTTGTTTATTTGGACACTGACGAGCCTGAGTTATACGAAAATCTGGAATCAGTGTTTGTCGAGTGCGACAAACACTTGGTTCCTTTTTTTATTGAAAACAGTTCGCTTCATAAAAACGACCTGCTTCGGGTGCGTTTTGAAGATGTCGACACTGAATCCGATGCCGATGAGCTTATCGGAAACGCGATTTACCTTCCTTTAGAAATGTTGCCAAAACTGGAAGGCAACAAATTTTACTTCCACGAAGTGATTGGTTTTGAAATTGAAGACAAACGTTTAGGTGTTGTCGGAAAAATTCAATCCATTAACGATTCAACAGCCCAACCGCTATTTGAAGTCCTTGATGGCGATAAAGAAATTCTGATCCCGATGATTGACCATTTTTTGGTTTCAATTGACCGGGACAATAGAAAAGTAATTATGGACCTTCCGGAAGGACTGATTGAAATGTATCTCTAATCATTTCTATTTAATTTACAATTTTATATTCTTACAATGTCTTTTCAATTTAAGCAATTTTCAGTAGAACAAGATCGCTGTGCCATGAAAATAGGAACCGATGGCGTATTGTTAGGCGCCTGGGCTCCCATTGAACATAATCCATATAACGTTTTGGATATTGGAACAGGTACCGGAATCATTTCCCTGATGATTGCCCAAAGAAGCCATGCTAAACATATTGATGCTTTTGACATTGATGAAGATGCCTACGAACAGGCTGTAGACAATTTCGAAAATTCTTCCTGGAACGACCGATTGTTTTGCTTTCATGCCGCATTGGATGAATTCGTGGAGGAAACTGGTGACCAATACGACCTGATTGTTTCAAATCCTCCTTTTTACACAGAAGATTATTCTTCAGGAAATGAACAGCGTGATTTGGCACGATTTGCCGACGCCCTTCCCTTTGAAGATTTAGCAGAAGCTGGCGGTTTTTTACTTTCCCAGAATGGAATTTTTGCCGTTATCTTACCTTATAAGGAAGAAGAAAGATTTATTGCTTTGGTAAGGGATTTTGACTTATTCCCTGTAAAAATTACCCGTGTAAAAGGAACACCAACCTCAGAAATCAAAAGAAGCCTGTTGGCTTTTAGCAAGCATCATGTAGAAAATTTTCCAATTGACGAATTGGTTATTGAAATCTCTCGTCACAACTACACTCCGGAATATATCAATTTGACAAAGGATTTTTATCTGAAGATGTAATTCTTTTTATTTGCAAAAACTACCGCAAACAAAAAAGTCTATTACCCGAAAGCAATAGACACTAATTTTTCATGCCATGGGATTCTTTACTATGAATCTTGAGCGCAAAGAAGTTTTGTCAAAATTTCGCAGCTATCAGCATGCCCAACAACGACATTACCTGTTCCCGGACAAATGCATGCGATAATATCATTACCACCGCCTCTAATTATTCCGTTTCCTTTAATGGTTTTTTGCTCACCATTGCTTAGCTTGTGAACGCCTTCTAATTTCAAAATGTTTTCTAACATAACCTGTAGGTTTAAAATTATGATAATAGGGCCCAATCATTTAAAGACACTTAGGCAGTGTGTCTATTATCTTAAAATACTCATTCTCTGTATATTCAAAATGAAACTGTAAGATAAATTTACCAAAAAATAATTTACCAGAGATGGATTCTTTTAAATTTATCTAAGATTTTTTATCAAAAATGCAATGATCAGATGCTTTCTTAAAAATTACAACAATACTTTCTAACATTCGCTGATTGTTTTGTTGCAATTCTTTATGTAAGTTTGCAAACGTTTTCGGATAAAACAAAAAACAGTTAAAAACAGATAGCCCGACTATCGAAATCATAAAAAATAATGAAACCTGATCTTTTCCAAGCTCCAGATTATTACCTTTTAGATGAATTATTGTCTGACGAACACAAAATGGTACGCGACGCTGCCCGCGAATGGGTAAAACGTGAAGTATCTCCAATCATCGAAGAATATGCACAAAAAGCTGAATTCCCGAACCAAATTATTAATGGTCTGGCAGAAATTGGTGCTTTTGGCCCTTACATTCCAGAAGAATACGGAGGTGCTGGCCTAGACCAAATTTCGTATGGCTTGATTATGCAAGAAATCGAAAGAGGTGATTCCGGTGTTCGCTCAACCGCTTCAGTACAATCTTCATTGGTTATGTATCCTATCTGGAAATACGGAAATGAAGAGCAAAGAATGAAATATTTGCCAAAACTGGCTTCTGGTGAATTTATCGGATGTTTTGGTCTTACCGAGCCTGATTACGGTTCAAACCCTTCCGGAATGGTAACCAATTTTAAAGATAAAGGCGACCATTACTTATTAAACGGTGCTAAAATGTGGATTTCTAATGCTCCTTTTGCCGATATCGCAGTAGTTTGGGCAAAAGATGAGACTGGAAGAATACATGGCTTGATTGTTGAAAGAGGCATGGAAGGATTCACAACTCCTGAAACACATAACAAATGGTCACTTCGTGCTTCAGCTACAGGTGAATTGATTTTTGACAATGTAAAAGTTCCTAAAGAAAATTTATTACCAAACAAAAGCGGACTTGGAGCTCCACTAGGATGCTTGGATTCTGCACGTTATGGAATTGCTTGGGGTGCTATTGGTGCTGCAATGGATTGTTACGATACGGCTCTTCGTTATGCAAAAGAAAGAGTTCAATTTGATAAGCCGATTGCCGGTACTCAGTTACAGCAAAAAAAATTAGCTGAAATGATTACCGAAATCACCAAAGCACAATTATTGACATGGAGATTGGGTGTTTTGAGAAATGAAGGTAAGGCAACATCTGCTCAAATTTCGATGGCTAAGAGAAATAATGTGGATATGGCAATCAATATTGCGAGAGAAGCAAGACAAATCCTTGGTGGTATGGGTATTACAGGAGAATATTCAATTATGAGACACATGATGAATTTAGAATCTGTTATTACATACGAAGGAACACACGATATTCACTTATTAATTACTGGATTGGACATTACCGGAATTCCTGCATTTAAGTAATAAACAAATATTAAAGTATCTTAAAAAGCTTCTCTATAATGAGAAGCTTTTTTACATTTGTAAAAATCCCTCATCATGAAAATTGACACTATTAACGCCAGCATACAGCCACAAAAAGACATTTTATTAAATCACCCATTGTATAAAAAAATACAAAATCTGGAAGACTTGCGAAAGTTTCTGGAAAGTCATGTATACGCCGTATGGGATTTTATGTCACTTTTAAAAGCATTGCAGTCTAAATTGACTTCTACGACTACGCCATGGCTTCCGGTAGGAAATCCAGAAATCCGTTATCTGATTAATGAGATTGTTTTGGCTGAAGAAACAGACCTGACTCTTGATGGCAAAAGGCAAAGTCATTACGAAATGTATATTGATGCGATGAAAGATTGCGGGGCAGACATTTCGGAAATTCAGAGTTTTTTAGAAAATGTCATTACAACTCAGAATATCTTTGTATCGATTAAAAAAAGCGAGCTGCATCCAAAAATAAAAGATTTTCTTGACTTTACCTTCCGAGTTATTGACGAAGGCAAGCCGCACGAAATTGCAGCTGCTTTTACTTTTGGAAGAGAAGACCTTATCCCTTCTATGTTTACTGAAATATTGCGAAATTTCCAGGAAAACTTCCCAAATGCTGATTTGCGAAAACTAATTTATTATTTCGAAAGACATATCGAACTAGACGCAGACGAACACGGGCCAATGGCTATGCAAATGATTGAAGAATTGTGCAGCAACGATGAACTTCGTTGGCAAGAAGTAAAAGAAGTATCTGTACAGGCATTGGAAAGAAGAATTGGTCTTTGGGATGCTATTGAAGAACAGATTTCTATGAAAGCCGAAATGGCTTAATTCTCTTTTAGGAAACTGTATTTTAAATTCCATTCGTGTCAATTTGCAGTAAATTCTTATAACCCTTTAAAAGTCAAGATAGTCTTTAAAGATTATTTAGATTTATTTTAGATTATTTCAAAATTTTAACTTTTAAATTCTAAGATATTTATACCTTAGCGCGCTTGTTTTTTTGTGCAGACAGACAAGCATACAAAATATCACATAATTATTAATTTCCAATTTTCATATCTCCATGAAAAAAATTACACTTGTTTTGTGCCTTGGCCTTGCCGGTTTTTCCGCTTTGGCACAAAATACACCAAATGTCTTTGGAAGAAAAGTCCAAAACATCAACCCTAAAACAAGAATAATTCGATGTGTTTCTTCAGAATACGAATCATTTTTGCAAGAAAAAGAAACTAAAAGAGCAACAACTCAGGAATTTGAAGAGTGGCTAGCTCCAAAAACAGAAGCCATCAAGTCAAAACTAATGGCAAAGAGAGGCGTTGAGGGTACAAATGCCGTAATAACTATTCCTGTTGTAGTCCACGTTATACACAGCGGACAAAGCGTAGGCGTCGGGATGAATATTTCAAATGCTAGGGTTCTTTCTCAAATTAGCGTTTTAAACCAGGATTTCCGAAAAATGCTTGGAACACCTGGATACAATACCAATCCAGTTGGTGCCGATGTTGAAATCGAATTCTGTATGGCCAAAACTGACCCAAGTGGAAATGCCACAACAGGAATTGACAGGATTGACCTTGGAGTTTCGGAATGGGACGAAAACAGTATTGAAACCATATTAAAACCACAAACCATATGGGACTCTTCGAAATATTATAATATTTGGGTATGTCAATTTGGGCTTGATTTAGATGGTGTCTTAGGTTATGCTCAATTCCCAGGTAGTTCAGGCTTGCAGGGATTACAAGGGCCATATACAGCCAACACCGACGGTGTAATTATTGATTGGAGGGCTTTTGGCTCATCAGATTTTGCTGGAGCTGGAGGAAGTTATTATCCAGACATTAACAAAGGTAGAACTACCACACATGAAACAGGACATTTTTTAGGGCTAAGACATATCTGGGGTGATGGCGGAAGCCGTCAACTAGGACAAATAGTCTGTGGACCTACCGACTATTGTAACGATACACCACAGGCTGGTTGGGAAAATTATGATTGTGCAGATGCTTATGATTCATGTCCTTCATCGCCAGGAATCGATATGACAGAAAACTATATGGATTACAGTAATGACACCTGCATGAATATCTTTACCGTGGATCAAAAGGCAAGGATGATGGCTGTAATGCAAAATTCTCCAAGAAGAAGATCCTTAGGTACTTCAACCGCTTGTCAGCCACCATTAAGCAATCCATCGTTTGAATTATTACAAGGAATAAAACTATATCCAAACCCTGCTAGCGACGTATTAAACATTGCAGTATCAGACAGCTCTAAAACTCCTGATAGTTATACTATTTATAACAGTCTTGGACAAGTTATCAAACAAGCTGCAAATGTTAGCGAAGGAAACTTAAAAGTAGACACTTCTAATTATGCTACCGGAATCTACATGTTTCGATTTACTAAAGGTAATGAAACAAAGACTTTACAGTTTGTAAAAAACTAAACTGAGTCACCACATAAACAAAAAAGCCTTCTTTCGAAGGCTTTTTTTATTTTAGTATTCCGGAGCTAATTCTATTTCCAATCCATCCAGTTCTTCAGTGATATGAATCTGACAGCCAAGACGACTGTTAGACTTGACAAAGAACGCCTCTGAGAGCATCGCTTCTTCATCATCTCCCATTTCAGGAAGGGCAACATCATTAAGAACATAACACTGGCAGGAAGCACACATAGCCATGCCTCCGCAAACACCAATAGTTCCTTCCGGCGCCAATTCGTAGGCCCGAACCAGTTCCATAATATTCATATTCATATCCGTCGGAGCCTGAACTTCATGCAAAGCTCCTTCTCTATCGGTTATTTTTATAGTAACATCCATTTGTGTATGGTAATTCAGCCTGATTAATCTATCGATTTCACGACTGCTTTTTCAGCTTCTTTTCTTGTTCCGTCAAATCCGTCAACGCCTGAAACAGTAGTATATTTCAATACGTATTTTTTACCCGGATTTAATTTATTGTATACGCTCTGGCACATCAATGTAGCTTCGTGGAAACCGCAAAGAATCAACTTTAATTTGCCAGGATAGGTATTGACATCGCCAATAGCATAAATCCCTTCAATATTGGTCTGATAATCCAATGAGTTGTCTACTTTGATCGCATTTTTTTCAATCTCAAGTCCCCAGTTAGCTATCGCTCCTAATTTAGGCGATAATCCAAAAAGCGGAATAAAATAATCTGTCTTGATATTTCTATGGGCTCCGTTTTCATCGATATCGATTGATTCCAGATGTTCCGCTCCGTTTAATCCGGTAACTTCTGCCGGAGTTATCAAACGGATTTTGCCGGCATGTTTTAGTTCCTGTACTTTTTCTACAGAATCCAGTGCTCCGCGGAATTCATTTCTTCTATGGATAAGTGTAACTTCTGAAGCCACATTAGAAAGAAATATACTCCAATCCAAAGCAGAGTCACCTCCACCGGCAATTACTATTCTTTTGTCTCTGAACAATTCCGGATCTTTTACGAAATATTCAACTCCTTTATCTTCGTAGAATTCAATATCTTCAATCAGCGGTTTTCTTGGCTCAAAACTTCCCAAACCACCGGCAATTGCAACGGCTTTGCAATGATGCGCAGTTCCTTTATCAGTAGTTACTATAAAAGTTCCGTCTTCTTGCTTTTGAATAGTTTCTGCCTTTTCATTTAATGTAAATCCTGGCTGAAACTGTTTGATCTGTTCCATAAGGTTATCAACAAGGTCACCTGCCAATACAGATGGATAGCCTGGAATATCGAAAATAGGTTTTTTAGGGTAAAGTTCTGACAGCTGTCCGCCCGGCTGAGGCAAGGCATCAATGATATGGCATTTTAGTTTTAGCAGTCCTGCTTCAAAAACGGTAAACAGACCTGTTGGTCCGGCACCGATTATTAGTATATCTGTTTCAATCATTTTAAAAAAATTCTGAGGGTTCTAAGTTTCTGATACAAAATTCAGGAAACCAAGAGTGATTTTGTATGATAAATATCATGTCATCGCATGCTTAAGCGCTATTACGAAAACATTTTTGTCCCGAAAACGCAGCACAACTGAGCAATCTTATAAGATTACAGCAAAAAAATCAGGCAACAGTGTTGCCTGACGCATGCTTATTTTTAAGCTACATTTACCACAGTCTCGATCTGCGGTGCATATTTTTTTATGGTAGTTTCAACGCCGGCTTTCAATGTCATCTGATTGACGCTGCAACCTACGCAGGCACCTTCAAGACGCACTTTGACATGTTTGTCGTCTTCAATTTCGATAAGCGAAATGTTTCCTCCATCCGACTCAAGAAATGGACGGATTTCATCCAATGCCTTCTCTACGTTTAATTTGATTTCTTCTGTTGTCATAATGTTGTTTTTTGAACAAACTTTAGATTTTTAGTTTGCCTATGGGCTAATTAATATAACCTATGGCATACTAACATCTTATTTTTTTACTGCTGAGCATCCAGCCATAGTCGTAATTTTTACAGCTTCTGAAGGCGGCAGGTTTTCATTTCTATATACAGTTTCCTGAACTACGTTTCTGGCAATATCTTCAAAAACTTTTTCTAATGGAGAAGCAGTCTGCAAAGCAGCCGGGCGACCGTAATCTCCCGCTTCACGAATTGACTGTACAATTGGAACTTCTCCCAAGAATGGAACTTCAAGATCTTGCGCAAGGTTCTTAGCTCCTTCTTTTCCAAAGATATAATATTTATTTTCAGGTAATTCTTCAGGTGTAAAATAAGCCATATTTTCAACAATCCCTAAAACTGGAACATTGATTGAATCCGACTGGAACATAGCTACTCCTTTTTTCGCATCAGCTAATGCAACAGCCTGTGGTGTGCTCACTACAACGGCTCCTGTGATTGGCAATGATTGAACTATTGACAAATGAATATCACCTGTTCCTGGTGGCAAATCGATTAGCATGAAATCCAATTCTCCCCAGTCTGCATCAAAAATCATCTGGTTTAGCGCTTTTGATGCCATAGGTCCTCTCCAGATTACAGCCTGGCTTGGTGCCGTAAAAAACCCGATCGAAAGAATTTTAACTTCATAGCTTTCGATTGGTTTCATTTTAGATTTTCCGTCAACAGTAACTGAAATTGGTTTTTCAGATTCTACGTCGAACATAATTGGCATTGACGGACCGTAAATATCCGCATCCAATACGCCTACATTAAAGCCCATTTTTGCCAATGTTACTGCCAGGTTTGCAGTAACAGTTGATTTACCAACGCCTCCTTTACCGGAAGCTACAGCAATAATGTTTTTGATTCCCGGAATGGATTTTCCTTTGATCTCGGTTTTTTCAGGAGTTTCAACTTTTATGTTGACTTTTACTTTGGCTTCTGCTGAAATGTTTTCGTGTATTGTTTTGATAACATCAGCTTCTGCACGTTTTTTAATATGCAGCGCTGGTGTTGTAAGCGTAAGTTCTACGACTACTTCGTCTCCAAAAGTAAGTACATTCTGAACTGCACCGCTTTCTACCATATTTTTACCTTCTCCAGCAATGGTAATAGTTTCCAATGCTTTAAGAACTTCTTTCCTATCTATTTTCATTTTTGTATAGCTCTCTTTTTCAAGCCTTTAAATTAGACTGATTTTAAATTGCAAAGATAGCATGAAAACTTTGTAATGTAAAGTTAATAGATTGAAAAAGTTTATGGTTAGATAGACGAATTTGGACTAAACCGATTATCGCCTTAAAAAGAAATTACAATTCGTTTTTTTGGATCAGGTTAATCTTCAGAGAAGCATACTGTACCAGTAGATTATTCTTCAAAAAATCATATTCAGAAGACAGCAATTGGTTTTTTACCGAAGTATAAATTACAGCATCTACTTTTCCGCTGGTAAATTTTGCTTGGGTAGTCCTGAATGATTCTTTGGCATATAACAGCGTATTTTGCAAGTTTGAAGTCAATTGGACGTATTGCTTTTTTCGGGTAGTTTCCAATTCAACTTGCTGCTGTATCTTGATTTTTTCCTGTTCTGAAACCAATTTGACTTTCTCAGCTTCAATTTTTGATGCTGTAATCTGCCTGTTTCTTTTAAATCCGTTAAATACAGGAATATTGAGTCTTAGTCCTATTTCATGATTCTTATTATCGTCAAATTGAGATTTAAAACTTGGCATATTATCGTTAGGCTGATTTATTGGCGAAGAATAAAATGTCGAAAGACTATAATATCCTATAATAGAAGGTAGATTCTCCGATCTTAAAATTGAAATTTGTTTTTTGGAACTTTTATACGACAGTTCAGCATATTCGATTTTTGGGTTTTTAAAAAGCGGCTCGTTTATAGGTTCTGTTTCTTCTGCCAGATAAACTTCAAAAGTTATGGTTTCAAGGTTCTCTACCTGAAAATTCATTAATTGAAAAAGCTGCAATTTTTGGGTTTCAAACAATTGCTGCGCTTCAAGCAAACGTTTTTCATCTTGCGAGAAACTTAGTTTGATATCATACAAATCACTTTCTGGTTTATTGCCAATTTCTACTTCTTTCTTGATTCGCTCTAAGTTAAAGGTTGTATTTTGGATCTGCTCCTTTTGGATTTTGACCAATTCCTGCGAAAACAAGACATCAAAATATTTTTCCAATAACTGCAACTTGTATTCATACTCTATGACTTCTTTATCTGCCTGAGCCAGTTCAATGTTGACCTTGTCTCTTTGAGCAACAGCAAGGTTTCCAAAATTTAAAAGACTCATATTGGCTCCCAAACTCATATTGTCATATTGGATATCAGAACTCACCCTGTTGTTTGTACTGGGATCAATGGTCGAACCAAAGTTATAACTGTGATTGCCTGTCAAATTTACTGTTGGAAATAACTCTAAAAGCGGATGGGTGTACAGCTTTTTGGCTCTATTGATTTCGAGCTGTTTGATTTTTATATCAATATTACTTTGCAAAGCCGTAGTGAAACACTTTTGCAATGACCAGGAATTCTCCTGGCCATTAACAAAAATGCTCGAAGTAATTAGGAGCAAGCTCAAAATTAATTTCTTATTCATATTTCAGATATTTCAAGACGTTAACCCGCGTAGCCTGATAGGCTCTCGACAACACTACAATCAGCATCAACAACAAAAGCGCAACAAAGCCTATAGCAAACGGAGCAATCGTAATATCGATGCGGTAGGCAAAATTCTCCAGCCATTTGCTTAGCAGAAAATAAACCGGGAATAAAGCTATTAGAAAACCAACTACACAGAAAACCACATATTGCTTGGAAAGTTCTTTTAGCAGCGTTTTCGTTTCTGCTCCCAAAGTTTTTCGAATGGCTATTTCTTTCATCCTACGTTGGATAGAATACGAAGCCAAGGCAAACAAACCGGAAAGTGCTATAAAAATCACAACCATGTTTAGCAATGAAAATAAATTCCTCTGATTCACATAGGCCTGATAAGATCTTGCATAACTCTTATTTACAAAATCATATTTAAATGGATATTCTGCATCGACTTTCTTTATCCAGAAATTTTCAATTTCCTTCATCGCACTTTCCATATGTTCCGCATCTATTTTCACAAAAATCTGATGTGCATTCTGAATCATCCACGGAATGGTTTTATAGTGGAAAATGGTCATTGGAGGAATTTCTTCCTGAGGGCCACTGACATGAAAATCTTTTGCAACACCCACAATTTTTAGTTTTTTATCATTCCAGTTGATTTCTTTACCTATCGGATCTTTTTCGTTCATCAAACGTAAAGCGGCCTCATTGATAAGAATATTTTGCATCGTATCTGTTGAAAGCGAAGGAGAAAGGTCTCTGCCTTTTGCCAGTTTTATATTCATCATGCTTAGCAAATCGAAATCAATTGCCATATTTCTTCCTTGGATTGCTTTCTTATTATATTCATACCCTGAAGAAGCCTGAGCGCCACCTCCAAAATCAAAAGACCCAATTGAAACCTGTTTTACTCCTTTAATTTTTAGTAGTTCTTGACGGATAGTTTCATAGCGCAGTACTATTTTTTCCAGATAGCCTTTTTCTTTAAAATCATACGGATTTCTGTAGTTAACCTGAACGACCTGATCTCCTTTGAAACCTAAATCTTTAGAACTCATATAGGAAACCTGTTCGTAAACGATATACGACCCAACAATAAAGAAAGAGGCAATGGCAAATTGCAGGATTAGCATACCATTTCTAAGCCAGATTCCGTTCTTGCTTCTGCCAAAATTGCCCTTCAGTACTTTCAAAGTTTCGAAATTTGATACATATACTGCTGGGAAGATACCTGCAAGTAATACCACCAAACCAAATATCAGCACAATTTGAAGATAGAACTGTCCGCTATGGATAATCAGGTCTTTTCCTAAAAATTCATTATAATAGGGCAATGAAAGCTCTACAATTACCAATGAAATTAGGATCGCAAAACCTGCCATCAAAGCTGTTTCAAAAATAAATTGCTTGACAATATTCCCTCTCGTAGCCCCAATTATTTTTCGAACTCCTACTTCTTTTGCTCTTTTTATAGCATTTGCTGTTGCCAGATTTACATAGTTTACAATTGAAAGCGTCAAAATTAAAAGAGACAATCCCATCATTATTAACAAGAATTGATAACTTCCCCTTCCTTCTCCATAATTTGACGTCACAGAATGCAATCTTGCCGCTGTCAATGGTTCTAAAATAATTTTAGAGACTTGGCCTTCGCTATTTCTCTTCCTCCATTGTTCTGGTGTAATCCCTTCTTCTCTTGCCCATTTCAGCTCTCTGTTTTCATGCATCAGTCTTTCTAATTTCAATTTTACCGACTCTGTCTGTTCCGGATTTTTTAATTTGAGCATCAACCCATAATTAAAATTTCCCCATTGTGTCCTATCTCCTTCCAATCTTCTATCAATTGTGCTAATAACAACCTCTGGTGCCATAGAAGATTTGCCTGGAACTTTATATAATGCTCTTACAACATACTTTTTTTCGGAATAGGTAACTTCTTTCCCTATTGGATCTTCATTCCCGAATAATTTTTGGGCTGCTGCTTCTGATAATGCCATACTGTTATTATCAGCCAGAGCATTTTTTGCGCTTCCTTTTATAAATTCAAATGGAAAAAATTCGAAAAAAGTTTTCTGAGCATCTGTGATTTTCAAAGTTTCCTTTTTTCTCTTGTAGCTTACCATATCTTCCTCATAATCTGCATCAAAATAGCAGTAGGATTCCAGTTCATCATAATCTTTAAGATAAGGCTCATAACCTGCCAGATTGGTAGCCCAAAGCATGTTTTCGCCAAGATCAGAAATAGAAAGGAATATTCTTTCCTTATCAGGATTCCATTCATTATACGAATGTTCATCATTCCAATAGAGGATGGCAAAAACCAATCCTGCAATTCCCATACTCAATCCCAAGATATTTAGAGCTGTAAAAATCTTATTGTCTTTAATCTGATATAAAAATATTTTTAGCCAATTCTTCAGCATAATCTCTTTTATTAATTAATTATCCCATTCGGGTTTATTCGTATTTTAAATAGTTCAGGACATTCATCCTTGTGGCCTGATATGCCTTTGAAATCACTACTGCTAGTGTCAGTGCCATCAGGAAGAAAAGGCCTGTGATGAATGGAATTGGAGAAATATCAATTCGATAAGCAAAATTCTCCAGCCATTTGTTCAATAGCAGGTAAGCCGGAGCCAAAGCAATTACAAAACCTATGACACAGAACACCACATATTGTTTTGAAAGTGTTGCAAGCAGCGTTTTGGTTTCTGCTCCCAGTACTTTTCTGATAGCAATTTCTTTCATCCGGTTTTGGATGGAGTAAGAAGCCAGGGCAAACAATCCAAAAAGAGCAATCAGGATAACAACAAAATTCAATACTGAAAACAGGTTCCTTTGGCTGACATAGCCTTGATATGTTCTTGCAAAACTCTTATCAACAAAATCGTATCGGAAAGGATATCTTGTATCTAGTTTTGTCGACCAGAATTTTTCTATTTCAGAAATCGTTTGCTCCATGTTTTCAGGCGAAATTTTTACATAAATCCTGCTCAAATAGCTACTTTCAGAAACCGTTTTCAGATGATAAAAAAGCATTGGAGGAATTTCTCTTTGCGGGCCATAGGAATTAAAGTCCTCAACAACACCCACAACTTTCAATCTTCTAATACCTGGCTTATCACCGTCATCTCTAAAATCAAACTCTTTTCCTATCGGGTCTTTTTCACCCATCAAAGCAGCAGTCGTTTTATTGATAATTACAGAATTGATCGTATCCGAAGCGTATTTTTCAGAAAGTTCTCTTCCTTTAGCCATTTGGATTCCCATCAGATCAAACAGGCCAAATTCCATTGACATATTTTCGACTTCAATATCTTTTCCTTTATAATCGAAAACTGTAGTAAAATAGCCTCCACCTCCAAAGGAAAAGTTCCCGGTTGAAACTCCTTCTACTCCTTTTATTCTAAGCAATTCATTACGGATCATTTCATAATCGGCCGGATTTTTCGCTTCGTTAAAAGGAACATCGATTACCTGATTACCGTTAAATCCAAGATCTTTGTCCATCATAAAATTCACCTGTTGATAGACAATGTAGGAACCTATGATAAAGAATGAAGCTATCGCAAATTGAAAAATCAACATTCCGTTTCGAAGCCAGATACCTCGTTTGCTTCGGCTGTAATTCCCTTTTAGCACCTTTAGTACATCAAAATTGGCTATATAGAGTGCCGGAAAAACTCCTGCGGCAATAACTGTCAGAAGAAAAACTCCAATTAGTTGGATATAAAACTGACCGCTACTCAGAATCATGTTCTTCGACAAGAATTCGTTATAATACGGAAGCAGCAACTCTACTATTACCAGAGCAAAAAGAATTGAAAAGGAAGTGGTGATTACTGTTTCAAATAAAAACTGCCAGACAATCTGTCTTTTTGCAGCTCCGATAATTTTACGGACACCAACTTCCTTGGCACGCTTTATTGCATTTGCCGTTGCCAGATTTATATAGTTTACAATCGAAAGGACTAAAATCAATACCGAAAGTCCGAGCATAATCAGAAGAAACTGATAATTGCCGCTTCCTTCCTGATAGCCATTGTTTACTTTTGAATGCAGTCTTGCCGTTTTTAGTTGTTCCAGATATGGGACGTCCAATCCGTAGTTTTTGATAAATGCTTCCGTAGAAATTCCTTTTTCTTTAGCATCTTTTGTCGCTTGTTTGTCAACATAAATCTGGCGAATCTGTTTTTCAACCATTTCTTTGTTTGCCGGATTCTTTAATTTGACAACTAAAAAAACGGTATGAGCTCCCCAACTTTCAGCGTTCTTTTTGATATCCGCTTCAAATTCCTCACGTATTACGATTGCTGGTTCTACGGAAGACTTTCCCGAAATCTTATACACACCACCAACGACACAATGGGTTTCACCTACTTTTATGGATTTGCCTATAGGATCTTCATCACCAAATAATTTCTGGGCTGTTTCTTCTGAAATTGCCGCATTATTTTTTTCTTTAAGAGCTGTTTTGGCATTTGATCTGATAAATTCAAAAGGGAAAAAAGAGAAAAAACTTCCTTCCGATTTTAGCACTTTTGATACCAGTTCTTTTTTGTCCGCATATTCAACAAGCGCTCCGGTATAGGCTGGATAAAAATTGCAATATTCTTCTACTTCTGGCGAGACTTCTTTTAAACGGGTTCCCAAAGGCATCACGTTATAGGCCAGAAATCCGGACCTTGGCTGGTCGTTAACCACCTGAAACACATTTTCATTTTCAGGATTCCATGCGTTATACGACTGCTCGTCATTCCAATATAAAATGGAAAATACCAATCCTGCAATACCTATACTTAACCCTAAAATATTCAGGGCCGTAAACAGCTTGTTTTTTCGGATTTGGTACAAAAATATTTTTAGCCAGTTTGAAAGCATACGATTTACTTTTTGAGATTTGTAATTCTTATACTGCCTTACGCTAAAACGTTCACATTTCTGCTGTTCAATTTCTCTGAAAGAACGATACCGTCTTTCATCAGTATTGTTTTTTGAGAAAAAGAAGCATCGTAGTCAGAGTGGGTAACCATCAAAATTGTGGCTCCATTAGCATGCAGATCTGTCAAAAGCTCCATCACTTCATTTCCATTTTTACTGTCCAGGTTACCTGTAGGTTCATCAGCCAATATAATTTTAGGATCATTGATTAATGCTCTTGCTACTGCAACTCTTTGCTGCTGTCCTCCTGAAAGCTGTTGTGGAAAATGTCTTAATCGGTGAGAAATAGCAAGACGCTCTGCCATAGCTTCTACTTTTTTCTTTCTTTCAGAAGCACTTACATTGTTATAAATCAGAGGCAATTCGATATTGTCATAGACAGAAAGTTCGTCAATCAGGTTAAAATTTTGGAAAACGAAACCAATATTCTGTTTTCTTATTTTTGATTTTTCGCTCTCTTTTAGTCCACGGATTTCTTGACCCAATAATTGATAACTGCCAGAAGTAACATCGTCTAAAAGACCGATAATGTTTAGCAATGTAGATTTTCCACAGCCGGAAGCACCCATAATGGTTACAAATTCGCCCTGTTTTACTTCTAATGAAATTTCATTAAGTGCTTTGGTTTCTACTTCTTCTGTTCTAAATACTTTTGAAAGGTTCTGAATTTTGATCATGATGTTGTTTTTTTTAAGTGTTCGTTTTTTAATTGATGATTGAAACTGATGATGATTTATTTTTCTATCCATTGGCAGAAATACGATCCCGCAGTCTGTTGTCCAATAAATTTAATTTTATATTCCTGGTTTTCCTGAAACAGTACTTCCGTTTCGCCTTTTTCGTCCTTAGAAAATGATTTCTGAAACAGCACTTCATTCCGGCTATCTACTACAATCATTTCTAAGGTTCCTTTTTTTACTTTGATAGCATACTTCAGTAAAGTATTGATCTCTTTTGAAGTGGTGATTTTTACAAAAGTTTCGCCTTCATATTCTGAATATTTTGCTTTTGTAAAAGAGCTACCATTTTCATTTGCCCATTTTTTATCTTTGACAGGCTCCGTAAAATGTGTCCCATAAGCTCTGATATATTTATTTGTAACCGATTCTGTTTTTTGAGCATAAAGCTGAAAAAAGCTCAGAATCAAGAATGCTAATGCTATTAAAAATTTCTGCATAATTATTAAAAGTTTAAAATTTCAATTTCTTTATAATCTTTATAGGATGAAGTCACCACTTTGTCTCCTGCTTTTAACCCGCCCAAAACCTCATAATATAAAGGATTTTCTCTACCCAGACTAATTTCTTTGCGGACTGCCTTATCTCCCTCAACAATAAAAATCCATTTGCCGGAAGTATCTTCATAAAAACTTCCTTTTGGAAGCACAATACTTTTTGACTTTTCAGAAAGCATCAATCTTACTCCAAAACTCAAACCTTGTCTGAGGTCAAGTTTTTCTGTATTCACAAAATTAAGCTCCACCTGAAATCTGCCATTTTTCACTTCCGGTATTACTTTTGAAACCGTTACCGGAATCATTTCTCCTTTGTATTCAATTTCTCCTTTTTGACCCTGGGAAACTTTTTCAAGATAAAATTCATCTACATCTGCCAGCAACTTATATCCTTTCATCACATCAATTTTTCCGATGCTTTCTCCTGCAATGTAGTTTTTACCCAAAACAGGCTCAAAAGAGGACAATCTTCCCGCAAGTGGTGCCGTAACCAAAAAATTCTTCTTGTTATTTCTCAAAATATGCAGGCTTTTCTGCATGATTGCCTGTGATTGGTTGATCTGGGCAATCTGAATCTGGTTAGCCTGTTTTTCTTTTTGGATGCTTTGCTGGATTATATTTTTTCGTTCTTTTTGGAATCTGAAATTTTCCTGTGTCTTTTCCCATTCGTTTTTAGAAAGGATTTGTTCCTTGAATAATTTCTCATTCAGTTCATACAGGCTTTTGGCATCCAGATAATCGTGCTCTATTGCAACCAAATCTTTAGCCAGGTTCAGTTCCTGGTTTCTCAAGTCCAGCTTTACCTTATTCAGGTTGTTAATCTGTTCGATCATGGAAGTTTCCTGTGTCATGTAGCCTAATTCCGTATTCGGATTATACAATCTTGCCAAAGGTTGTCCTTTTTGGACAAAGTCACCATTACCGACAAAAATTTCCTGAATAGAACCGCCTTCAATAACATTCAGCAACATCGAATTCAGAGGTTCTACTTTGGCCTGAAAAACAATAAAATCTTCAAAATAAGTATTCTCCACTGTTTTAATTGTGATTTCTCCTTTTTTGACCTCCAAACCTCTTTTTTTAGTTACAGATGAAAACACAACATAAGCTGCCAATAAAAAAAGAGGCAAACCAATTAACAGGTATTTATTTTTTCTACTTTTACGAGGAACGATAGTGTCCATAATTAAATTATTTGTGAAACTATATAACAATTTTGTGCCACGATTTTAAAAATTGCAAAACCTTATGTTATAAGGCTTTTCATTTTTAATCAAAACCTCAAGTGTCCGATAATGAACACTATTTGTCCAAAAACGAACAGCCGATGAAAAAAACGCAAGCAACAATTTTAGTCATTGATGACCAGGAAGATATTTTATTTGCTTCCAAGATGTTTCTTAAGAAACATTTTGAGACAATTTATACGCTGAATAATCCTAAAAATATACTTGACACGCTATCTCAAAATCAAATTGATGTTGTTCTTTTAGACATGAATTACAGAATAGGCTTTGAAGACGGAAGAGAAGGAATCTATCTTTTAAAAGAAATCAAGACTTTTTCGCCACAAACTACAGTAATTTTAATGACCGCTTTTGGGAAAGTAGAAACAGCTGTTGAAGGACTTAAAGCCGGCGCTTTCGATTATATCCTGAAACCTTGGGACAATGAAAGGTTATTGGAAGTTGTAAAAGCCGCTGTTGAAGAAAACCGGAAAGAAAAGAAAAAAACAGCTAAAACACCTAAAAAGGATTCTTTCTTTATTGGGAGTTCTTCCGGTATACAAAAGGCCTATTCTCTGGCAGAAAAAGTAGCAAAAACAGATGCCAACGTTTTGATTCTTGGAGAAAATGGAACCGGAAAATATGTATTGGCAAATCATATTCACCAAAATTCCAACCGAAATACCCATCCGTTTGTTCACGTAGATTTAGGTTCCTTAAATGACAATATTTTTGAAAGCGAACTTTTTGGTTATGCCAAAGGCGCTTTTACTGACGCTAAAAATGATACGCCGGGAAGATTCGAACTGGCTCAAAAAGGAACTATCTTTTTAGATGAAATTGGGAATGTTCCGCTACAATTGCAGGCTAAATTATTACAGGTTATACAAAACAAATCGGTGACACGTTTGGGCGAGGCAAAACCCAGACAATTGGACGTTCGCATAATCACGGCTACCAACATGGATCTCAAACAGGAAGTCAGTCAAAAGAATTTCAGAGAAGATCTTTACTACAGGATCAATACGATGGAAATCACTTTGCCACCACTTCGCGAACAAAAAGACGATATTGTTCCATTGGCCAATTTTCTGCTTGGCAGGACAATTGAAAAATATGACCGCGGAGAAATTGTTTTCGACAACAATGCCTTGGCTCAAATGGAAAAGCATTCCTGGAACGGAAATGTCCGTGAAATGGAAAATCGCATTGAACGGGCCGTTATCTTATGCGAAAACAATACGATTACCGTTTCTGATCTTGATTTAGATACGATCTCCAAAACAGAAGGTAATGATGACGTGCAACTTTCCGATGTTGAAAAATCTGCCATTGAAAAAACCCTGCAAAAGAACAATTTCAACATTAGCAAATCTGCCGAAGAACTTGGCCTTTCAAGGGCTGCACTCTACAGAAGAATGGAAAAATACAAAATAGATAATCCAAATGGCACCGAATAGAAATACCGTATTATTAGTTCGATTCTGCGCTATTCTGGCAGGCATCATCATTTGTTTTTTCTTATTTCAGAAAGGGCTTTTTTATACTTCTATCTTCGTATTTTTTATTATATTTATTCTTATACTGGAATTGTTTTCTGCCATAAGGAATATCTTTTTATTTTATGACAAGACCATACAGGCTATATTAAACAATGATTTTTCTGCCGATTTTTCAAAACATGCCTCCTTCGAAAATTACAAAACGCTTTTCAAACTATATGACAGCCTGAAAGTTAAACAAAACGAACATGTTTCTAAAGATTTGGTTTATCGTTCTATCCTGAACAATATAGAAACCGGAGTATTGATTTTAGAAAAAGAAAACGAAGACTGGAACATTTTTTTAATGAACGATTATTTCTCGAATCATTTTCAGGTGCCAAAAGTTTCAAAATGGCATTATTTGAAAAACCAGCTGCCTTCGCTATGTACGATTATTGAAGAAAGAGATTTTCAGGAAATAAAAACATCATTACAGATTAGCGTAAACAAGCAGACTTCGCAGACCTTCATCCTTCAAGCCTCCAAAACAAAAACCTTCGATAGAGAATATTATATCATATTGCTGGATTCTATACAAAAGGTAATCGAGAAAAAAGAAAAAGAAGCCTGGATCAACCTGATGAAAGTTATCTCTCACGAATTGATGAATTCCATCACGCCAATCCGGTCACTTACACAAAACCTGAACGAACTGATGCAGCAGGAATCTTTGTCTAAAGAAGATCTGGAAGATATCAGGCAGAGCGTCACAACCATCATTCACAGAAGCGACCATTTGCAAAATTTTGTAGAAAGTTACCGCAAACTCGCCATGCTTCCTACTCCAGACAAAGAAGCAATAGACTTAAAACCTTTGCTTGAAAACACGCTACAGGTCATGGCTCCGCTTTTTAAGAAAGGAAACGTTACCGTAAAAAATAGAATTGAATCAAACAGGCGAATAAAGGCCGATAAACTTCAAATCGAACAAGTTTTAATTAATTTGCTGACCAATAGTATTTACGCTCTTGAAGACAGAGAAGAAAAAGAAATCGAAATTGTCTGTGAAGAAAAAAACGCCCGAACTTTTATTACTATATCCGATTCCGGAACAGGTGTAGATCCCGCTATAGAAGAAAAAATTTTCCTGCCTTTTTTCACCACCCGTAAAGAAGGAGCAGGTATCGGGCTTACTTTATCAAAAAACATAATCGAGGCTCATGGTGGTTACCTTAGCCATAGTAACGATAATGGGCGAACGAGTTTTACGATTTGCTTATTGTAAAATTCTTACAATAATTTTATCAAATAATTCACAATAATTAACAGCACTTTGTTTTTTATCCTAAATTTGTGTTAATTAACTTAATAATTTACAACATATGAAAAAATTATTTGCTGAGTTTTTTGGAACATTTTGGTTGGTTTTTGGAGGATGCGGAAGCGCTTTGTATGCTGCTGGAATTCCAAACCTAGGAATTGGTTTTGCCGGAGTCGCATTGGCTTTCGGACTTACAGTACTGACAATGGCTTATGCTGTTGGACATATCTCTGGAGGGCATTTTAATCCGGCTGTTTCTTTTGGACTTTGGGCTGGCGGAAGATTTTCAGGGAAAGATCTGATTCCGTATATTCTTTCACAAGTTGTTGGAGGAATCGCAGCGGCAGCAGTTTTATATCTAATTGCTTCCGGAAAAGAAGGTTTTGCAATTGACCCAACAAAGGCCGGAGCTTTTGCAGCAAATGGTTTTGGAACTCTATCTCCCGAAGGCTATTCCTTAGAAGCGGCTTTCATAGCGGAACTACTCCTGACCTTTTTCTTTCTGATTATAATTCTTGGTGCGACAGATAGATTTGCAAACGGAAAATTTGCCGGAGTTGCAATCGGACTTGGACTGACCTTGATTCACCTTATCAGTATTCCAATTACGAATACTTCTGTAAACCCTGCAAGATCAACTTCTCAGGCACTTTTTGTGGGAGGTGAATATATTTCACAATTATGGTTGTTTTGGGCTGCTCCTATTCTGGGCGCCATTCTTGCCGGATTTGCATATAAATTCTTGTTACAGAATAATGATGAAGCATAAAATATAAAAAGGCGGGGAGTTCCCCGCCTTTTTTCTTATCTTAATTCAATTGCCGGGTCCCAGAAATGTTTCTCAAAATCTACAACCTGATTGTCTATAACTTCAATACCTTCGTTTTCCAAAAGCTGCTGCATCAGGTTCGTCCCATCAAAATGATGCTTCCCTGATAAAAGACCAACACGATTTACCACTCTATGTGCTGGAATATCATCATTGTTATGCGATGCATTCATTGCCCAGCCAACCATTCTCGCTGATCCGGAAGAAGCCAAATACTTTGCTATTGCTCCGTAGGAAGTAACTCTTCCGTAAGGAATTTGCTTTGCGACTTCATAAACTCTCTGGAAAAAATTTTCTTCTTTCATACCGGAAAGTTTAATTTCTAAAAATCTTGATCAGGTTGATAATCGCTACCAATCCTGTAACCGATCCCAAAAAGTAATTCATGTTTTCCATCATCCAATTCGTCTTATGTTCAATTTTCTTAAAGAAAACGATATAGAGGTAAAAAATTGAAAAAGAACCCAGGACAACTCCCATAACAAACATCCAAATCAGAATAGGTATAAATTGCAGATAACCATTATTCGCCAGAGTAATGCTTACAAAAACATAATATGGTATTGGGAAAAAATTTAGTGCAGACAATAGCATCCCGAGAAAAAACCTTCCAGTTTTTGTCCTGATTTTGCTATCTTCTTCTTTAAGTTTTGGCTTTTTTGCAATAAAAAAGAAATAAATCGTAAGCAATGCAAACAAAACCAGTCCGATTTCCTGAAGCAGGTAAATAATATCCGGTCTGCTATTTATAAATTTTGCAAATGCAACCGCTATATACGTCTGAAAAAACACGACAACCGTTGCACCTGTCGCAAAATAAACAGCACGCGTACGGCCATCACGAACACTAATCTTAGCAGCCGTCATGTTTATCAGCCCCGGAAGAGCAATTCCAACAGCCGATAGAAAAATTCCCCACAACAGCGCCATTGCAATTGCCATATTATTTTATTTTAAATCTAATATAGGTAATTGCCTTATTAATCTCCAAATATTGTTTTTCATAAAATGTCTGGATGCTTGTCACTTCCTCCGGGCTACCTTCATTTTTGTAGACGTTATGATTTGCATACAAAACTTCATGTCCTTCTCCATGTAGCAATCCAAGCGTGTAACCGTGCATGAACTCGCTATCCGTTTTCAGATTTACGACACCATCCGGCTTTAATATTTTTTTATAGAGTTGCAGGAATTCCGAATTGGTCATCCTGTGTTTTGTTCTCTTGTATTTGATTTGCGGATCTGGAAAAGTAATCCAGATTTCATCCACTTCATTTTCTCCAAAAATATAGTCGATCAATTCAATCTGCGTTCTTACAAAAGCAACATTGTGCATCCCCTCTTCAACGGCGGTCTTTGCACCACGCCAGAAACGGGCACCTTTGATATCGATTCCTACAAAGTTTTTATTTGGATATTTTTCGGCTAATCCTACGGAATATTCTCCTTTTCCACAGCCTAATTCCAGAACAAGCGGATTATCATTTTTAAAAAAAGAGGCATTCCATTTTCCTTTCAAAGGAAACTCTCCGCCCACTACTTCTTCTCTGGTCGGCTGAAAAACATTGCCAAAAGTGGCGTTCTCTTTAAATCGTTTTAGCTTATTTTTACTTCCCACGGCTTAATTTAAAATTTTGGTAAAATTAAGGAAATATATAAGAACTGAATTACTTTTATCTTGCTTCAAATTTAATTCAGGATTTGAAGCTGCAAATTGGGCTTTTATCATCAATTGCAACCCGTTCTTTTTTGCCAACTTTACGAAAATGAATTGGCAAAAAACTAAACAGAAGCCAGACAGTATTGACTATTTTTAAACTTTTAACAGCAGGATCGAAAAGCCATGTCTTCAAAAAAAATATTAGTGGCTCCATTAAATTGGGGCTTGGGCCATGCCACAAGATGCATCCCTATTATAGAAGCTCTTGAAAATAACGGCTATATTCCAATTATAGCTTCCGATGGAGTTGCGCTGCAAATGCTCCAAAAAGAATTTCCGCACCTGCAAAGTCTGGAATTACCATCTTACCACATCGAATATGCCAAAAATGGTGCTTTTTTTAAATGGAAAATGATCAAGAATTCCCCAAAAATGATTGATGCTATTCTTCAGGAGAAAAAAACCATCCGCCAATGGATAGATGAATATGATATTGCCGGAATTATTTCTGATAACAGACTTGGCGTATATTCCAAAAAAATACCTTCTGTTTTTATTACGCATCAGCTTAATGTTTTGACCGGGAACACAACATGGATTTCCAGTAAAGTACATCAGCATATCATTAAAAAATTCAATCAGTGTTGGATTCCTGATGTTGAAACCAAACCAAATCTTTCAGGAAAACTGGGTCATCTTGAAAATCCGGAAGAGAATATAAAATATATTGGCCCATTAAGCCGACTTCACAGAAAGCCAACCGATAAGAAATACGACCTGATGGTCATCTTATCCGGTCCTGAGCCGCAACGCGGTATGCTTGAAGCTCAACTGACTCAGGAAATGGGACAATTCAAAGGGAAAGTAGTTTTTATTAAAGGAAAAATTGAACCTGAACAAAAAATTGAGCAGGCAGGCAATGTGACGTATTACAACTTCATGAATACGGAGCAGCTGGAAAACACATTCAACGAAAGCGAAATTGTTCTATGCCGTTCCGGTTACACTACAATTATGGACTTGGCACAGCTTGGAAAAAAAGCATTTTTTATTCCTACTCCCGGACAATACGAACAAGAATATCTTGCCAAAAAATTAAAGAAAGAAGGATTGGTTCCTTTTGCCAAACAAGAAGATTTTAAGATTGAAAATCTTCTGGAAATCGACCTGTTTAAAGGATTGAAAAACTTTGGAACAGCAATAACCTGGAATAAGTTATTTTGTCTTTTCGAGGGTAAATGAAAATTCTGATCCTTTGCCTACCTGGCTCTCAACATAGATTTTTTCGTCGTGGGCCTCAATAATATGCTTTACGATAGAAAGACCCAATCCTGAACCGCCTTCACTCCTGGCTCCACTTTTGTCTATCCTGTAGAAGCGTTCAAAAAGTCTTGGGATGTGCTGTTTTTCGATACCGTCGCCATTATCCATAATCCGGACAATGACTTTGTTATTGACCAAATCTTCAACACTAACTTCGGTAGTACCGTCTTCTTTTCCATATTTTATGGAATTGACGACAAGGTTTGTAACTACTTGTTGTATCTTTTCCTTGTCGCCATATACATAAATCGGTTTTACATATTTCAAATCAAACATCAGCAATATGTTTTTCTCCGATGCTTTCATTTCCAGCAAATCGAAAACATTTTGGATGACTTCCAAAATATCGAACCGTGTATTCACCAGATTCAGTTCACCGGCTTCCAGTTTCGTAATCATATCCAAATCCTGTACGATATAGATTAGTCTTTCGACTCCTTTCTCAGCACGCTGAAGGTATTTTTTACGAATGGTTTTGTCTTTCATTCCGCCATCCAAAAGCGTTGAAAGGTAACCTTGCACGGTAAATAATGGTGTTTTTAACTCATGGGATACATTCCCGATAAATTCTCTTCGGTATTCTTCACGGACTTTCAGAGTTTCGATTTCGAGTTTTTTATCGGTGGCGAATTTTTTCACCTGCTTGGTAAGCGTAGCCATATCGGTAGTAATAGGCTGCGACCTGAAATTAGTAGATTCGAGGAGCGAAACATCATCGTAAATCTTTTTCACTCTTCTGTAAATAAATCTTTCTACGCGGTATTGCAAAACGAAGAAAGAGAAAATAGCGATGCACAGGGCAAAAATAAGACAGAATTTCCAAGAAAAATCATAAAACAGGCTAGTAAGGATTCCCACCATTCCGGTAGAGAAAAAAGTAATATACAACGATGATTTTACCGCAAAACGGTATGTTTTCTTGAAACTTACGGACATTAAACTTCTAATTTATAGCCAACTCCTTTTATGGTTTTGAACAATTCTTCTCCGATTTTTTCTCTTAACTTACGGATATGGACGTCTATTGTTCTTCCGCCAACGATTACTTCGTTGCCCCAAACCTTATCCAGAATTTCTTCTCTTTTAAATACTTTTCCAGGTTTAGATGCCAATAGATAGAAAAGTTCAAATTCTTTTCTTGGCAGTATGATTTCTTTTCCGTCCTGGATAATCTTGTATTCTTCTCTATTGATTTCGATACCACCCACGTTTAGGGTTTCCGAATTTTGTTCTTCCTCTTTTAACCTTCTTAACAGCGATTTTACTTTGCTTACCAATAATTTTGGCTTGATTGGTTTAGAGATATAGTCATCAGCTCCAGCATCTAATCCGGCAACTTGCGAATAATCTTCGCTTCTTGCCGTCAGAAACGTAATAATTACGTTGCTTAGCTCAGGCAGCTTTCTGATGTTTTCACAAGCTTCCATTCCATCCATTTCAGGCATCATCACATCCATGATAATTAGGTGAGGCAACTCCTTTTTAGCCTTGAGTATCGCCTCTTTCCCATTGCTGGCTGTTACAATTTGATAGCCTTCTTGTGAAAGATTGTATCCTACGATTTCGAGGATATCCTGCTCATCATCAACCAATAAAATCTTAATGTCTTTCTTTTTCATCTTTAGGAAAAAATTTGCGTTTAGCGGTTGTAAATGTAAATATAAAACAAAAGGATTACATGTGTTAACTGTAATTTAATATCGTAACAATTTAGTAAAGTTAGTGAAACCTAAAAGTAACAAGTTTCTAACATCAGCTTTACAAAACGACCGTTCCTTTGCGCAAATTTAAACAACACACACAATGAAAATTAAACTATTATTCATCACTTTACTGCTTAGCACTCTTGGTTTTGCACAAAGCAAAAGTACGATTTCAGGAGTAATTACTGATAAGGATTTGAATAACGAAACATTGCCGTTTGCAACAGTCACAATTAAAGGTACAACTACTTCAGCCCAAACGGATATTGACGGAAAATACACTTTAACCGTAAAACCGGGAACTCATGTACTGGTTTTTGCCTTTTTAGGTTATGAATCGCAAGAAGAAACTGTAACGATCAAGGCTGGAGAAACAAAAACAGTAAACAAAGCATTAAGTTCCGGAAGTGTAACGCTTGAAGACGTTGTAATTGAGTCGGTACAAAGCAGGGAAAAAGAAACTGCTTTGCTTATGGAGCAGCAAAAGGCGGTAAATATCACGCAAAGTATCGGAGCGCAAGAACTAGCCCGTAAAGGTGTAAGCAATGCGGCGGCGGCTGTAACTAAAGTTACGGGTATTTCTAAACAAGAAGGAAGCAGCGGTATTTTTGTTCGTGGATTAGGAGACAGATACAACAGTACTACCCTAAACGGACTTCCATTGCCTTCAAACGAGCCTACAAATAAAAACGTTGCATTGGATCTTTTCTCTACTGACGTAATCCAGTCGGTAGGAGTAAGCAAAACATATTATCCAGATTCTTATGGTGATGTTGGTGGAGCTAATATCAATATCGTTTCTAAAGAACATAATGGAAAAGGAAAATTAAACATTGAAATTGGAAGTGGTTTAAACAATAATGCATTTAACACCAATTTTAAAGTTGCGGACGGAATTCAAAAATCTGGTTTTTACAATGTAAAAAAACCAAACAGTGTCACAACATACCAATTCCAAAACAGATGGGCTCCTAATTTAGAAAACCACCCTGTTGATATCAACTTTGGAATTAATGGAGGAACCAGTTTTAACATTGGAGAAGAAAGTAAATTGAACATTTTTGCAACAGCTTCTTTTGAAAATGGATATAACCTTAAAAAAGGATCTCAAAGAAACATTGGAAATACAAATGACAACATCATTGAAGATTTCTATAATGTAAATAAGTACGAGTATGTTACAAAAACGACAGGAATGGTCAATCTTGCTTATAAAATAAACTCTGATCACTCTTTAAAATTAAACAGTGTTTTTGTAAACTCATCTAAAAGTGACGTTAATGAATATGACTTTTTTAATGAAAACGGTACAAACAGTTTCACAAGACAGACTATCACTGAGCAAAACAAATTATTCGTAAATCAGCTTTTAGGAAAAGACGTCCTAAGCGATAGATTAGAACTTAACTGGGGCGGATCTTACGGAATCGTAAAATCTGATATGCCGGATAGAATCACGAGCACTTTGCTTGAAGGAATTAATGGATTTACGTTCAATACCAACTCACAGTCTACAAACAACAGATATTTCCAATCACTTAAAGAAAATGAAGTAGCTGCAAAAGCTGTTTTCTCATACAAACTTTTCAAAGGTGAAGGACAAGACTATAAAGGAAAACTTTCTTTTGGATACAATGGAAAAATGAAGACAAGAGATTTTGAAGCAACACAATTCAACTTCAGAATCAACGGAAGTGTTAATACATCAGAAAGCACAATCGATGATTTCTTGAATGCAACCAATCAGTCAAATTCAACAAACATTGATAATACGTTCAAAATCCTAACTTCAAGAAATGCCGGAAGCCTTAAACCGTTTACTTATTCAGCAGATTTAGACGTACATTCTGGATTGGTTAATTTTGAATATTCTCCATCAGAAAAATTGACGTACACTGTTGGTGTTAGAGCAGAAAAAGTATTACAAACAATGAAATGGGATACGAATATTTCATTACCAAATGTAAACTTCAATGATGCAAAAATTGATGAATTGTATATTCTTCCAGTAGCTACTTTAAAATACAGCTTAAACGACAAACAAAATCTTCGTGCAGCTGTTAGTAAAACATATACATTGCCTCAGTTCATTGAAAAAGCACCTTTCAGATTTGAAGTAGTTGGAGAAAGCACTGTTGGTAATGCCTTTTTGAATCCATCAGACAATTATAATGTTGACATCAAATGGGAAATGTTCCCTAACAAGGAAGAATTAATTTCTATTACCGGTTTCGGAAAATACATAGTTGACCCAATCAGTAAAGCGCGTTTAAACTCTGCTTTGAACGATAATACTTTTGTAAATGCAGGAGATAATGCTTTTGTTGTTGGAGCTGAATTTGAAGTTCGTAAAAACATTTGGAATATTGAAGACAAGCAAAATTTATCAGCAGGTTTCAACTTTACTTATATGTATTCTGAGCAAAAGCTAGATTCTGAGAAAGTTGCAGCAGAAACTAACAACACTGTCAGCGTTAGCTTTAATGACAAGAAAGACGGATTACAAGGAGCATCTCCTCTTTTAGTAAATGCCGATATTACTTATAGAATTGAAAGCGGATCATTTAAGCCAACCATCTCATTAGTTGGAAACTATTTTCACGACAGAATCTACTCTCTTGGTAACATACAAACAGGTGGAAACGTAATGGAAAAAGGAATCCCTACTCTTAACCTTATATCAAGCGCTGCAATTGGAGATCGCTTAAACATCAGTTTTAATGTTAAGAACCTTTTGGATAGTAAAATTGAAAGATACCAGGAAAATGCACAGGGAGATGCTACTACTTATTCCTTTAAAACAGGACTTGATTTTAGCTTGGGAATCAAATACAATCTATTTTAAAAAATACACATTGCAACTAAAAAAGGCTGTCTTATTACAAGGCAGCCTTTTTTGATTTAAACACTCTAAACACCTAACGCAGAGTAACATTAAATTTACAATTATTCTATTTTAAAATAAAGATTAGATAATACTTGCTTAACTGCATTAACAATCCCTCTCGCCATATTTGCACAACTAAATAAACAACATAATATTTTAGAAAATGAAAAAACTAGTATTTAGCCTAGCTATCTTAGGTACACTTTTTACAAGTTGTTCAAGCGACAACAGCAACGACGGTCCAACTGCTCCAGAAACAGGAATTTTGAGTGGTAACATCACACAAGATATGACGCTTAATGCCGGGACACTTTACACTTTGAGAGGTTCTACTTATGTTAAGCCAGGAGTTACATTAACAATACCAGCAGGAACAAAAATTGAAGCTGATGCTTCATTCCAGGAAGTTGCTTTCTTAGCAATTGAAAAAGGAGCTAAAATTATTGCTCAGGGAACTGCTGCAAATCCAATCGTATTTACTTCTAACAGCCCAAACCCAGCACCACAAGATTGGGGAGGAATTGTAATTTGCGGTAATGCGATAACAAATTTAGGAACAAACGTAACTGCAGAAGTTACAGGACTGACTTATGGAGGAACTAATCCAGCTGATAACTCAGGTATACTTTCTCACATCATCGTAAAATATTCTGGTAACCTAATCAATGAGGATGCAGAATTCAACGGAGTTACTTTCTACGCTGTTGGTTCAGGAACAACTGTAAACAACATTTTAGTTTATCAAGGTTCTGATGACGGTTTTGAATGGTTTGGTGGTTCTGTAAACGCTACTAACTTAGCTGCCATAGGATGTCAAGATGATTCTTTTGACTGGACTGAAGGATGGAACGGAACTGTTTCTTACTTATATTCTGATCAATCATCTGCAACAGGTTTTTCTGCTGACAGCCGTGGTATAGAAGCTGATAACAACCAAACCAACCCACTTTTGACTCCAATTTCTAACCCAACATTGAGCAACGTAACTCTTATTGGAAGAGGACTTGCAAATGTTCCTAAAGAAGGTGGAATGTGGTTGAGAAGAGGAACTTATGCTACTATCTCTAATGTTTATATTGCTAACTTCAGCAGTACTGCTTCTGGATCTGGTTTTGGAATTAACTTTGATGGAATTGATTCTCAAAATTACTTCACAGCACATCCATTAAGCAACATCACAATCACTGGTGTAACATCAGCAAGTAATATGGCTGCTGGATTCAACGCAACAACTACAGCTACAGGAGCTGGAAATGGAGCTGCTAAGCCAAGCTGGATGAACTGGATGGGTCTATAATATAAAAGATTAAACATGACAAAAATGCCTTTCAAATTGAAAGGCATTTTTTTTGGTATAATTATTGAAATATCTTTTATATATTTACAATACCAAATCTAGGCGATGGCTAAAAAATACTTTTATACTATCTTTTTCTTTCTGTTCCTTTTCTCTGCAAGAGTCTCTGCTCAAGAGTCAAGGCCGGCTACTAACGGAAAAACGCAGGAAACTACCATTGAAGGATTGAGTTTTTATCCAAATCCTGTCAGCAATGGTAAGATTTATATTACTTCAAAATCAACTTTAGACAAAGAGATTGCCATTTATGACGTACTTGGCAAAAAGGTTTTGCAGTCTGTTGTGACCTCAAAAGAACTTAATGTTTCTTCTCTTTCTCCAGGTGTTTATATCATAAAAATCAAGGAAGGCGATGCAACTGCCACTAGAAAGCTAATAGTCAAATAGTTGCAGTGCAACTAAAATTTTACATTTAACCATAAATTTACACAGATATTTTTGTCCCTGACAAATTGTTCCTATCTTTGCAATACATTTTTATAACAAAAAACAAGTTAACATGAAAAAACTTTACGCTTTATCATTAATTCTATTGGCTGGAACTTTCTCATATGGTCAGGCATTTACTGCTACTTATGATTTCGCTGGTATTACAGCTAACGCAACAAACGGAATAACTGACCCAACTCCTGTTCCAACTGCAGCAGGCTTGACCTTTGGTAGTTTTCATGTTGTAAACCCTAATTTAGGTCCATCTGTTACAGGTTCATCAGGAGCAGGACGTTTTTCCTATCCAAATCAACCAGAGGGAGCGACAAATGGTAATGACACATACTCTTCTTTAACTGGCGCAATTGACCCTGGAGTTTATTATGAAGTTGTTCTTACACCAGCTGCAGGACAAACTTTAAGCTTAAGTTCTGTTACTTTTAGATCTCAAAGATCTGGTACAGGAGTAAGGACTTACGCAGTAAGATCTAGTGTAGATAATTATGGTGCAAACCTACCTGCTTCAATTGCTACAAATGCAAATGTCAATGTACAAACTGGAAATGTTTTCTTTTGGATACTTGATTCATATACAGCAGGCGTAAATGGCAATACTATCACTTTAGGAAGTACATATAGCAACCTAACTACTCCAGTAACTTTTAGATTCTACGGCTTCAACGCAGAAGGTGCTGGTGGTAACTTCAGTATTGATGATGTAGCTTTCACAGGAACGACTGCATCTTTAGGAGTTAAAGAAAATGCAATCGCTGGACTTAAAGTTTATCCAAACCCTGTAACAAACGGAAAATTATTCATCACTTCAGATGCTAACGTTGAAAAAACTGTTGCTATCTATGATGTTTTAGGAAAACAAGTAGCAAATACTACTGCTACAGATTTTGTAAACGTTTCTAACCTAAAAGGTGGTGTTTATATCGTTAAAATCACTGAAGAAGGAAAAACTGCTACTAGAAAATTAGTTATCAAGTAATTAGTTTTTTCAAAAGAATATAAAGCATCCCAATTGGGATGCTTTTTTTTTGTATTATTGCCTTATAATCTAAAAATATAACAAAAATATGAGGAAATTTTACATTTTATTGTTGGCAATTTCTTTTGGAAATAGTTTTTCCCAGACTGTCATTTTTTCAGAGAATATGGGAACTCCACCTACAAATCCTGCACAGACTCCTATTGCCAGTCACACCTTTCAAAATAGCAGTCCCGTTATTTTCTCTGGAGATGCCGTTATGGTATTACCAAACAATCCAGATATCGCAATGCCATCCTCGGGTTATGAAGGAGCCTCAGGCGGTGGTTGTACTGCTATTTTCGCAACAGACAAGACCTTTATGATTGAAGGTATAAATACTTCTAATTATTCAAACATTACGCTTTCATTCGGGCAATTAAAAGGAAATTCTCAAAATTCAAATACAGTAACAATTGAAACAAGTCCTGATGGTACCGCATGGACCCCACTAACTTACACAGGAGTTGTTGGTAGCTTAACCACATGGTCATTGATTACCACAACCGGACAGATTCCATCTACTCAAAACCTAAGAATCCGTTTTAAAAATCCTCCTTCGACCGTTTCGGCTTTCAGGATTGACGATATCAAGCTAACAGGAAATGCTTTAGGAGTTAAAGAAAATGCTATTGCTGGTCTTAAAATTTATCCTAATCCGGTAACAAACGGAAAACTATTCATCGCTTCAGATGCTAACATTGAAAAAACAGTTGCTATCTACGATGTTTTAGGAAAACAAGTAGTAAATACTAGTGCTACAGATTTTGTAAACGTTTCTAACCTAAAAGGTGGTGTTTATATCGTTAAAATCACTGAAGAAGGAAAAACTGCTACAAGAAAACTCGTCATTAAATAAATCTAAAAAACATACTTTAAAAAAGCCTCAATAATATTGAGGCTTTTTTTATTACACTTATTATCAAATAAATAAAAACATTTATGATGTAAAATCTTATAATTTTATATATTTATGAGGTAACTTATAAATCAAATTTTATGAAAACAAAACAACTTTTCTTAACTGTATCATTAGTGGCTAGTTTTTTTTCAGCTGAAGCACAAAACGTACAATCTAATTCTCTTGCTACCAGTGGAGGATTAAATGCTGGCACAACAACTACAGCTCCCGGTGGAAATACTTTTTATGGATATTATGCTGGCTCTGCAAGCTCTGGAAATCGTAATACTTATATTGGAGAGCGAACAGGAAATTTTAGCGGAGGAAATGACAATATTCATTTAGGATGGAAAGCCGGAACAGGAGGAACAGGAAGTAGAAATATTTTGATTGGCAATAATAGTGGTAATGAAGAAAGAGGCCATATGGGGTCAGGTAATATTTTCATTGGCAATGATTCTGGTTTTTCTGAATCAGAATCGAGTAATAAATTAATTATTGGTAATGACGAAACTGCACAATTAATCTGGGGAGATTTTGCTCAAAATCTACTAAAATTTAATGGAAAAGTAGGCATTGGATATGGTTTCGGGAACTTCCCTACAACGGCAGGCTCTGTAAATGTTGCCGCTTATAATCTTTTTGTAAAAGGTGGCATATTAACTGAAGAAGTACGTGTGAATCTTCAGTCAGCTTGGGCTGATTATGTTTTTGATAAAAACTATAACCTAAAATCTCTTGAAGAAGTTGAGACATTCATCAACCAAAATAAACATTTGCCAAATATGCCTTCTGCAAAACAGGTAAAAGAAGAAGGAATTGAATTAGGAGAAATGATTAAAATGCAACAGGAAAAAATAGAAGAACTGACTTTATATCTTTTGCAACTCAACAAAGAAAATCAAAAAGAAAAAGAACAGAACAAAGTTCTGCTAAAAAAGCTTTCAGACCTTGAAGAAAAGGTAAATCTGCTCCTTAACAAATAATCACAACCTTATAACAAACAAAACTTAACAACATGAAATTAGCACACATCGTAATTACCGGATTACTTTTATCCGTATTCCCTGGATATTCTCAAAACGTAGCTTCAACCGCTACTCTAACAAGTGGAGGATTAAATGCTGGAACTAATGGAACTGCAAATACCTTTTATGGGTATCAAGCTGGAAGATATACGAGCACAGGCATTAACAATACATTCATTGGGAATGAATCAGGTATGGAAAACACAACAGGAAAATTCAATGTTTTTATGGGTTATCAGGCAGGATTAAGTAATATAACTGGAGCAAATAATACTTTTGTTGGTTCGCATTCTGGACAAAGCAACTTTAATGGCTCTTACAATGTCTATTTAGGTCAGTTTGCAGGTGGTGAAAACAATGGCAGTTATAACACTTTTATAGGAATGCAAGCAGGAGGAGACTCACAAGGCTCAAACAATGTATTAATAGGGAATAATGTCGGATATTCAATGTCTGGAAATGACAAATTATTTATTGATAATACAGATACAGCCCACCCACTAATCTGGGGTGATTTTGCTCAAGATCAATTAAAATTTAATGGAAAAGTAGGCATTGGAAATGGGTTTGGAAACTTTCCTACAACAGCAGGCTCAGTAAACGTTTCTAATTATAATCTTTTTGTAAAAGGCGGTATACTGACAGAAGAAGTTCGCGTTAATCTTCAATCTTCTTGGGCTGATTATGTTTTTGATGAAAACTACAAATTGAAACCTCTTGAAGAAGTAGAAATTTTTATCAAGGAAAATGGCCATTTAGAAAATGTTCCTTCTGCAAAGCAAGTAAAGGAAGAAGGTATTGAATTGGGACAAATGTTAAAAATCCAACAGGAAAAAATTGAAGAACTGACTCTTTATATTATTGAGCAAAATAAAATTAACGAGAGACAAAACAAAGAACTTCAAGAATTAAAAGAAGCTCTAAAAAGCATAATAAAGTAATATGAAAAATTTATATAAAATTCTTTTTATGCTTTTTATCAGCATAAATTGTTTTGGGCAAAAAGGGGAAGATAAACATATCTGTGCCACAGATAAATTAATTCAAGAGGCATTAGAAAAAAACCCTCAACTCCAAGAAATCATGGAGATGAATGAAAAAATGATTCGAGACGTAAAAGCTGACAATGCAGCCCAAAGAAATACTAATCAATCATTAATTACTATACCCGTAATAGTATATGTAGTACATGATGGTACTTCAACAACAAATATCTCCGATGCCCAGGTCCAGAGCCAGATTTCGGCATTAAACAACTATTTTAACCCTTATGCAATGAAATTCTGTCTTGCAACCAAGACAGTTACCTCATCGTCAGTCCCTATGCCTTCAGGAGCTATACAAACCACTCCGGGTATAATACATGTAAACAATGGTACTCTTTCTAATCATGCGATGACTGTTACCTCGCAAATGCAACTTGAGACTGCCACTAGTGGGATATATGATTCCGGTATCAGCTCAGATACTTTTTTAAGGATATGGGTCGTGAAAAGTATTGATGGGACTTCTTCAAATATTCTAGGTTATGGCACTTTTCCAGGAATTCCAATGGGAATTGATGGGATTGTCGTTCGTTATGACGCCTTTGGCGATGCCAATACTTGCTCTAGCTGCAACCTACTTCCAGGCTATGATCAAGGAAAAGTATTGGTTCATGAAGTAGGTCATCATTTTGGACTATATCATACGTTTGAAAATGGATGTAGTGGAAACACACCTGCTACTTGTGAAACAAGTGGTGACCATGTATGTGATACTCCTCAAGTAGCCGTTCCTAATTCCGGCTGTCCTGGAACTGTTAATAGTTGTCAGGGAGAAAGCCCTACAGAGCTACCTGACCTTATCAACAACCATATGGATTACACCAATGATATGTGCAGGAACGAGTTTACCCAAGGCCAGAAAGAAAGGATGCAAGCCATTCTTAGTATTCATAGAAGCTCCCTTTATACTGCTGAAAATCTTATCAATGCTGGTGTAACATGTACTCCAAACCTAATCTCAGCAAATTTTACTGCCAGCAGCTATACAGCATGCATAGGCAGTGCCAATGCAATAACATTTACCGCCGTCAATGCTCAGGGAGTAAGTTATTCATGGAATTTTGGTGATTCGGGGTCTTCTTCAAATACAGCCAATACACAAATAGCCTCCCACACTTTCAGCTCAACAGCAAATTCTCCATATACTGTAACATTGACAGTTACCCGGATTTCCGATGGTATAACGGCCAGCTCTACTGCCCAAATCTTTGTTGAAAATTGTTCTCCTATCCTTAATTCAGGCTCTAATTGGTATACAAGCTGGAGCAATATGTTAAAATTTCATACTGGCACTCCCTCATTTGATTTGTCTTTCCCGGAAACTGCTCCAACTGCTTATGCCTTAACAACGCAGAGCGACAGTTCGGGTAACTTGCTTTTCTATGCCGGAAAAGATTATGTATGGAATGCAAACTATCAACAACTAAATACACAGAGTATGGCTCCCGACAGCAATGTAGCAAGGGTAAACTCTGTAATCAGTTTACCAAATCCGGGGTCTACCTCAAAATATACTATCTTTACCAACAATTCTGATTCATATAATGACCAGGGCTTTAGATTCCATACCGTAAATGCTACTTCTACAACTTTAGCGACGATAGGCTCTATCCGACAGCCAGTCACAATACCGTCAAACCAGGGATTCTTAACAAGTTCTACTGACGGTGCATTAATAGGAGGTGAAGGTGTTACAGCAATAAAGAAATGTTCCGGTGATGATTATTGGGTAATCACAGAACTTAAAAAAAATAATGGATATTTTTTGGTTGTATACTCCTTTACCAATACACCAACCAATGGCGGACTTACATATGTGAGCCAATTCCAGATTAATTCTTATAATTTCGATTATAACTCAATTGAAGCATCTCCTAATGGAGACAAACTATTTTTATTTCTACATGGAGGCAGTACAAAATCCTTTATATATGATTTTAATAAAATTTCTGGAACAATAAGCAATGAAAAGGAGATAACAGTACGGAGGTCGGTTGTAGGCGCTGCTTTTAGTCCTGATTCAAAATTATTATATATAACTGACTACCAAAGAGTAATAAATCAATATGATTTAAGCAGCCCAAACATTAACAACACTAAGATTGATGTTTACAGGCTACCTTCAGAAAAATTCTTTCACTCAATGCAATTGGGCCCTGATGGCAAAATATATATGAATATATATCCCTCAAAACAGCTTGCCGTAATCCATTCTCCTAATACCCGAAGCACTTCTGGCAATCCTAATGCCTGTAATCTTTCAACCAATGGCCCTTTACGCCCTGGAGGGAATTACGTCAGCCTAGGAGGCGGATTGCCAAACATGATCGACGCCAAACATGCAACCGTATACCCAGGAACACCAACCTCAATCAGCAGCTATATTACAGCTTGCAATACCTACAAGTTTTTCCCAGATTTTTGTGGCACCTCTTTTAGCTGGGATTTTGGAGATCCGGCTTCTGGAAGCAATAACACTTCTACGGAAGCCAATCCTACACATGTTTTTAGCGCAGGCTCGTTGCCTTTATATACCTATACTGTAAAGCTAAAAAATAGCAGCAATACAGTTATCGCCCAGACAACCATAACAATACATAACGATCCGATACAAATCTCTGGAAGTACGAAAGCATGTGTAGCAACTTCTCCTGTTACAAATAATTACACAACCCTTCAGGAAGGAGATATTGCCGTATGGTCAATAACACAAGGGACCGGAACTTTTACGGGTCCTAACAATCTCTCTAATTTTAGCGTGAACTGGACTTCATTACCTGGTGTAATAACCTTGACGATAACTAATTCAGCAGGCTGTGTTAAAACTATAAGCCAGAATATAGAATCTAATTGCAGCACTCAACCAACTTGCGATGCAAATTTGATTTTTAACAATGTACAAACCGCTACCGCTCAACATCAGGCATCACAAACCATAACTACCAATACAAATTATATTGTAAATAACGGTATCGACATCGATTTAAAAGCGGGACAAACGGTTGTAATAAGTCCAAATGCACATATAAAAAATGGCTCTGTGTTTCTTGCTCATATCGGGCCATGTACTCAGGCAAAGGCACAAAAGCAAAGTGACACAAAATCGATTATAAATACAATTGATCAGGTTTTAATTTATCCAAACCCAACTCCTGATTTTGTAAACATTGAACTTTCAGATTCCTTAATGACAGAAATAACTGTGAATTCTATTGAAGGCAGACTAATTCATTATAAAAAGACTTCAAACGTTAATTATTATTCGCTTGATCTAAGTCCTTATGAAAAGGGAGTTTACTTATTGAATTTAAAAACTTCCACAGGAAAGTCTGTTACTAAAAAAATAGTAAAACAATAACACTTCTCAAATTTTAAAAAGCCCCAATTTAAATTGGGGCTTTGTTTATTATAAAAATCGCAAAATGAAATCATCAATCTCATTTTCAATGACTTTTTGCACAAATACAACTATCCGTTAAAATTCCTTTCTCAAAACTTTCCAATATTATTTAAAGTCAATTTTTCAAATTAAAATAACAAATTATCTCATTTTCAGCATATTAATAATTTTTTCATAATACAAATAGTGTTAATTTTAGTTTAAACCTTAAACTATTAATATTATGAACTTAACAAAAACCCTATGTGCAGGATTACTGCTTGGCAGTATTTTTACTGCAAATTCGCAAAATGTCGCTTCGACTAACTTATTAACCAGCGGAGGCCTTAGCGCCGGAACCTATGAAAAAGAAAATGCTTTTTATGGCTATCAGGCTGGTCGCTTTACAGAAAATGCTTATAACTCATTTTTTGGACATGTTGCCGGTGCTAAAAATGTTTCCGGTAGAGGCAATTCATTTTTTGGACATCAGGCCGGAAACAATAATGGCGAAGGAAACTTTAATACCTTTATAGGAGCGAGTGCCGGATCTTATAATTATGACGGAAAAGATAATGTTTATGTAGGATATGCCAGCGGAACGTCAAATCAAGGAAATACCAATACTTTCATTGGGGCCTACTCGGGCGCAAAAGCGACAGGACAAGGTAATGTGCTGATTGGAAGCTATGCGGGCTATGGTGAAACGGACAGTAATAAACTCCATATCAATAATGCTTATAATGTAACACCATTAATTTGGGGTGATTTCTCAAAATACCTCATCAAGTTAAATGGAAAAGTAGGTATTGGCGATGACTTTGGAGCATTTCCTAATTATTCGGGGGGCTTGGATATTTCACATTACAGACTGATTGTAAAGGGTGGCATTCTTACAGAAGAAGTGAGAATCAACCTGCAGGCCGATTGGGCTGATTATGTTTTCGCTGAAGACTATAAGCTGAAACCATTAGAAGAAGTAGAAAAATATATTGAAGAAAATGGCCACTTGCCAAACGTTCCTTCGGCAAAACAAGTAAAAGAAGAAGGAATTGAATTGGGTGAAATCACAAAAATTCAACAGGAAAAGATTGAAGAACTGACACTGTATCTGATCCAGCAGAATAAAGAAATTCAGGAATTAAAAGATATGGTGAAAAACTTAAAACAATAAATGTGGAAAATCTATACAGAAAACCAAAAATATGGCAGATTATCCTCTTTTGTTTTTTAGCAGGCTCTTCTCATTCGGAGTTATATTCTCAAGAACAGATTATATGGGATAATGTGCCGGTAAATACGACGGGTATTACCGCAGCGTATTCTGGCGGAACATTAAATGTAATGGCTACAGGCTCAGGATTAAATATGGTATTCTATAGCATACCTACTAATCCTACCGTGTTTCAGACTACAGGAGCGTGGAATAATGCTCCATCCAAAGATTTGACATTTACCTTTCCGGAAAAAGTCGTAATAACCCGATTCCGGGTATATGATATCAATTACGGGACATGGAACGATTCCTTTAGCTTTTCAAATATCACATTCAGCGGAGTGACTGCATCTATCGGATGCTGTGCCACTACAAGCGGTGTTACAGTAACTGACGGAATTCCTCCAAACACGGATGTTCATTGGTTGTGTTCTAATCCGATAGACAGCTTTACGATAAATTATGCCAACACCAACGGGACGACGCATGCTTATCTATTCTATACGATGGAAATCCTACGACTGCCATCAATAGAAAAATTGTGCTATAACAGCATTCCCCCTACGCTACCGGCAACTTTAGGAAATAACATTCAAGGCAGTTGGAGTCCAGCTACAATCAATACCAGTGTAACCGGAACAACACAATATGTTTTCACACCAAACAGCGGTCAAGCTATTCAATGTCCTGTATCTATAGATGTTGTTGTATTGCCTCCCGGGCAACCAAACTGTTGTATTCCTGACCTGACATTAACATCACCTGGTGATGATGTCGCTTCCGGTAATCAGGACAATCGGGAAACCTCAAATACAATTACAGCCCACAATACAATTAATTCGGGTGCCGTCGGAATATATCATGCCAAAAATGCCATTACTCTTAAAAAAGGGTTTTATTCCGCAAACGGCTCAAGATTTAGAGGCTATATAGAAGGTTGTTCCGGTACATTTGTGGGAAGACAACCGGCACCGACAGAGACCAAAGATTTCCAAAAGCTAATAACAGACACCAAAGTCCCACAAAAACTGCTTCTGTATCCAAACCCTGCAACGCAAAAAGCAACTATAGAATATGACCAACCTATCCGAAACATTCTGGTTACTTCTATTGATGGAAAAACCATACTATCAAAAGAGCTTGATGCAAACTCTTATGACATTGACCTTTCCAATTACAAAAACGGAATGTATATCGTAACTGTACAAACCGGAGACGGAAGAACAATTACTTCCAAACTGGTCAAAAAATAATTTGTATAACAGTATTTTTTTACCCCGACATGGAATAAAAACCTGTCGGGGTTTGTTTTTAAAATAATTACCTTTGCCAAAAACAATTCCCATTGATTCCAGCGTCAGACATATTCAGTATTTCCAACAATAAGCAGTTTGAAAAAATAGCCCTGAAAGTATTCCGTTTCCAATACGACAATAACAGCATATATCATAAATTCTGCCAGTTTTTGAATGTAGAAAAACAGCAGGTAAAATCATTACAGCAGATCCCGTTTCTGCCAATACAATTTTTTAAAAGTCACGAAATTTTATCTTCACAGGAAAAAATCCAAGAAACATTTACAAGTTCCGGAACAACCGGAATGTCGACAAGCAGACACTTAGTTACTGATATAACCTTATACGAAGAAAGCTATCGAAAAGGGTTTTCGCAATTTTATGGGAATATTGAAAATTATGCTGTGCTTGCCCTGCTTCCATCCTACTTGGAAAGAGAAGGTTCCTCACTTATTTATATGGTTGACGATCTGATTAAGCTATCTAACCATCCTGAAAGTGGCTTTTACCTCAACAATTATGATGATCTGATTCAAAAACTAATTCAGCTTGATACTGCCGGCGAAAATATAATCTTAATTGGCGTGACCTACGCCCTGCTTGACCTGATTGAAAAACAGCATTTCCAATTGAAAAATACAATCATTATGGAAACCGGAGGCATGAAAGGAAAACGCAAGGAAATGATTCGGGAAGAACTCCATGAACTGCTTTGCAAAGGATTTGGAGTAGATGCCATTCATTCTGAATATGGAATGACAGAACTGCTATCACAAGCCTATTCTCTTGGTAACGGAATCTTTGAATGCCCAAACTGGATGCAAGTACTTATCCGAGATACCGAAGACGCACTATCGTATATCGAAAACGGTAAAACCGGAGGAATAAACGTAATAGACCTTGCCAATATCAACTCATGCTCTTTTATTGCCACGCAAGATCTGGGCAAAAAACAACCCAACAATTCATTTGAAGTATTGGGTCGTTTTGATAATTCTGATATTCGTGGATGCAACCTAATGGTACTATAGCGGCTTAATAATAACCGATAACTTTCATCCACAGGCCACCAACAACCATATAAATCACAAGCATGATTACGCCCGTAATCAGACCTTTTGTCCACCAATTTTTAATATCCACAAAGCCACTTCCGAAGAAAACCGGCGCCGGGCCATGTCCGTAATGCGTTAGCGTACCGTAAAACGATCCGCAGAATCCTAACATAAACGCCAATAGCAGCCCCGGAATTCCTATAGAAATTCCAACACCTAATAATGCGGCATACATCGCCGCAACATGGGCCGTAGCACTCGCAAAAAGATAATGGCTCAGGAAATAAACGATCATAATAACAGGAAAGGCAATCTGCCAACTCAGGTCTCCAATTTTAGTCTTTATCAATTCGCTAAACCAGCCTATAAAACCCAGTTCATTAAGAGAACTGGCCATCATTACCAAAACCGCAAACCACACAATGGTATCCCAGGCTCCTTTTTCTGCTTTGACATCTTCCCATGTAAGCACAGAAGTCAATAGCAAAAGCACCAACCCAAGAAAAGCCGTGGTAGTGGCATCAATACCGAATAAATCTCCTGTAATCCATAAAAAGAGTAGTACTGCAAAAGCCAAAAGCATCAGCCATTCGTTTCTTGTAATGGGCCCCATTTCTGCCAATTTTTGTTTCGCAAGCGCAGGCGCATCGCCTGTTTTTTTCAACTCCGGAGGATAAACTTTATATAAAACCAAAGGAATCACAAAAAAAGCAACAAGGCCTGGTACAATTCCGGCAATTGCCCAGGACATCCATGTAATACGAATGCCCAAATCTGCGGCAAACTTTTGACACATCGGATTACTTGCCGTTCCGGTCAGGAACATAGAAGAAGCAATCAGGTTCATGTTATAACTGTTCAATGTAAGAAACGAACCCAGTTTTCTATGCGTTTCAGGCTTATCAGGAACCGAATCAAAACTTATGGACATAGATTTCATAATCGGATAAATAATTCCGCCACCACGCGCCGTATTGCTTGGAATTGCAGGAGCCAAAGCCAAATCTGCCAAACCTAATCCGTAGGCCAGTCCTAAGGAACTTTTTCCAAAAACCCTTATGAAAAGATATGCAATCCTGTTGCCGAGTCCTGTTTTGATAAATCCTCTTGCAATAAAAAATGAAATTCCGATCAACCAAATTACTTTGTCACCAAAGCTCCTAAGTGCGAGCGAAATTGATTTTGAAGGATTGCCGGGAGCCAGAACACCGCTCAAGGCAACCGCAGCTATAGCCATCATGCACATCGTTCCCATACTCGCAGCTTTGAGAATTATTCCCAAAATTGTCGCAAGGAAAATTGCCAGTAAATGCCATGCTTCCGGTTTTACTCCTTCCGGAACCGGAGAAAACCAAATTGCCGCACCAAACAGCACGGTAATGGCCAAACGGGAGAGTTTTATTTCTTTCATGATAAATATATTTTAGCTAAAAACGACTTTGGACTTGAAGAATAAACAACTTGTTATCATAGGTAGGACTATCTGGAACATTCCTTTTATAATCGTCTATCTGCATGGCCAGCTGTATTCGGGCATTATAGCTTTTTAAAAATTCAAAGCTCAGCATAGGCAGCCATGTTTGCCTTAAGTTGGAATTGACCCGATAGCTGGAATCAAGATATTCATAGCGACAGGAAAATTCTATGGAACTTAGCCTTCTGTATTGGATTTCATATCTCAAATTTGGAAGAAAATAAAATCCTCTGGTCTGATATCTATTCAAATTATAGAGCCTTTCTGCAGGTTGTAAATTAAAAAACAGGTTATGGTTTGTACCCTGTTTTGCCTCAAGTTGTAACTCCAGTAAAAATTTCTCTGATAATTGAAAATTGGAAGTTATATCAAATCCTGCTGCAAAAACATCTTTATGGAAAACCTGACCCAGTCCACCGTTTAATCCCAGATTGACATTGTTTTTTTCTGATAGTCGAAGAAGAACTCGCCCAGTATATTGCTTGCCGTTGTCTTTATCATTGCTTTGGTTTCTCCCATTTCCGTTAAATACGGTAAGGCCATATTGAATAGGCATTCTGCCAATAGAATCTCTTACTGAAACAGAAGCTCCAATCTGGAAACTCTCCCAACCGTTGTTCCCGAATTCATAATATTGGTTTGAAAAATCGATGGATTTGACAATATCGATCGGGTAGGTATTTTCAAGTCCGAAAAAGGGTCTGAACTGGCCAGCCGTCAAGCTTATCTTATCCGTCAGCTTATACGATATATAAGCATTCTCTAACACCTTGTTTTTTGGATCTGATTTGAAGTCTGCCAGATTTACCGACATTGTTACATCTGTACGGTCACTGATAATTGCCTTTACCTGTAAACGGCCTCGTTTGACAAGAAACGAATTACTGACTTCTTCTCCGTCGGAATGATGCAGTCCATTAATATCCACGTCCTTATTCATACTTGCATCATATTGTCCTTGAAAAAGTCCCTTAACTGAGAATTTGGGATAGGTTGTGGCCTCTTTTTTTTCGTTTTCGTCCGCTTGAGAAGTTTGCGAGAAAACACCGTCCGATGATAGCAGACAAAAAAGAAAACTAGCTTTCAAAACAGTATTTTGAAAATGTCTAAATATATCCATAGTCTTTGAATTAGCTGAAACAAGATAATTTTTGGGGATCTCTTTGAAATCCAACTATTGACTATTGCATTACAAATATCGTTTGTAATCCTTTTCTCAAATTTAAGAAATATTCTGATATATTTAACATTTATAAATAAAAAAAGGAGACTTCACGGTCTCCTTTTTTTAAGTTATATAAAAATCTTAGACAGCTCTTATCACAAAATAATTTTTCTTTCCTCGCTGTAAAAGGATAAATTGTCCGTTAATCAGATCTTTTGATGAAACCTGAGATTCTTCGGTTACTTTTTCTCTATTTACAGAAATCGAGTTTTCTGACAAGGCTCTTCTTGCTTCACCATTCGACTTTAAAAATCCTGTCTTTTCATTCAACAACGAAACTATATCAATTCCGTTTTCGATGTCTCCTTTTGCAACTTCTGCCTGTGGAACTCCATCAAAAACTTCAAGGAAAGTTACTCCATCCAATTGCTTTAAATCTTCTGAAGTTGCATTTCCAAACAAAATATTTGATGCCTGGATTGCCTTTTCCAATTCTTCTCTGCTATGGACAAAAACCGTGATTTCTTCTGCTAGTTTTTTCTGAAGAATACGCAAATGTGGTGCTTGTCTGTGTTCTTCAATCAGGGCTTCAATAGTATCTTTATCAAGGAATGTAAAAATCTTGATGTATTTTTCAGCATCAACATCAGTAGTATTCACCCAGAATTGGTAAAATTTGTATACCGAAGTTTTGTCAGCATCCAACCAGATATTACCGCCTTCTGATTTACCAAACTTTGAACCGTCGGATTTTGTAATCAGCGGAGTCGTCAAGGCATACGCTTTTGCATTTTCACCACCCATTCTTCGTACCAATTCTGTCCCGGTCGTAATATTGCCCCATTGGTCAGAACCTCCCATCTGCAACAGACAGTTGTAATTTTTATATAAATGATAGAAATCGTATCCCTGGATCAATTGATAGGTAAATTCTGTAAACGACATACCTTCTCCTTCTCCACTGAATCTCTTTTTTACAGAATCTTTTGCCATCATGTAGTTTACCGTGATACGTTTTCCTACTTCGCGGGCAAAATCAATAAATGAAAACTCTTTCATCCAGTCATAGTTATTAACCATGAATGGCGCATTTTTACCTTCAATACTAAAATCTAAAAAACGCGACAATACGCTCTTGATTCCGGCTACATTTTTGGCCAATGCTTCTTCATTTAACAGGTTTCTTTCATCAGATTTTCCAGATGGATCTCCAATCATTCCTGTAGCACCGCCTACCAAAGCAATTGGCTGGTGCCCGAAATTCTTTAGATGAACAAGGAGAATGATCTGAACCATGCTTCCAATATGCAATGAATCTGCTGTAGGATCAAATCCGATATAGGCAGTCGTTGCTTCTTTAAGCAATTGTTCTTCTGTTCCGGGCATGCTATCATGATACAGCCCCCTCCACTTTAATTCTTCAACTAAATTTTTCATTTTTCTATTAATTTGCGCAAAGATAAGGGTATTGGAGTAATTAGAAAATCCGAATGACTCTCATTTCTAATTTATTTGCATACAATCTAAAAGAAATTGTAGCTTTATCATTCTGGCACATTATTCAACAATCTCCTTATATTTGCAACTATGGTTTTAGTAACAGGCGCTACCGGATTAGTAGGTTCACATCTTTTGCTCCTTCTTCTTGAGAATGGAGAAGAAGTAAAAGCACTCTATAGGAACGAGAAAAACATACAACAAACAAAAGCACTTTTTGAATGGAAAGACCAGTTGGCTCTTTTTGAGAAAATAAACTGGATACAGGGCTGTCTTACTGATATTCCTTCACTTGAAAAAGCATTTGAAAACATAGATTATGTATACCATTGTGCCGCATTTATTTCTTTTGATCCGGACGATGAAGAGCAGCTACGCAAGACAAATATTGAAGGCACAGCAAATATCGTTAATCTGTGTCTGGCGTATCACGTCAAAAAACTTTGCTATGTGAGTTCTATTGCAGCATTAGGCGACCTTCAGGGGCGCGAGACGGTGATCACAGAAGAAACTGAATGGAACCCGGAAATAGCCCGAAGTGATTATGCTATATCCAAATTCGGAGCTGAAATGGAAGTATGGCGTGGCCAGCAAGAAGGGCTTCCTGTTGCTATCGTGAATCCAGGCATTATACTCGGGCCAGGCTTTTGGAACAGCGGAAGCAGCGAAATTTTCCAGCGAATAAAAAAAGGGTTGAAATATTATACAGAAGGCAGCACGGGATTTGTAACCGTAGAAGATGTGACAAGATCCATGTACCAGCTTATGAAAAGCAACATTCAGAAAGAACGTTTTATTCTCGTTACGCAAAGCATCACTTACCACAGGTTGGCAGACCTTATTGCAACAGCATTGGACAAACAAAAGCCTTCCGTATATCTAAAACCTTGGGTAACCGGACTGGCATGGAGGATCGATTGGCTGATTTCTACACTTTTTTTCAAGAAAAGAATGTTATCTAAAGCAACCGCTATTTCATTGCATACCCAATCTGAGTTTGACAATTCTAAAATAAAAAATGCCCTCAATTTTGAATTTGAGGACATTGCTAATTATATCTCTAAAGTTGCGGTTACTGTTTAACGCTATCTTTTTTCACCTTAACCTTATCATTCTTTTCAAGAGTTTTGGTTGCATCAGCTTCTTTGTTTAGTTGGCCGTCTATGCGCATCTTTTCTTTCCCTACCCTCTCACTAATTTCTTCATACATTTTTTCGTAATCCTTGATATTTTCTATGGCATAATACTGATCACTTTTCGCAAATTGAAGGCTATCTACTTTATATTTTTTATAAACATAAGTAGACGGATTAATACCATTCGAGTCCAAAAGTGCCTGGTTAACTCCTTTTATTCCCTGAAGCAAGGAAAGATCGTAGATGATATTTTTCATCTTGTCTTTCGGAATGAGATTAGCAGGCTTTTCAACTACTTTCTCCTGACAGGATGCCATACTTAGCAAAACCAACAATAGGAAACATTTTTTCATACTCTTCTATTAACGGTCAAATTCCAATCGCATTCCCGGGTGTACATCTTTCACCTTGAAATTATTATAGACCAGTTCTCCATTTACAAATGTATGGGTTATTCTCGACTTAAAGGTATATCCTTCAAATGGCGACCAACCGCATTTGTATAGAATGTTTTCTTTTTTAACGCTCCATGGCAAACCAGCATTGACAATTGCCAAATCTGCATAATAACCTACTTTAACAAAACCTCTTTTTTCGATTTTGAAAATTTTTGCAGGGTTATGAGCCATTTTTTCTACGATTTTCTCAACAGAAATTTTTCCCTGATGGAAAGCTTCAAACATGGCAACAACAGCATGCTGTACAAGAGGACCTCCAGAAGGCGCAGAAGTATATGGGTTTTTCTTTTCTTCTAATGTATGCGGAGCGTGGTCAGTAGCTATGACATCAATTCTGTCATCAAGCAGAGCTTCCCAAAGCGCATCTTTATCCGCTTGTGTCTTTACCGCAGGATTCCATTTAATCAGGCTGCCTTTTTTGTCATAATCCTCATTGGTAAACCAAAGATGATGTATGCAGGCTTCGGCAGTAATCTTTTTCTCTTCTAAAGGAATCTTATTGGTAAAGAGCTTCATTTCTTTCGCAGTCGAAAGATGAAAGACATGCAATCTCGCTCCTGTCTTTTTAGCCAATTCAATTGCTTTTGAAGAAGATAAATAACATGCTTCTTCACTTCGAATCAGATGATGAAATTTCATAGGAATATCATCACCGTACTCTTCTTTATATTTTGCAAGATTATTTTTAATGGTAGTTTCATCTTCACAATGTACAGCAATCAGTAAAGGAGTACTAGCAAAGATTTTCTCCAAAACTTCTTCGTTATCCACAAGCATATTTCCAGTGGAAGATCCTAAAAATAATTTTAGCCCTGCTACCGTTTTAGGGTTCACTTTCAGAATTTCATCCAAATTATCATTAGTTCCGCCAAACATAAAAGAATAGTTTGCTACGGATTTTTCAGAAGCAATTTTAAACTTATCTTCAAGCAGCTCTATAGTTGTTGCCTGAGGATTTGTATTAGGCATTTCGATAAAAGAAGTGATACCTCCTGCAACAGCTGCACGGGATTCTGATCCAATATCTCCTTTATGTGTCAGTCCTGGTTCACGAAAATGTACCTGGTCGTCAATAGCTCCGGGAATCAAATAATTGCCTTCGGCATTAATGATCTTTGTTGATGATGATTTTGCGCTGATAGTCTCCGCAATTTCAACAATAAATTCGTTTTCAATTAAAACGTCTCCTTCAAAAATAGTTCCTTCGTTTACTATTTTGGCATTCTTAATCAAAACACTTTTCATCTTTTCTTTTCTTTGTTTTTTGCACATTAAAACTGTCCGGGAAATTCCTTACAGATTGTTGAACATTTTCTTTATCCTTAAGACAACAACACCAAAAATGGCTTCTTTAATAATCGAATTACTCATTTTTGATTGTCCTTTAGTCCTGTCAGTGAAAATAATCGGCACTTCAACAATTTTAAATTTTTTGGCATACGCCCTATATTTCATTTCAATCTGGAAAGCATAACCTATAAATTTTATCTTATCTAAGTTAATGCTTTTCAGTACATTTTTTTTGTAACATACAAATCCGGCTGTTGTATCGCGAATTTCCATTCCGGTAATCAACCTAACGTATACTGAAGCAAAATAGGAAAGCAAAACGCGGCTTAGAGGCCAATTCACAACATTTACTCCTGTAACATATCGGGAACCAATAGCAACATCATAAATACCAAAACGGCAGGAATCGTATAGTTTTTCTAAATCGTGTGGATTGTGCGAGAAATCGGCATCCATTTCAAAAATGTATTCGTAATCGCGCTCAATTGCCCATTTAAAGCCATGCACATAAGCAGTACCCAAGCCTGATTTTTTACTTCGCTGCTCTAAAAAAAGCCGTTCGGGATATTCTTCCTGAAGTGCAATTACCTTTTGGGCGGTATGATCTGGAGAATTATCATCAATAATTAATACATGAAATGGCTTCTGCAAAGAAAATACAGTCCTGATGATACTTTCGATATTTTCAATTTCGTTATAAGTAGGGATTATAACAATGCCGTCATTCATATTTGCATAATTTCATGACAAAAGTAAACTTTTTATGGTAGCTGATTCATAATAAAATTATAATAATCTCTGTATTTCTTAAATTTCATAGGGTTTATCTGCTTTTGGAGTATTGCTTTTTTTCACTTCATACAACCCAATTTATTGGCAATAATCAATGTACTAACTCCGAAAAAAAATAAAAAAGAAAGTAATAAAAATCACTAATTTTACGCCATGTTAGAAATCGTTTTACAGCCGAGGATTTTGGAAAGCAAAGATTGGGCAACTGTCCTATTTGTGCTTTGCTTCGTACTTATTGCTGCCACAAAAGGCGTTTTTGAAGGCCGTTTTTCTGATTTTTCAAGACTGGCATACAGCGACAAATACATCAAGATTTACAGAGACAGTGGTAATCTTATGAACTGGTTTACGATTTCGCTGTTTGTAGTACAAGTCATTTCCTTTGCGTTTTTTATTCAGATTATACTGAGCTATTTTGGATATACTTCAAAAACAGATTGGATAACCTATGTCCAGATTGTTACGTTATTGAGTATTTTCATACTCTCTAAATACCTTATAGAGAAGATTATAGCCACATCTTTTAATATTGAAGAATTTAGCGAACAGTTTAATTTGCAAAAAGTTAGTTATAGAACTTATATCGGACTTTGCATCCTTCCCTTAAATGTAGTTTTGTTCTATAACGATACACCAATAGATTTATTAATATATTTCCTTATTGCTATCATTTTGTTAATAAACATACTTACTTATCTTCTTTCTTTAAAAATTTATCAAAATTTGATTATCGGCAAGTTGTTTTATTTTATTTTGTATCTTTGCGCACTTGAAATAGCACCTTATTATTTCATGTATTATTGGTTTACAAAAAGGTAGTACACAAGAAAACGTCAACTATGAAAGTGAAAACAATTTTGGTTTCGCAGCCAGAGCCTAAAGTAGAAAACTCTCCATATTTTGAGTTGCAACAAAAGCACAAAGTCAAAATTGATTTCAGGCCTTTTATCCACGTTGAGGGCGTTAGCGCAAAAGACGTGAGACAACAAAAAATTGACTTGAACAATTTTACAGCCATCATCTTAACTAGCAAAAATTCCATCGATCATTTTTTCAGAGTAGCAGAAGAAATGAGATATAAGATTCCAGAAGATTTGAAATATTTTTGCCAATCAGAGGCCATTGCTTTTTATCTTCAAAAATATGTAATCTACAGAAAGCGAAAGATTTATGTAGGACAGAAAGATTTCGCAGATTTATCTCCGCTAATTAAGAAATACAAAGACGAGAAATTTCTTTTGCCAGCTTCAGATCAGCTGAATGCAGATGCACCACAAACACTAAACAATTTAAAAGTTAACTGGACACAGGCTACTTTTTACAAAACGGTGATGAGCGACCTGTCTGACTTAGCCGATGTTTATTATGATGTACTGGCCTTTTTCAGCCCAACAGGAATCAAGTCTTTATTCATGAACTTCCCTGATTTCGAACAAAACAACACCAGGATTGCTGTTTTTGGAAGCACTACACAAAAAGAAGCTTTAGATCATGGACTAAGAGTCGATATCATGGCTCCATCTCCTGAAGCTCCATCTATGACTATGGCTTTAGAAAAATACATTGCAAAAGCAAACAAAGAAGACAAAGGAAAATAATTTTCCTTTTCTTTTTAAACATAAAAAACCCTGCATTTGCAGGGTTTTTTAGTATCTTATAATCTAGGATTAGTCAACCTGAGGACCGGCTTTTACTAGATTTTGACCTTCTTCATTAGTAGCGTATTGTGCAAAGTTCTTCACGAACAGCTTTCCTAAATCAAGAGCTTTAGTTTCCCATTCTGACGCATCAGCATACGTTTTTCTTGGATCAAGAATATCAGAATCTACACCTTCTAAAGCAGTTGGGATTTCAAAATTAAAAATCGGCAACGTAGTAGTTTCTGCATTTTCAAGTGAACCATCTAAAATTCTGTCAATGATCGCTCTTGTATTTTTGATAGAAATTCTTTTTCCGGTACCATTCCAGCCCGTATTTACTATATATGCTGTAGCATTATGCTCTTCCATCTTTTTTACCAATTCCTGACCGTATTGTGTAGGGTGAAGCGAAAGGAATGCTTTTCCAAAACAAGCCGAGAAAGTAGGTTGCGGCTCAGTTACTCCTCTTTCAGTTCCTGCTAATTTTGCAGTAAATCCAGAAAGGAAGTGATATTTGGTCTGCTCAGGCGAAAGTTTAGCAACCGGAGGCATAACTCCAAACGCATCTGCCGTAAGGAAAATTACTTTTGAAGCGTGTCCTGCTTTAGAAACCGGCTTCACAATATTATCAATATGGTAAATAGGGTATGAAACTCTTGTATTTTGAGTTACAGAACCATCTTTAAAGTCAATTTTGCCGTCTGCATCAACTGTTACGTTTTCAAGCAATGCATCTTTTTTGATAGCATTATAAATGTCCGGCTCGTTTTCTTTACTTAAGTCGATTGTTTTTGCATAACATCCTCCTTCAAAATTGAAAACTCCATCATTATCCCATCCATGCTCATCATCACCAATCAATTCGCGTTTTGGATCTGTTGAAAGTGTTGTTTTTCCAGTTCCGGACAATCCGAAGAAAACAGCAACATCACCATCTTTTCCTTTGTTAGCTGAACAGTGCATTGAAGCAATTCCTTGCAACGGAAGGTAATAATTCATCATACCAAAAAGGCCTTTTTTCATCTCACCACCGTACCATGTACCTCCAATAATCTGAACTTTTTCAGTAAGATTGAATGCGATGTATACTTCTGAGTTCAAACCATGTGCCTTATAATCTGAAAATTCAGTTTTTGAAGCATTCATTACCACGAAATCAGGCTCTCCATAATTTTCAAGCTCTTCTTCTGTTGGGCGGATAAACATGTTTTTCACAAAATGTGCCTGCCATGCTACCTCAACAATAAATCTTACTTTTAGTCTTGTATTTTCATTGGCTCCGCAAAATGCATCAACCACATATAGTTTTTTGCCTGAAAGTTGGTCTACAGTTGTCTTTTTTAAAGCCTCCCAAGTTTGTTGGCTAATTGGCTTGTTATCATTAACTGCCTTATCTGATGTCCACCAGATGGTATCTTTAGTAACATCATCCTGAACAATATATTTATCTTTTGGAGAACGTCCTGTAAAATCACCCGTCATTACATTTACTGCTCCCAGTTCTGTTAACTGTCCTTTTTCAAACCCTTTAAGATTTGGATTTAACTCTTCCGCATACAGCATTTCATAAGAAGGATTGTAAATCACTTCTTCAACATTCTTGATTCCATATTTCTCTAACGAAATCGTTTTCGTAAACTGGGTGTAATTATCCATAGAATTCTAATTGAGTTGTGTTTAAAATTATTTGGCAAAAGTAAAAATTAAATTTCAGATTGAATATATTTGATAAAACTTTATGCTTTTCCCTTCAGGATATTTAAAAAAAGTAAAGCCCAAGCTATAATCATCAGCAATCCGCCAATTGGTGTTATAAATCCTATAACGCTAAAATCTACGTTTGTTATATTTCTGGTAGCCAAAAGATAAATAGAGCCTGAAAACAACAAAACGCCCGATAGGACTAAGTAGTAAATATTTTTTTTGGTCTTGTCAGACACAAATTTTGTACTTCCAAGAAATAATAAAAATAAGGCGTGGTACATTTGATATCGTACTCCGGTTTCAAAAGAAACCAATTGCTCAACATCCAGAACTTTTTTCAAAGCATGTGCACCAAATGCACCCAATATGATAGCAACAAAACCTAAAATTGCTGCTGTAGAAATAATCTTCCTATCCATTGTTGATTTAATTTACCACAAAGTTAAGCATCTTGAAAACTTTATGACAATCAAACCGATATTAAGTTTTTTAAAATATAACAAATACTTACTTTTGTGTTATTATTAAAATTTTACGGTTTTTTATGAGACATATCCTAATTATTGGCGCCGGAAGGTCTGCTTCTTCACTAATACAGTATCTTCTAAACAAATCAGAAGAAGAAAACCTACACCTCACCATCGGTGATCTTTCACTGGAACTGGCTCAGAGAAAAACCAAAAACCATAAAAATGCTACTGCCATTGCTTTCGATATCTTTAACGAAAGCCAGAGAAAAGAAGAAATCCAAAAAGCAGATATCGTCATTTCGATGCTTCCGGCACATATGCATATTGAAGTAGCAAAAGACTGCATCACTTATAAAAAGCATATGGTTACCGCTTCCTATATCAGTGAAGCCATGCAAAATCTGGATGCTCAAGCCAAAGAGAACAATTTGGTTTTTATGAACGAAATAGGACTTGATCCGGGGATAGACCACATGAGTGCTATGAAAGTGATTGATGAAATTCGTGATAAAGGAGGCAAAATCATTCTTTTTGAATCTTTTTGTGGCGGACTTGTAGCTCCAGAATCAGACAATAATCTTTGGAATTATAAATTCACCTGGAATCCGAGAAACGTGGTATTGGCCGGACAAGGCGGTGCTGCAAAATTCATCCAAGAAGGTACTTATAAGTATATTCCATACCACAAATTATTTAGGAGAACTGAATTTATGGAAGTTGAAGGTTATGGTCGATTTGAAGGTTATGCCAATCGCGATTCCCTAAAATACAGAACTGTTTACGGACTGGATGATGCCCTGACTCTATATAGAGGAACTATTCGTCGTGTAGGCTTTTCAAAAGCCTGGAATATGTTTGTACAGCTTGGAATGACCGACGATAGTTATGTTATGGAAAATTCCGAAAACATGACCTATCGTGAGTTCACAAATTCCTTTTTGCCTTATCACCCAACAGATTCAGTAGAAATCAAATTGCGCTTGATCCTAAAAATAGATCAGGACGATATCAAATGGGACAAATTATTGGAGTTAGATTTATTCAATAACAAGAAAATTGTAGGCTTGAAAAATGCCACGCCGGCACAGATTCTTGAAAAAATATTAAGTGAAAGTTGGTCGTTGGAAGAGCACGACAAAGACATGATTGTGATGTATCACAAATTTGGCTATGTACTTAATGGAAAAGAAAAACAGATTGATTCTACAATGGTCTGCATAGGCGATGATCAGACTTATACCGCAATGGCAAAAACTGTAGGTCTTCCTGTAGCTATTGCCACTTTGCAGATTTTGAACGGAAACATCAAAACTCCAGGTGTTCAGCTACCGATACGCAAAGAAGTTTATCTTCCGATTTTGAAAGAGCTGGAAAACTACGGCGTTACTTTCAATGAAAAAGAAGTTCCTTATATGGGTTATAATCCGATGCATGTAGCAGGATAAAAAATATTTAGCCTCTGATTACACAGATTCCAGATGATTAACCAACATCTGTGAGAATCTGTGTAATCTGCGGCATTAACCCTCAAAATCCAAACATAAATTCATATTTTTGATTTAAACTAAAACTGAAAGCCTCAATTCAGTTACAAATCAAAAGTTATGAAGATTAATTCCTTACAAATAGAAATTGACGGCATTGATAAAGAAATCCTTCGTGACTTGATGGAAGATGCCCGAAAACCAATACTTCAAATTGCAAATAAAATAGGTATTTCTGGAGCTGCTATCCATCAGCGTCTCCGAAAATTGGAACAGTCGGGTGTTATTTCAGGATCAAAATTTGTTGTCAATGCAAAAGTCCTGGGTTATAGCACTATGGCTTTTGTTGGAATCTATCTGGACAAAGCAGCCCGAAATCCGGAAGCTGTTCGTGAATTACGAAAAATCCCTGAAGTTTTGGAATGTCATTACACAACAGGAAATTGGTCAATTCTTATCAAAATTATCTGTCGTGATAACGAACACTTAATGCAATTACTAAATACTAAAATACAGGTTATAGAAGGCGTTTCCAGAACAGAAACTTTTATTTCTTTAGACCAGCAGATAGAAAGGCAGATTCAGTTGTAGATTTTTGATTTATGATTTTAGATTTTAGATTTTTGGCGGGTAATTATAAGATGGTGGATGTATAAACTTAGATATCATTTTAGATTCCTAGTCCGGCATACCTTTAATTTTGCAGGACATGAGAACTACTAACAAAAAAATCCGTGCTTTATAAAACACGGATCATTTCAATTATTCTACGATTTTAAGACCTTAAATCAAAAATCTTAAATCCTAAATTTATTAGTCTCTTCTACCTCCAAAAACCTGCAACGCCCAATACAATAGCGAAGCTAATGAACCAATCGCAGCTACAAGATAGGTACGAGCAGCCCATTTTAAAGAGTCTTCTGCACCTGCATATTCTTGCTGGCTCAACATATTTTTATTTTTTAACCAGGCCAAAGCTCTGTTACTCGCATCATATTCAACCGGAAGTGTAATAAAACTGAAAAGAGTAGCAAACGCCATCATAACCAGACCCGCCACTGCAATATAGAAGCCTCCTACAAAACCAGTAGCTGCTCCGAGAATCAATCCACCAATCACTACCCATTGCGACATTCCCGAAGTTACGCTCACAACCGGAACTAACTTAGAACGCATATTCAGCCATTCATAGGCTTGAGCATGCTGTACGGCATGTCCTACTTCATGGGCAGCAACAGCCGCAGCCGCAGCGTTTCTTTGATTATATACTGCTTCGCTCAGGTTTACCGTTTTGTCTGACGGATTATAATGGTCTGTCAATCGGCCCGGAGTTGAAATTACCCGTACTCCTGTGATGCCATGATCTTGCAGCATTTTTTCGGCAATTTCTGCACCGCTCATTCCGTTGCGTAAATGTACTTTCGAATAAAATTCAAATTTGCTTTGCAGTTTGGCGCTAACAGCCCAACTGACCAATGCGATAACACCTATTAAGATATAATATCCAATCATTTTTTTTGTTTTTTGATTGTATAATACTAAACAAAAACCTCGCCAATATAGCGAGGTTTTGTCAATACTGAAACTTTGTCAGTGCTAATATTCTCTTAAAATCAACCTACCAGATTGATGATTTTCCCTGGAACAATGATAATTTTATTAGGCGTTTTGCCATCCAATTGTTTGATTGTCCTTTCATCAGCCATCACAATATTTTCAATTTCCTTTACGGTCAGATTCAACGGAAGATTGATTGTAAAACGCATTTTTCCGTTAAACGATACCGGATATTCTTTATTATTCTCTATAAGGTATTCCGGATTGAATCGAGGAAAAGGAACCGCAGAAATACTTTCTTTGTGTCCTAATCTTTCCCATAATTCTTCAGCGATATGAGGTGCATAAGGCGAAATCACAACAGCTAACGGCTCCAAGATAGAACGCTCATGGCAATTCATTGCCGTCAATTCATTTACAGCAATCATAAAAGAACTTACCGAAGTGTTGAACGAGAAGTTCTCGATATCTTCCTGTACTTTTTTGATTGTCTTATGCAAAGTTTTCAACGCTTCCGGTGAAGCAGGATTTGAATTTACAATCAAACCATTATCATCAAAATACAACTTCCAAAGCTTTTTCAAGAATCCGAAAACACCTGTAATTCCGGCAGTGTTCCATGGCTTAGCTTGCTCTAACGGCCCCAAGAACATTTCATACAAACGCAATGTATCAGCTCCGTATTCATTACAAATATCATCCGGATTGACAACATTATACCAACGCTTGGACATTTTCTCTACTTCCCTGCCTACAAAAAATCTTCCGTTTTCTGTTACGAATTCAGCATCATTAAATTGCGGCTGCCATTGTCTCAACTTCTCAATATCAATTTCATCAGAAGCATTCACAAGACTTACATCTATGTGAAGTCCTTCTGTTTCGTAATTATTTTTGATGTTTTTAGAAACATAAGTATTGGTTCCTGAAATTCTGTAAACCAAGGCACTCATTCCCAAAATCATTCCTTGATTGATTAATTTTTTGAACGGTTCTTCCTGGTTAACAAAACCTCTGTCTTTCAAAAATTTGTTCCAGAAACGGGAGTACAACAAGTGGCCTGTGGCATGTTCGCTTCCTCCTATATATAAATCAACATTTTGCCAATAATTTTGAGCTTCTTCAGAAACAAACTCCTCTTCATTATGTGCATCCATATAACGAAGCCAGTACCAAGAGCTTCCCGCCCAACCCGGCATTGTATTCAATTCTAAAGGAAAAACAGTAACATCGTCTATCAACTCATTACTAACAACTGTAGCATTTTTTGTATCCCACGCCCATTCTGATGCATTTCCTAAAGGCGGTTGCCCATCTTCAGTTGGCAAATATTTTTCTACTTCCGGAAGACGAATCGGCAAATGTTGTGCTTCAATCATCTGTGGCAATCCATTCACATAATAAACCGGGAAAGGCTCGCCCCAATATCTCTGGCGTGAAAAAACCGCATCGCGCAAACGATAGTTGACTTTTCCTTTTCCTTGTCCTAATTCTTCCAATGCTTCAATTGCTTTTTTAGTAGCCTTTTTGTAATCCAGTCCGTTTAGGAAATCTGAATTGCCAATCACTACATTGTCTTTTGAAGTATAGGCTTCTTCTGAAATATCAGCTCCTGCAAAAATATTTTTAATCGGAATATTAAAATGTTTGGCAAACGCATAATCACGCTCATCACCGCAAGGAACAGCCATAACAGCTCCGGTTCCATATCCTGCCAATACATAATCACCAATCCAAACCGGAACGGCTTCTTTTGTAAATGGATGTTCCGCATAGGCTCCTGTAAAAACACCTGAAATAGTTTTTACATCTGCCATTCTATCACGTTCACTTCGCTTGGAAGTCGCTTCAACATACGCTTCAACAGCTTTCTTTTGTTCTGGCGTAGTGATTTTTGCTACCAAATCATGTTCCGGAGCCAAAGTCATAAAGGTTACGCCAAAAATCGTATCAGGACGGGTTGTAAAAACTTCAATCGTATGATTATTTGTTTCGTCACCGCTCAAAATATAGTCTACTGCATTTCTTTCGAATTGAGAGTCTTTCACTTTAAAAGTTACAGAAGCTCCAACTGATTTTCCTATCCAGTTCCTTTGGCTTTCCTTTAAAGATTCTGTCCAATCTATAGTTTCCAAACCTGAAAGCAAACGTTCTGCATAAGCTGAAATTCTCATGCTCCATTGCGTCATTTTTTTACGGATAACCGGATGTCCTCCTCTTTCGGAAACGCCATTTATAATTTCGTCATTTGCCAAAACAGTCCCCAATGCCGGGCACCAGTTTACTTCTGTTTCAGCCAAAAACGTAAGACGGTATTTTAATAAAATTCTTTCCTGATCTTCTTTGGAATAGGATTTCCATTCTTTGGCAGAAAAAGTAGGAATAGCATCATCGGCAACTGCATTGACTTTTTGGTTTCCGTTTTCCTCAAATTCAAGAATAAGAGTTCTTATATCTCTTGCCTCATTCGCATCTTTATCATACCATGAATTGAACAGCTGGATAAAAATCCACTGTGTCCATTTGTAATATTCCGGACTGGATGTTCTTACTTCTCTGCTCCAGTCAAAAGAAAAACCAATTTTATCTAGCTGCTCTCTATAACGGGCAATGTTTTCTTTGGTTGTTTTGTCCGGATGCTGCCCGGTTTGGATAGCATACTGCTCAGCCGGAAGGCCAAAACTATCATAACCTTGCGGGTGTAGAACATTAAATCCCTGGTGTCTTTTAAATCTTGCATAAATATCAGATGCAATATATCCGAGCGGATGTCCTACGTGGAGGCCTGCTCCTGAAGGATAAGGAAACATATCCAAAACATAGTATTTTGGTTTTTCAGAGTGATTCTCTGCATGGAAAGTTCCGTTTTCTGCCCAGTATTTTTGCCATCTGGCTTCAATTTCGTTAGGATTGTATTTCATCGTATCAGATTCTAAGTCGCTAAGATCTTTAGGTTTAAGGTTAATGTTCTGAATGTTATTTTGCTATATACAAAAAAAATCAATTCAAGGTAGCAAATTTACGTTTATTGTACGAAAGTCAAAACTTTGAGCGTTATAAACTGTGTTTAAAGAAATCTTTATTATTTTTACAGCATTAAATCAAAACTATGGCTTCATCATTTGAAAAATTTCAAAAACGACGACTTATTTCTTCTTATTTTTCCGTGGTATTGAGCGTTTTCCTGGTGCTCTTTTTGCTAGGAATTTTAGGGTTATTTGTAATCAATTCAAAGAAATTGTCAGATGACTTTAAGGAAGAAATCGCAATGTCAGTTTATTTCAAAAATGAGGCTAACGACAGTATTATCAATGCATTTGATACTCAATTAAAGACATCAAAATTTGTAAAATCCTACGAGTTTGTAACCAAAGAAAAAGCAGCCAAACAGCATACGGATATTATAGGTGAGGATTTTATGGCATTTTTGGGAGAAAATCCTTTGGAAAATTCATTTGACATTCACTTAAAAGCAGATTACATAGTAACAGACAGTATCAAGAAATTTGAATCAAAGATTGTCAACAATCCGATGGTTTCTGATATTGTTTATGATAAGGTGCTGGTAAATTTGGTAAATGACAACATCCAAAGAATCAGTTTTTGGATTTTGATTGCTAGTGGATTTTTGGCTTTGGTAGCGGTTTTGCTAATTAACAGCTCAATGCGTTTGTCAATTTATTCAAACCGTTTCATCATCAAGACAATGCAAATGGTTGGTGCAACAAAATCATTTATCCGCAAACCTTTTATCTGGCGAAGCATCAAGTTAGGAATTATAGGCTCTCTTTTGGCAATTTTCGCTTTAATTGGAGTATTATATTATGTAGAAAATAATTTCCCAAATCTGAAAATCATGGAAGACCAGATGATGGTTGGTTTGGTTTTGGTTGGCGTTTTGATTGTAGGAATCCTTATTACATGGTTTAGTACTTTCTTTGCAACACAACGATTCTTGAATTTGCGCACAGACGATTTGTATTAATTTTTGATTTGAGATTTTGGATTTTTGATCTTTGATTTTGGATTTTTTCAGCATAAAAATTTTGGCTTCTGGCTATTAACTTTTGACTTAAAATTATGAGTACTAAAGAAACAAATACACAAAAAAACGAGTTCCTTTTTGATAAGGTAAACTATAAATTTTTATTGATAGGGATTGGTGTTATTGCACTTGGATTTATCCTGATGTCTGGAGGCGGATCCCATGACCCGGCTGTTTTTAGCGATAAGATTTTTGATTTCAGAAGAATTCGTCTGGCTCCTACAACGGTACTGATTGGTTTCGGAATCACAATTTACGCCATTTTAAAAAATCCTAAAAAATAGATTGGACTGTTATTTCGTCTGGCGAAATAACAATCTGATAATTTACAATCTTACCTAACAGAATGGATTTAATCGAAGCAATTTTAATCGCCATCGTTGAAGGCCTAACAGAATACCTGCCTGTTTCTTCTACCGGACACATGATTTTCACAAGTTCCTATTTTGGAATCCAAGAAGACGACTTTACTAAATTATTTCAGGTTTCTATACAATTTGGTGCCATCCTGGCTGTTGTAGTTTTATACTGGAGAAAATTTTTCAATTTCAGCAAATTCAACTTTTATATCAAACTAGCCTTGGCGGTAGTTCCTGCTCTGATTTTAGGCTATCTTTTTGACGACTATATTGATGCCGTATTGGGTAACCCTATCCCAATTGCAATTGTATTAATTGTTGGAGGTTTTATCCTTCTTTTCATTGATAACTATTTCAAGAATCCTGTTGTTACCATAGAAGAAGATATTTCGATAAAAAAAGCAGTAACCATAGGTTTTTGGCAATGCCTGGCAATGATGCCGGGAACGAGCCGTTCAGCCGCATCAATTATTGGCGGTATGCAGCAAGGACTAACACGTCAGGTTGCAGCAGAGTTTTCATTCTTTTTAGCGGTTCCAACAATGCTTGCTGTGACCTGCTATTCCGTATTTTTGAAAACTTATAAGGTTTCAGGATTAAAAGGTTATGAGTTGTTGACACAATCAGGCGACAATATGAAACTATTTGTTATTGGAAATATCATCGCCTTTATCGTTGCGATTATTGCCATCAAATTCTTTATTGGCGTTATCAAAAAATATGGTTTCAAACCGTGGGGCTATTATAGAATAGTAGCTGGAACATTGCTTCTAATCTATTTCATTTACATAAAATAATTCGCAGTGACAGCACAAGATTTTCAAGACGGACAGGTTTTACAGATTGACAAGCCTTTGAACTGGACTTCTTTTCAAGCGGTTAACAAGTTAAAATGGGCCTTGAAAAGCAAACTGGGATTAAAAAAAATCAAAATCGGCCATGCCGGAACTCTTGATCCGCTCGCTACCGGACTGCTTTTGGTCTGTACCGGAAAATTCACAAAAAGGATTTCCGAGTTACAAGGACAGGAAAAAGAATACACCGGAACCATTACGGTTGGTGCGACAACACCTTCTTATGATCTGGAAACGGAAATCAACGAAACATTCCCAACAGAACATATTACAGACGAGCTGATCCATGAAACCGTAAAACAGTTTCTTGGCGAAATCGATCAGCGCCCTCCTATTTTTTCTGCCCTGAAAAAAGATGGTGTGCGTTTATATGAGCATGCCCGAAACGGCGAAGAAGTTGAAATTCCAACACGAAAAACCGTTATCCACGAATTTGAAATTACCCGAATTGCACTTCCTGAAATTGATTTCAGGGTAGTTTGCAGTAAAGGAACCTATATCCGTTCACTGGCTTTTGATTTTGGGAAAGCCTTAAACTCCGGAGGGCATCTTACCGCTTTACGCAGGACAAAAATCGGCAATTACGATGTAAAAGACGGCTATGACCTCGAAGCTTTTGTAGATTCTCTTCCTAAAAAAACAGAATAATGATGAAAAAAACAATCCTCTTACTGCTATTCTTTTGTTCCTGTTTTTCATATGCTCAGATAAAACCGTCTGATTTAAAAACCGGTGATTTTATTTTTCAGGATATGGATTGCGGGCCTTTATGTGATGCGATAGAAGCCGTAACTGAAGGTTACCAAGGTCATGATTTCAGCCATATGGGATTGGTTTACATAAAAGACAAAACAATTTATATTATTGAAGCCGCCGGAACGAAAGTGCGATTGAACACCTTGAAGAAATTTTCAAAAAACACTTCCAAACCAATGTATATAGGGCGTATCAAAAAGAAACATGTTGGTTTGATTCCCGAAGCGATTTCTTTTTCTTTAGAACAAATTGGCGTTCCTTACGACGATGAGTATGTGTATGATAACGGAAAATACTATTGTTCGGAATTGATTTATGATGCTTTTAAAAAAGCCAACAACGACAAGCCTTTTTTCGAATTATCCCCAATGACTTACAAAGAACCGGGAACTAATGAATTTTTCCCTGCCTGGGTAGAATATTACAAGCAAATCGGCAGTGAAATACCTGAAGGAAAACCGGGATGCAATCCAGGCGGAATGTCAACATCGGATAAGATTTATATTCTGGGTACTTTAAATAAACTCTAAAGTCCGAACAATTCGGTATTATCCAGATTTTCTAAAATTTCTTTTGACGGATAATTATTGGAGTCGATAAAATTTCTCATTTGAGGAATATTATCACAAAAAAGCACATCTAGTGAAAATCGGTTTTGTCCATAAATTCCTCTATGAATCATATTGGCAGAAAAAACCAATACATCGCCCCGATCTAATTCGATAACTTTGCCTCGTTGCAGACCATCACTTGGAACAGCACCATTCAGAGAGTTTCTTACCTCAAATTCTTCCGACAAATCCCATTCGCGGTGTGTTTTAGGAATAAGCTCGATTCCTGATTCTTTTCTCATTGGAATCCTGAAATGGACAACATCTTGATTACAGATAGCGATTTTTTGTTCTTCAACCGACATCCCTGTATATTGGATATCCCGATGCCAATAGTTTTTCTGCTCGCTATTTTTAGGATCAAAGAAAAGCTGCGTATTCAGGAAAATTGGAGTTTCTGAAAAAACCGTCCTAATAATTTCCTGTAGTTTATCCTGACTGATAAACTGAAAAAGCACCGTCTTTTCTTCTTCATTAAGATAATTGCCGGAAGTAAGACCATGGCTGTTCAACAATCCTTTTTCATAATAAGATGCGTTGTCTTTCAACCACTTCTCATGAAATTTATTCAGAATTTTTTCAATCGTCACAATTTCAGCCTCAGAAAAGAAGTTTTCAAGATATAAATATCCCTGTTCTTCGTAGCCTGTCATTATTCTTGAATTTCGATTAGCCGCATCATTTCCAAAAGCTCATTTTGGGTACTTATTCCTTTATCATGAAGATACCACATTTGTAATTCCGTTTTGATAGTTTCGTCTATAACTCCATGTTTTTCTTTATAGTTCTTAACCAGATCAAATGCTTCTTTTGGTCTTGGTCCCCAATCAGCCAAAACTTCCAGAGTTTCTTTATCCAGAACAATTAATTTCGGAATTGATTTTCCGCCATTGGTCAGAAACTTATTCATCAGGAATTCATTTTCATCACGAAATACAATCTTAAAATCAATATGGTCTGTTAGTACTGCCATTTTATGCATAATCGGAAGTAGCTGTGCCGCATCACCACACCAACCTTCAGAAATTACCAACCAGATATATTGTTTTCTTAAAAGTTTCAGCCTTTCTTCTATTTCAGCAAAAACGGTAATCGTTTTTTCCAAACGGTTCATTCTTGTTTCATTCAATTTGCTGTAATGCAACAAATCATCCGATTGGATATCACCGGTTGATTTTCCTTCTAAAAGCAAGTTGGTAACTAATTTTCTATATTCTAAATAAGTATTGCTTTTTTCTAAACTGTTCTTAATAATTTCTTCCATAATCTCAATTTAACGGCACGAAAATAAGTCTAAAATTACGAATTACTTTTTTTTCGCCAACTTATTCCAAAAAAACAGATTATGACTATATTTGCACAACTTAAGCGAAAACAAAATCAACGGATGAAATACAAAAGAATACTCCTGAAATTGAGCGGAGAAGCCTTGATGGGCGACAGACAGTACGGCATCGATCCAAAAAGATTGGCTGAATATGCAGATGAAATCAAGGAAATTCATGACAAAGGCGTTGAAATTGCAATTGTAATTGGAGGAGGAAATATTTTTCGCGGTGTTGCCGGAGCCAGCAACGGAATGGACAGAGTTCAGGGTGATTATATGGGAATGTTAGCAACCGTAATTAACGGAATGGCACTTCAGGGAGCTCTTGAAGACAAAGGAATGCTGACACGTTTGCAAACAGCTTTAAAAATTGAGGCGATAGCGGAACCATATATCAAAAGAAGAGCAGTTCGTCACCTTGAAAAAGGAAGGATTGTAATTTTTGGAGCAGGAACCGGAAATCCTTATTTCACGACGGATACAGCAGCTGTATTGCGAGGTGTTGAAGTTAATGCTGACGTTATCCTTAAAGGAACCCGAGTAGATGGTGTTTATACATCAGATCCGGAAAAAAATGCAGATGCTGTGAAATTTGACACGATTTCATTTGACGATGTCTTGAAAAAAGGCCTGAATGTGATGGATACAACAGCATTCACACTAAGCCAGGAAAATGCCTTGCCAATTGTTGTTTTCGACATGAATAAAAAAGGAAATCTTTTGAAAATCTGCGAAGGCGAAAACGTAGGAACTGTAGTTAATGTATAATTAGAAATCAGAATCAAGATAGCAGTCGGAAGGCTGAAATCTGAATCTGAAATCTGAAATTCTAGATAAAATGACTGAAGAAATTGATTTTATATTAGATAGTGCTGAAGAATCGATGTCAGGTTCAATTGCGCACCTTGAAAAAGAATTTTTAAATATCCGTGCCGGAAAAGCAAGTCCTGCCATGTTAGGCAGCGTATTTGTTGATTATTATGGTGCAGCTACACCACTGGGCCAGGTATCAAATATCAACGTGCCAGATGCAAGGACTATTACCATTCAGCCTTACGAAAAAAGTATGCTTCAACCGATTGAAAAAGCTATCCAGATAGCAAATATCGGATTTAACCCAATGAACAATGGTGATGTAATCATCATCAGCGTACCGCCATTAACTGAAGAGCGTCGCCGTGACTTGGTTAAACAGGCTAAATCAGAAGCGGAAGATGCTAAAATCGGAATCAGAAATGTCCGTAAAGATGCCAATACTGATATTAAAAAATTAGAAAAAGAAGGAACTTCAGAAGACATTTGCAAAAGTGCTGAAGATGAAGTTCAAAACCTGACTAATTCTTTTATCAAAAAAATAGACGATCTTTTGGCTGCTAAAGAAGCTGAAATCATGAAAGTTTAATACAATATAACCCTATTTGTATTACTAAATATTAAAATCCACTTAAATAGTGGATTTTTTTATGGAAGTCGATTACTTTTGCATAGTGTAACAAAACTACCATCTATTCGTCTGTTACATAACTTTATGAAGCACCTGACGTTTTTATTTTTTCTTCTTTCGGTTTCGGTACAGGCACAATTTCAGATTTCTGGAATCGTGCGGGATGAAAACACAAAAAATCCGCTCCCTTTTGCTACTATATCCGGCAACACTATTTCAACAGTGACAGATGTAGACGGAAAATTCCTGTTCCAGAACGAGAACCAGACAAATTCTTTTACCATATCCTATATCGGTTATAGTCAAAAAACCATAGCTGTTGATGGGCATAAAAAATATTATGATGTACTGTTGACGCCAAAAGCAGAAAACTTAAATGAAATACTGCTTACTTCAGATGAAAATCCGGCTAATGACATCATAAGGAAAGCCATCAAAAACAAAAAAAAGAACGATCCTCAACAAAAACTGCTGAGTTTCCAATTCAAGTCTTATAACAAACTGATTGTTTCAGCGAATCCTGACTCAATTGACGGGAGCATTGATTCTGTATTTGTAGAACGCTATTCAGGAAAAGAATTCAAGAATGTCGATTCTGCAAGTTATAAATTCAAGAAAATAATCGACCGCCAGCATTTGTTCCAGACGGAAAAAGTATCGCAGTTCCAATTCAACGGCAAAAAACTGAAGGAGACAATTCTGGGCACAAAAATGGCCGGATTTAAAAATCCCATCTACGAGATTATTGCTTTTAACTTGCAGTCTTTTTCAGTATACGATTCTAAATATGAACTTTTTGAAACAAAATACAACAGCCCTATAGCACCCGATGCTTTTAAAGATTACCGTTTCCGGATATTAGATACGGTAAAACTCGACAATCGGGAAACGTATATGATTTATTTCAAACCCAAGAAAAAACGAAAATCTTCGGGATTGGAAGGTGTTGTTTATATCGACAAGGAAAATTATGCCATCGCAAAAGCTATTATGCGAATCCGAGGTGTTTTGGACATTTCTGCTACACACGAATTTGAATATCTTGAAGGCCAGGACATCTGGTTTCCGACGCAAAAAGAATTTAAAATTGTCAAAGGAAAAAATGACGATGACATTCGAATCTTAGGCGGTACCATCAAATTTGAAGGTGATTTCGACAATAACAACACGCATCGAAAAAAAGATGCTTCCGATTTTACCTACCTCCTTTCGAAATCATACAACTTTGAAAGGGAACTTAATGCTCCTGTAAAAATAAGACATGCTGCTATTGCAATCGAAATTAAGGACGATGCTATCAAAAAAGACGACAATTTTTGGAACAGTTATCGAAAAGATAGTCTGGATGTCCGTAGCGAAAGAACTTATTTTGCTTTAGACAGTATTGCCCAAAAAGAACGACTTGAAAAAAAGCTACGTCTGGGAAGAAAAATACTTAATGGCTATGTACCTATTGGACCAGTAGATATGGATCTGCGATATCTATTAAGCTATAATAATTACGAAGGTTTCCGAGTAGGTTTGGGAGGCATTACAAATGAAAAGTTTTCCAATAAATACCGTTTGGACGGCTATACGGCTTACGGAACCAAAGATGGCGATTTCAAATACAGTATTGGCGGTGCGGTGCGTGTTGGTATTTTTTCAAATTCCTGGATTGGCGGAGGCTATACGGATGATGTACGAGAGATTGCGAGTACTTCCTTTGCCATTGACAAAAGGGTTTTTAAAATTTATGATCCGCGGCCAATCAACTTGAGTACCTTCTATAACCATAAGACATGGCGAACTTATATTGAAACGAAAATCCTTCCTAAAACAGAAAGCATCTGGCAGCTTACCCACAGTAGGATTGAGCCAAAGTTCAATTATATCTACACGGTTGATGGCAAATCCTATACAAACTACGATCTGACAACCGCAATGGTTTCCTTGCAATGGAATCCGTTTAGTGATTATATGCAGACTCCTACCGGAAAATTAGAGATTGAAAAGCGCTATCCAAAATTCACATTCCAGTTTACGCAATCCTTGCCAAAAGTTTTTGAGAACGATTTTGGTTTCTCTAAAATTGATTTAAGGGCAGAATATGAAAAGCGCTACCTAAACGGCCAAAGAACAGCATTGTTAATGGAAGCAGGCTATGCGATAGGCGACGTTCCTATTTCGCATCTTTATAACACTTCTCCGAACAGCCTTACAAAGGAAAATCTGATTGAGAGAATTACGATTGCCGGAAAAAACAGTTTTGAGACCATGTATTTTAATGAGTTTTTCTCCAGCAAATATGTGATGTTCCAATTAAAGCATGGCTTTAAAAGAGTAACCGTTTTTAAAGGTATCAAACCTTCGTTGGTACTGGTTTCCCGAATGGCCTGGGGAGATATGGAAAAACCGGAGCAACACATCGGACTTAACTACAAAACTTTACGCGACGGATATTTTGAATCGGGGATAGAACTAAACCAGATTTATAAAGCATTTGGTTTGTCCGGATTTTACAGATATGGGCCTAACCAGTTGGCAAAATTTGAAGACAACCTTTCTATCAAACTTACCGTAATATTGAATCTGGGACTTTAAAGACCGTTTTAAAATATAAAACCTGCTATGAATAAACATAGCAGGTTTTTAGAATTAATAATAACGTAATCTTTATAAGTATAATCCAAACGCAAAAATAAAACTTTAAAACTTTTATGGCTTAATAATTAACACAGAAGGTGTATTATTTAACCAAACACTCTGAGAGTCAACCAGTTTTTTCCAACTGTCAAGACTAATAATCATCAGGTCTTGTTTCTCTAAAAATTCTTTTGTCATGGTTTTTTCACCTGACATGGTGATATGGTTCGGAGCAATTTGCTCTATAGCACGTATGCTCTCCTTTATTTCTGAATTGTTTTTTATTTCTCCTGTCGGATCCAATACTGTTACCTGCGAACCGTTATTGTGAATCAATTTTTGCGCATATTCAATCAGGAATCTGTCTTCTACAGAAAAAAGCGGCATAAAAACCTGATCGATTTCATCTAAATTTTTATCAACCAGAATACCAACCGGCATCTTACTATAAGCAATAATATGGCGTGTTCTCTCATCAAAAGGAGAATTTTCAAACAATCCTTCTTTTCCGGTAAATTTATCAATAAGCCTGTCTGGGTTTATGATTCTTGTGGTATATCCCAATACTCTTCCCAACAAGGTTCCTTCAAAAATAGACTGTCCCAAACCTATTAACAGCAGGTCAAATTCGCCCTGGTTTGCAATCTCGGTTATATCCGAATCAATATCTACCGATGCTTTAAAAAGTGTAATGATTTTTTGATCCAGATTTTCTGCTTCATTTACAATTGGTTTGAAAACTTCCTGCTCATAATGGCTGGCGTCAAATCCGTGCAATTCGTTACTGGAAGACAAGTGCATTGCCGTAACTATCGCATTGCCATTTTGTTTTCTTACCAAACTGTTGGCAACTTTCAATAAAGAGATTCCTCTATCCGGAATAGCAAAAGAAAGCAATATCTTATATTTTATCTTGTTGCTTATCGTTTCCGGAATAATTGAGTTTTTAGTCTTGAAAATAAAGTTAATCAAATCTAAGGCCGGGCCTGTCATAAAAGTCGTTACCAAGGCCATGATTACCATCATCGTAAAAATCATAGGAGAAAGTACGCCTAGTTCATAACCGATGTTAAGAACGATTAATTCCATTAATCCTCGGGTATTCATCAGTGCACCTATATATAAACTGTCTCTCCAGTTTTGTCCCACAAATTTTGCAGCCAACGTACTTCCCAAAAATTTTCCGGCTACCGCCACAGCTATAATCAGTCCTGTAATTTTCCATAAATACGGATCATCCAAAAGACCGATTTCTGTTCTTAATCCCGTAAATACGAAGAATAACGGAAGTAATACAATCAAGGCGACATCTTCTACTTTTTCGATAAAGATGCTTCTGAATTTGGCACTTTCCGGCATGATTACACCTGCCATAAAAGCTCCAAACAATGCATGGATTCCGATAACTTCTGTCACATAAGCCGAGATAATCAAAGTCAAAAAGAAAATCGCAACTACCGGTTTACTTAATGTCTTTCTGGAAGAATACAGGTCACCTACTCTTTTTAAGAATGGTTTTACTACTATAATCATCAGAAAAACATAAGCAACAGCCATCGCAATAATATACAAGGAACTCACAAAAGATCCCGCTTTTACAATTGCAATAACAGCAGCCAGAATACACCAGGCCGTGATATCGTCAGCAGCCGCACAGGTGATTACGATGCTTCCCAGTTTTGTTTTGTGGATGCCTCGTTCCTGAACGATTCTTGCCAAAACCGGAAATGCCGTGATACTCATCGCAATACCGCAGAAAAGTGCAAACGACAAAAATTCGATACCTTCAGGAGCAAAAGAGTCATACATAAAATAAGCCAACCCGATTCCCAACGTAAAAGGGAAAATAATACTGGCGTGGCTAATTACTACAGCATCATGTGCCTTATTTCTTAGAACTTTCAAATCCAGTTCCATCCCGATAACAAACATGAAGAAAATCAATCCGATCTGGCTTAGGAACTGCAAATTTCCAAGAGAAGCTACTGGGAAAATCGTTTCTTTAAACTCCGGAAAGTACAATCCTAGCAAAGAAGGCCCTAAAACAATACCGGCAATAATTTCACCAACAACTGATGGTTGTCCAATCTTTCTGCAAATCCACCCAAAAAATCGGGCCACTAAAATGATGGTAAGTATCTGGGCCAATAAAATTGCCAGGGGATGCTGCAAACTGTGCTGCATAGAAAGAATAAATTCTTCCCACTGCGTTTTATCTGAAGTTTTTTCAATTATTGTTCTTCCATGTTCCAGATGTTTTCCTTTATCCAGAAACCAATAGATTATTGCGGAAAAAACAGCTATCAGAAGAACATAAAAAATTGAATTTTTGTGCTTTTGCATGAGGTAAGTAATTTGTTGTTGCAAATATCTGTATTGAAAATCTCTTACAAATTGATTTTGTAAAATACTTTGGGGCTATTGTAACAAGAAGGAAAAATTTTGTAATAAAACTCAAATATTGACTTTACACAGGAAGTCCGAACGGTAAATATCGCTTAAAAACAACACCAGATTCTTTCCGTTTTTATCCAGAATTGTAGCCGTAATTTCGTCATGTGCAAAGAATTTTACCACCTTCATGGCAATAATTTCTTTCTTATTGATTCTGCAAAAATCGGCTTTAGGCAAATGAGAAAGCAATTTGGCAAAAGTGATGTTCTTCAACAAAATCACATTCCCATCCTTCATCAATACTTCTTTGTCACGACTATCTGTTTCCGAAGGCTGTATGTATAAGATCTGGTCAAAAAACAACAATGCTTTTCCTTTATCAGTATTTAACTGAACAAATTTCTTGTTTGTCGCTTTTTTATTAATTTTTTCCAAAGCCTTAGCTACTGCTTTCTGCAATCGTTCTTTCTTTACCGGTTTGGTAATATAGTCGATGGCTTCTATATCAAAAGCATCGGCAGCATATTCTTTGTAGGCTGTCGTAAAAATCACCATCTTATCTTTCAACAAGTTGGCAACGCTGAGGCCGTCAATTCCGGGCATTTCGATATCTGTGATGCACAGGTCAAAATCAAGGCTTCCCATTTCGGCAAGCAATTTTTCAGGATTGTCAAAAGCTTTCACAACTTCCAGTTCCGGAATCTGTTCGCAAAGCATTTTGAGATATGTCAATCCCGGCAATTCATCGTCCAGCAGCAAGCATTTGAGCTTTGTATTCAAGTAAGTCTATTTTTAGGTGAGCAATATAAACATCATCCTCGATAAATTTATCGAGCTTGTAATTATTATTGTAAATTATTCTAAGACGCTGATCTAAAGTATTTGAACCTAATCCACTGTTATCTTTTTTTAAGGATCTGTGGTCTGATATCTTATTGGAAACGGTAAGGTAAAAACAGCTATCGCGAAATTCAAATACGATAGAAATAAAAGCATCCGGACTTTTTAAATCAGCATGTTTAAACGCATTTTCAATCAAATCGATAGAAATCATAGGCGCTAAAATTGGCTGTTCATAAAGCAGTTCACCTTCTTTTATTTTAGTTTTCACTTTCAATTCAAAAAGCGGACTGACCTTAATTTTGTTGATTTCAATCAGGTTTAACGCAAATTCGATTTCTTCTCTTGGTGAGACAAATTTTTTCTGGCTTTCATACAAAATATAATCCAGGACATTTGCCAGTTTGTCAAGCGCATGATACGTCTGATAAGCATGCGATTGGATCGAATTCAATATATTTTTAAAAAGATGCGGATTTAGTTTCGATTCCAAAGTTTCCAATTTCAGCCCATTGACTTTCACCTCCAGCGTATTGTATTTTTCTTCAAATTCTCTTCTTTGGGCTTTAGCCTTTTTTAATTTGTAAACAAGAAAAAATACGAGAGCCACGAGAATTATGATAAACACAATCCCGATGACATACAGCGTATCTGAGACCAAAATATTGGTTTTCATTTTTATTTTTTTGTAAAATTAGATAAAAAAACGGGATACAGACTTGGTAACGTAATAGGCATCTGTGGACTAAATTTTTTACTATCTTTGCGTTCTGTTTTTCAGAGCGAAAAGCCTATCTTTTGGCTCGCAGAAATAAATCAAAACTATTTTATAACATTAAAAATGAAACACACAAAAGTTAAGGAGCTATTGAATAGTGCTCAAACATTGCAGGAAGTTTATGTAAAAGGCTGGGTAAGAACATTCAGAAATAATCAATTTATTGCTTTGAATGATGGCTCGACTATAAATAATATCCAATGTGTGGTTGATTTTGAAAATACTCCGGCTGATACGCTAAAACGTATCACTACTGGTGCTGCTGTAGCTTTAAAAGGTTCTTTGACAGAAAGCAAAGGTGCTGGTCAGAAATATGAAATTCAGGTTCGTAGCCTGGAAATTTTAGGTGATTCTGATCCTGAAAAATTCCCGATGCAGCCTAAAAAACATACGCTTGAATTTTTGCGTGCCAATGCTCACTTACGTGTAAGAACCAATGCTTTTGGCGCTATTATGAGAGTGCGTTCGGTATTGTCTTTTGCCGTACACCAATATTTCCAGGAAAAAGGATTTGTATATGTAAACACTCCGGTTATTACGGGAGCTGATGCAGAAGGTGCTGGTGAAATGTTCCAGGTGACCTCATTGCCGTTAGACAATCTGCCAAGAACAGAAGAAGGCCATATCGATTATAAAAAAGATTTCTTCGGTAAGCATACCAACCTAACCGTTTCCGGACAGTTAGAAGGTGAAACTTTTGCGATGGCTTTAGGGCAGATTTATACTTTTGGACCTACATTCAGAGCTGAAAACTCCAACACTTCCCGTCACTTGGCGGAATTTTGGATGATTGAGCCAGAAGTAGCATTCAATGATTTGGATGACAACATGGATTTGGCCGAAGATTTTATCCAATATGTAATCAAATACACAATGGATAAATGTGCTGATGATTTGAAATTCCTGGAAGGCCGTTTATTGGAAGAAGAAAAATCAAAGCCGCAGGCAGAAAGAAGCGAAATGACTTTGCTTGAAAAATTGAACTTCGTTTTAGAAAACAATTTCAAACGCGTTTCTTATACAGAAGCTATCGATATTTTAAAGAACTCAACTCCAAACAAAAAGAAAAAGTTCCAATACATTATTGAGGAATGGGGAGCTGACTTACAATCCGAACATGAGCGTTTCTTAGTTGAAAAGCACTTCAAATGTCCGGTAATCCTTTACGATTATCCAGCAAACATCAAGGCGTTTTACATGCGCTTGAACGAAGATGGAAAAACAGTTCGCGCAATGGACATCCTTTTCCCAGGCATTGGAGAAATTGTAGGAGGATCGCAGAGAGAAGAACGCTACGATGTTTTGGTTGAAAAAATGAAAGTATTAGGCATAGACGAAGAAGAACTTTGGTGGTATTTAGACACCAGACGTTTTGGAACAGCAGTTCATAGCGGTTTTGGTCTTGGTTTTGAAAGACTAGTACTGTTTGTAACCGGAATGACAAATATCAGAGACGTAATTCCTTTTCCTAGAACTCCTGGAAACGCGGAATTTTAAGAATCTCCTCAATATCACAACCCTACCAAAAATGGCACAAGTTTATCTTAACGTGTGCCATTTTTAGTTGAAAATGTTTAAATTTGAACTATAAATACCAAATAACTCAATAGATGCTTAAGCAGTTTTTACAACTTAAATTGTCCCAGAAATTATCTCCACAGCAAATCCAGCTGATGAAGCTAATCCAATTGCCTACGCAAGCTTTTGAACAACGATTAAAAGAAGAAATGGTTGAAAATCCGGCATTGGAAGCTGGGAAAGAAGAGGATGAATACGAAAGAGACGAATTCGAAAATGATGATTATGACGATTATGATGAATTCGAAAATGACAGAATAGATGCTGAAGACATCAATATCGATGAATATTTAAGTAATGACGAAACGCCTGATTATAAACTACAGGCAAATAATTATAGCGATGATGATGAAGACCGTAGCATGCCTTTTGCAGCACCAGTGAGTTTCCATCAGGACCTTATCAATCAGTTGAATACTTTTATACTGAATGATGAGGAGCGTGAAATCGCAGAATTTTTAGTGGGAAGTATTGATGATATGGGTTACATTCGAAGAAGCGTTCCTGATATTGTTGACGATATGGCATTTACTCAAGGAATTTATACCGATGAGAAAAATGTGGAAAGAATCCTGCATATCATCCACGAATTAGAGCCTTCCGGAGTGGGCGCGCGTGACCTGCAAGAATGTCTTTTACTGCAACTAAAGCATAAAACACCTACCGAATCTGTTGATTTGGCTATTGATATTTTGGAAAATCAGTTCGAATCTTTTACCAAAAAGCATTACGACAAATTGCTCCAAAAATATGGCGTTTCTCAAGACCAACTGAAAAAAGCAATTGATGAGATAGAAAAGCTGAACCCAAAACCGGGCGGGGCTTTTACCGGAAACAATAAGATGATTGAACACATTGTTCCTGATTTTACTATCCGTATTGTTGATGGCGAACTGGAATTGACTTTAAACGGACGAAATGCTCCAGAGCTACACGTTTCTAAAGATTATCAGGAAATGATGCAGACATACAAAGCATCACGTGACAAATCAAACCAACAGAAAGAAGCCGTGCAGTTCATCAAGCAGAAATTGGATTCTGCCAAATGGTTTATTGATGCTATTCGTCAGCGTCAGGAAACTTTATTTGTGACGATGAATGCCATCATGCATTATCAGGAAGAATATTTCCTTGACGGTGATGAAACCAAGTTGAAACCGATGATCCTAAAAGATATTGCAGACATGATTGGTCTTGATATTTCTACGGTTTCGCGTGTGGCAAACAGCAAGTATGTAGAAACTCCCTATGGCACAAAACTGATTAAGGAATTCTTTTCTGAAGCCATGAAAAATGACCAGGGCGAAGATGTCTCTACATTGGAAATCAAGAAAATATTGCAGAACGTCATTGAAGAAGAAGACAAGCAGAAACCGCTTCCTGACGATCAATTGGCCGAAATATTAAAAGAAAAAGGTTATCCGATTGCCAGAAGGACGATTGCAAAATACAGAGAGCAATTGGATATTCCCGTAGCACGAATGAGGAAGAAAATATAGCTAGTGAAAAAACTGCTTTCTATAGTTTCCTATGTTTTCCATCCGATGTTTATTTCGGTATATGCAGTCCTGCTCTATTTTTTCCTGACCGACCGATACCATCCCTATCAGGAAATCTTTTTGGTTACAATCCAGGTCATCATCCTGACTATCCTGATTCCGGTTTCGATATTTTATTTTCTGATGACCTTGGGCAAAGCCAATTCATTTATGCTTTCGGAGATTTCACAACGAAGAATTCCATTGGTTGTAAATGTGATACTGCTTTATATCCTGATTACGAAAAGCATCCGGATTGAGCTTATTCCTGAGCTTTATTACTTTTTCTTTGGAGCTTTGGTCAGTACGATTCTTGCTTTCCTTTTTATTTTTATCAACCTGAAAGCAAGCATACACATGATTGCAATTAGCGCGATAACTGTTTTTGTAATCGGATTTAGCCTACACACCCAAACCAACCATCTTTATCTGGTTGCATTTTTCGTGTTGCTCAACGGAATAGTGGCAACATCAAGATTGTCGATGAAGGCTCATGACACCAAAGAGTTGATTGCGGGCTTTTTGTCGGGAGTACTGCCTCAGATAGCGCTTCTTTATTTCTGGCTATAGGATATAAAACATCAGTCCAATATTCACGGTATTCATATCGATTGATTTTCCATCAATTTTTGCTTCTGATTTGAACAGTGAATTTAAGCCATAATAGGCATGGAAGTTCCATGTATTATAACCGAAAGAAATATAGGCTCCGTATTGTAGCTTATTAAAATCGTCATTGCCAAAAATCCTGATTTTCTCATTTCCCTGGACATATTTTGATTTGTTAAGCACTAAATAACTTAGCTTAAATCCTGTATAAATTCTCCAAAAACGGTGGCTTTGGATTGTTGAAGTTCTCCATCTGAATTCGATTGGCAGGTCTATGTAATGAAGTGCAAATTTATTCTTATCAAAATTTACTTCATTTTCATTGACTACCTCATAAAAAGGCTTTCCATCAACTTCAGTGATTTTTATATTCTGTCTGTAATCATTCATCGAATAACCTAAACCAATTGCTACAGCAACATTCCTTCTTTTGTTCAACGGAAAATCTCTTAAAAAACCGATATGAAGTCCCGAGGAGAATGAGTTTTGGCTTACGCCGTCTGGTCTCTTCTGCAACAAATCATACGTCAGCCCAATATAAAACTGATCTTCCCTGTATAAGGAGTCGATTACTGTTACCGTAGCGTTTATAGAATCTTTTTTTCTTTTTTCATCTTCCACTACACGGATATCGGTAGTTTTATCATTGCTTAAAACTTCCTTGATGCGTTCTTGTTCTTCTTTTTCCTGTGCCTCTTTAATCTGCTTGTCTTTCACAGGATCCTGGGCAAAAGCGCTTAAAGAAATCAAGAATATAAGGATGCTAAAGTACTTTTTCATAGATAGGACTGTTGTGCAAATAAAAGTAGTAAAAAAAGACAACTTTTAGGTTAGCATTTTTGAAGGCAAAAAAGAATTTGAACATTTATATAATCCACCAATATACAGCCATTTATATTTCCCTTTTTAAATACCTATACGACTTTCAATAAAGTATTGCGTTGCGCAAATACACTCAAATTAATTACCATCTTTACTATAGAGGCTCAAATTATTCGCCGAAAGCCTTTCTTCCAGCCATTTCCTAAACCTCTCTTTATCTTTCTTGTCCAGTTTTGCAGAAGTTTCATAAACAACCGCCGTTATTGGGATGATACTGTCTTTTTGAATAGCAATGTTGTTTTTGTAAATGCCTATGGAAGTAACCGAAGGAAAAAGCGCATTGGTTTCTTTTAAGATTTGGACATTATCAAAACGCATATCTGCGAGTTCTTTTTCAAGTTTCATAATTTTAGCATCCTTGCCATCCACTTCATTTTCACTGCTTCGTATTTGGTTAAGTATATCACCTTTGAGGGCCGAGAGCCTGTCTGTGCTGTCCTGCCGAATAAGAAGTTTGCCATCTTGCAAATATTTATTCTTTACAAATTCTTTTTGAAGTTCGTTAAGTTCAGCCTTGTCAAATTTTTTAGACAAAAAAGCCAGTTCAAGTTGTTTTCTTCTGGAATTATATTCGGTCTTTTTATAGATAACCGTATAACCCTTGTTTGTGAATTTATTTTCAATAAATATATCGGCATTTTTCTTGAATTGTTGTTCTCTGTATAGCGTATAGGCAAGGTAGCTGCTTGGAATAATCATAATCGCGATCAGAAAAGAAATAGTATACTTGACCTGACGCTGTTGTTTTTCATCTACCTGTTTTACCGCAGGATAGTTAAGATATTTTATAATCAAAAAGGTAGCAAGTCCTATAAAGACGCAATTAATGCAATACAGATAAAAAGCTCCTAAAAAGAAAGACCATTGTCCGGTTGCTATACCATAACCCGCTGTACAAAGAGGCGGCATCAATGCCGTTGCAATTGCAACACCAGGTATTGGATTACCTTTCTCGACACGGGTTACCGCAATAACACCTACGAGTCCACCAAAAAATGCAATGAGTATGTCATAAATATTAGGTGCCGTCCTTGCCAAAAGTTCTGACTGAACATCTTTAAACGGACTTAAAAAGAAATAGAGCGTAGAAACCGTAAGGCTAACCACAGTAGCGATTAACAGGTTTTTCAGCGATCTTTTTAGAAGTCCAAAATCATAAATTCCCAATGCAAAACCCGCACCAACAATTGGTCCCATAAGAGGCGATATAAGCATGGCTCCTATTATGACAGCGGTCGAATTCACATTCAGCCCAACCGATGCAATGATTATGGCACAAGCCAAAATCCAAAGATTGGCTCCTTTAAAAGAAATATTTTTCTTTATACTTTCGAGTGTCTTTTCCCGATTATCTTCTCCATCACTCAGGTTAAACAGGGTCGTAATATTCTTCATATCCCTTATTTTTAGCATAAGGTACTCAATTTAATTTTAAAGTCAAAATAGAGTAAAAAGGGAAGAACCGGTGAAAATTATGGTACGGCTTTTGCTCCTCTTGATTAAATTTTCAAAATTTGAAATTTACAGCATTGGTTAAAAACCAAAAAACACTTATTTATTAGGCAGTATTACTCAAAAAAAGTAAAATAGATGATGGAATACAATTATTTTCACGGAGCAATTATGATTGATAGAGATTATGAAAATTCAAAGAATTTTATTTCTCAAAAAATGATTGAAAAAAAATACTTCTACTTTTACCCAAATATATTTTCATTAGGAGAACACGAACATCCTTACTATTATGAAAACATATTAATTTCATTTGGAAGAACAGCAAAATATTTAGTTGATAACGAAGAAGAGCTTAAAGATTTTTTAAAAGAATTTGAGGATATTTTATGCCATTTAGATTTTGAAACTGCACAAATTAAAGTTGAAGCTAGTTATGCTGATTTTAAATTATTTTGGATTAATAAAAAAAAGCTATTAAATAATATTGGAAGTAATACAGAAACCATATTACAATATTTTGAAGACAATCAAATTAGGTATTATGAAACTGAGGACTTCTATTTTGGTTTCGGAGAAATTAATTTATTTACTGGATATGTTTTAGAAAAATACAACGATGAAAAATTATTGAGTTTTGACAGAAAATATCCGGATTTTGTTTACCCTTAGAATGCCCCGCAGTAGCAAAATCACTGCATGCTTTATGCTTCATAAAGCATGGTATTGGTAAAATTGTACTTTTGCTCTCTAATTATTTCTTATAGAATCAAAGCCATATATACCCATAATTTTATTTGTTTTTCTCATTCATATAAAACAAGTTAGCCCTTATTTTAAACAATCAAAATGGAAGATTATGTATAGCAGAGACATTGACTATTTCGTTCAGAGAAACTTATTAAATTTTAAACTAAACGGAAAAGGATGGCATGATTTAATCAAAAAAATGCTTTTTGAATTTTGTATTGCAGGCTGGGATATAAATAACGACGTTTCTGGAAAAGAAAAATACGGCACTTTACGCTGTTATATTGTTTTAGACAATAAAGATTTAGAACAAAAAATAAAAACCATAGTCCAAGCCTATGCTCATTTATCTGGAAAAACTTGTGAAAAATGTGGAGCAAATGGAAAAGAAAGAAATACAAATGGATGGACATCTATCCTATGTAAAAACTGTTATTTAGAAGAAACGAAAAGCATATCCCTAAAGAAAGAAAATAATCTTGAAGAGTGTAAAATCTGTGGCTATTTTTCTTTAGAAGAAGGGAAATGCAAATTTTGCGGAAATGTTGATTACAACACAAATGATACTATTTATAGTCCGAAAAAATATTTTAAAAGTGAAATTGAATACATTAAGGAATGTCAGATTGAAATTTTCCTCGATAAAGAGGATGAAATAGAAGTTAGTAAAAGAACAAAAGGATATTCAAAATCTCAATCGCATCAGATCCTATTTACATTTGAAGAACTTGACACGTACAGAAAATCGAATCAAGACGAATTAAATAGCGAATAGAAATAACAACCATCAGCATTTAGATTGTGCCAGTTTATTGTAAAAGAAAAACCATGTAAATCAATTGATTTACATGGTTTTTCTTTTTGAGCAGAGACGATAGGATTTGTCCCCTACCTAATCCGTTAATATACTGTTTTTATATAAATATCCTTTTTAGGATCTCTCTTCCTTCTTAATTGGACTTTCAAAATTTGAAATGTTATTTAGGACAAATAACCATTGCGCCAAGGACTGCTGCCCAATCAATTTTAAATTAAAAATTTATGGAATCCTTGTTAATATTTCTATATCTGTTATATCAGGCTGTATAAATTTTGTCTTTAGAGTTGTACTTGTAAGTTCTAAAATTTCACCGGGAATAGCTGGCTGATCAGGATATCTCACCGTTATAGAATTATTGCTTCTAGTCCATGTTCCTGTACTAATTGTTTCTTGACAATTTGGATTATTAAATTCATGATTTTTAATAATTCCTCCTGGAAGTATTTCTATGTAATCTTTACTACAACCTGGCGTGTGTTGGTAATCCATAAGTATTTCTTGATTATCAGTAAAGGTTCCAATTCTTGTGTATTGCCATTTACCTTCTAAAGTAACAGTTGCTGAAGTTGAATCATCACTACTGCAAGAATACAAGCTAAAGATTATTACAGGTAGAATTAGGAAAAGCTTTTTAAATTTAGTCATAGTTTTAAATGTTTTTTTGTTTTTACGATTGTAAAATTAATAATTTTAGTTATTATTTTTTATTTCTTAATAATATTTCAATTTTGTCCTTATAGCAAAAGATTTGATGATAAATTTTAAAAATAGATAAAAACAAAAACCCTGTAAATCTGATGACTCACAGGGTTTGGATTTTTTAGCAGAGAGGATGGGATTCGAACCCACGATACAGTTACCCATATACAAACTTTCCAGGCTTGCTCCTTCAACCACTCGGACACCTCTCTATTAATTTGCGGTTGCAAAGAACTGCAAAAATTCCGACTAAAGAAAATTTATAGCTAAAAAATTATGACAATTCGCCTCGCAAAGCGGTTTCATAAATAGTCTTGAAAACATTTGGAGAAACTTTCTGCCCAATGAGGTACATCAGCTTTGTTATTGCCGATTCTGTAGTAATATCTTTTCCGGATATGACGCCTATTTTTTTCAATGATGTGCTCGTTTCATAATGCCCCATACTTACGCTTCCGGCAGTACATTGTGTTACATTAATGACATGCAGCCCGTTTTTAATGGCTTTCTTTAATAACGAAATAAACCACTCATCTGTTGGCGCATTTCCGGCACCATAGGTCTCTATAACAACACCTTTCAGGTTGGGAATATTAAAAATAGCAGTCAATACATTTTCGCTAATTCCAGGAAACATTTTTACGACAGCCACATTGTTGTCGAGTTCTTTATGTACCTGGAGTTTTTTGTTTCCGGATTTTGGCAACAGCAAGTCATTGTTTACTTTTAAATGTACACCCGATTCTGCCAATGGCGGATAATTAGGCGACATAAAAGCATTAAAATGCTCTGCGTTTATTTTTGTAGTACGATTTCCTCTGTATAGCTTGTATTCAAAATAAAGGCATACTTCGTTAATAACCGGTTTATTTTTATGTTGCAATGAAGCAATTTGAATTGCTGTAATCAGATTTTCTTTGGCATCTGTCCTCAGATCACCTATTGGCAATTGAGAACCCGTAAACACGACTGGCTTGGCGAGATTTTCCAGCATAAAGCTTAAAGCGGAAGCTGAATACGACATCGTATCTGAACCGTGAAGCACGACAAAACCGTCAAAAGCAGTGTAATTTTCTTCGATGATCGTTGCAATCCTAACCCATTTATCAGGATTCATGTTAGAAGAATCTATGGGAGTATCAAAAGAAACCGTTTCAATCTCACAATCTAGTTGCTTTAATTCAGGTATTCTTTGGAGCAATTTGCTAAAGTTGAACGCTTTTAAAGCACCCGTCTCAAAGTCTTTCACCATACCGATAGTTCCGCCGGTATAAACCAAAAGTATTTTTGCTTTAGACAGCATTCTCATATTTTGATTTATTGACTACCGGATTGGCATACATCGCCAGGAATCCTTGCAGTTCTACTGGATTACTTTCATCAATTCTTATTTCCAATCTTCTTTCAAAAAGCGATTTTTCTTTTTCGGTATACAGGTGAGAATATTTATCAGTATTATTCAGCAAATCGTAGGCAATATAATTGGTTGGCCATAACTTGTAGTTCGCCAGCACAGCATCATCTATAGTCTGAGCCAAAGCCTGAATCTGTCTATTTGAATTGTCGAATTTCGAAGCGATTTCATCCAATTCAGCTTCTAAAACATCTCCAACATGAATATGGATTCTTTTTTTCTGTCCCATAATTCCGCTTAGGAGCGTCATGAAATCTTCATTTTTTTCTTTTATATAAACCTCATCATTTGCTTCTGCCATTAGTTGTGGCATTTTTAGCGCATCTGTAGGGTCGTATTCATAGGAAATAGATACCGGAACAATTTTTAATTTCTTAAAATAGTCCATCAGGTTGTCTTCGTCAGAACCCATCGAAAGCATTTTCAATACTCCCGGATGTGTTGCATCATTACCGTCTTTTGTTCTTCCTTCACGTTGGGCAATCCAAACAGAACGGTTTTCTCTTAGAATAAGCTGGCAGATATATTCTGACATCAATTTTGAGCTTTGAAGCAGCTCTCTAGGCGACAGGCCTCTCTGAACCAGAAAATTCCGATTCAGTTTAGATAAAATATGCAGGAACGTTTTACGTACTAAATTATCGCCAATTGCCGAAGCTGTCATTACCAAACCGTGGTCAAAAAGACAGGTATTTAGCAGCGATGTATCTAAAATGATATCCCTGTGATTGGAAATAAAAAGATAAGGCGTATGTTTTTCTAATTTTTCAAAACCAGAAGTAGTCAATCCGTCCGAACTTTTTTCGAGCACCTTCATGACGGCATGATAGATAAAATTGCATTGGAAATCTCTAATGGAATGCGTCCTTTTTAACTGCTCTATCCAATCTTTTTCTTCGACATCCGGATACGTGAAGCTCATCATGGCTTTCATCATCGGATGATCGGCAACTTTGCATAAGGCTTCGTTTACTTCGCTATCATAAAACGGTCGAATCTTATCGAATTTTGACATTACTTACGTTTTTTTAACAATCTACAAATGAACAAAAATTTTATGAATTTGATGTGTTTTCTTTGTTAAATACCGAAAACCTCTTTGGCATTTTCAGTCGTGATTTTAGCAATCTCTTCAAGAGAAACTCCATATATCAAGGCTAGTTTTTCTGCCACCAGCTTTGTATAGCTACTTTCATTTCGCTTGCCTCTAAAAGGCACCGGAGCCAGATAAGGAGAATCGGTTTCCAAAACGATGTGTTTCAGATCAATCTGATTCAGGAACTGGTCTATTTTGCCATTCTTGAAAGTCGCAACACCGCCAATCCCCAGTTTCATATTACATGAGATTGCCCGTAGCGCCTGTCCATAATCACCCGTAAAGCAATGGAAAATCCCGAATAGTTTTTCGTCTTTTTCTGATTCAAGAACTTCAAAAACCTCATCAAAGGCATCTCTGCAATGGATATTTATAGGAAGGCTGTATTTTTTTGCAAGCTGTATCTGTCTTTTAAAGGCAATTTTCTGTTCTTCCAATCGGGTTTTATCCCAAAAAAGATCAATTCCTATTTCGCCAACAGCGTAGAACTTTCTTTTAGACAATTCAGATTCCACAAAAGCCAATTCTTCTTCATAGTTTTCTTTGACATAGGTAGGATGCAGACCCATCATCAGAAATACATTTTCCGGATATTGCTTTTCCAAATCATACATTTTTTGGGTATAACCGGAATCGATTGACGGTACAAAAATTCTTTGAACACCGGCGTCAAAAGCACGCTGCATCATTTCATTCCTGTCCTGGTCAAATTCTTCGCTATAAATATGCGAATGTGTATCTATTAAAATCATGTTGCAAAAATAGGAACAATACGAGCAAATCCCAAAATCAAGAAAATCTTAGCAAAATATTATGTTTTAGATGAGATGGGTTTGTTCGTAAATCGTTATTTTTGATTTACTCATAGCTTACAAATGGATACTATTTTCGACGCCTTAAAAAAGAAAGGTTACAAAAAAATCAAGTTAAAAATCTCAAAGACAAACCATCTTGTCATTAAGGCAAAAATTAATGGCATTAGCGGTAATTTCATATTAGACACTGGGGCTTCCAATAGTTGCGTTGACTTTGGCGATATTGAGCATTTTAGGCTATTTGCTGAAGAATCTTCTACAAAAGCTGCCGGAGCCGGAGCTGTGGGAATGGAAACTCAAATGTCGACCAATAATACGCTCCAATTGGGACGTTGGAAAACCGATGATTTTTCATTGGTTATCTTTAATATGTCGCATGTCAACCTGGCTTTAGAACAATACAAGGCAAAGCCTGTTCACGGAATTATTGGCGCTGACATTTTGATGAAAGGCCACGGAATTATCGATTATAATGGAGAGTATTTTTATTTAAAACAATAAATAAATCCGATAAATAAAAAATCCCGTTCTTTCGAACGGGATTTTTTTATATTCTAAAGCCTGAAATTATAGTTCCAAGGCTTTTTTAGGATTGTTATCCATCAATAATTCTACCGGATTCTCCAAACCTTCTTTTACTGCAACCAAGAAACCAACTGACTCACGTCCATCAATAATTCTGTGGTCATAAGAAAGCGCTACATACATCATCGGGTGGATTTCCACTTTACCGTTTACGGCAATCGGACGCTCAATAATGTTGTGCATTCCTAAGATTCCAGATTGTGGAGGGTTGATGATTGGTGTTGAAAGCATACTTCCAAAAACACCTCCGTTAGAGATTGTAAAAGTTCCTCCGGTCATATCGTCTACAGTAATTTGTCCGTCACGAGCTCTTATCGCCAATCTTTTGATTTCAGACTCGATACCGCGGAAAGTCAGGTTTTCAGCATTTCTAACCACAGGAACCATAAGTCCTTTTGGCCCTGAAACTGCTACTGAAATATCGCAGAAATCGTATGAAATTTTTTCTTGTCCGTCAATCATTGAGTTTACATCCGGATAAAGTTGTAAAGCTCTTGTCACTGCTTTTGTAAAGAATGACATATAGCCCAAACCTAACCCGCCGTGTTTTGCCTTGAAGGCATCTTTATATTCATTACGAACCAAATTGATTGGCGTCATGTTTACTTCGTTAAAAGTCGTAAGCATAGCCGTTTCATTTTTGGCTGCAACCAAACGCTCTGCAACTTTTCTGCGAAGCATTGATAATTTTGTTCTTTCAGAACCGCGGTTTCCTCCTGTTGGAGTTCCCATAGAAGGTTTTGCATTTACAGCATCGTCTTTAGTGATTCTTCCGCCTTTTCCGGTTCCTTCAACAGATGATGGTTCGATATTTTTTTCATCCAAGATTTTTCTCGCAGCTGGTGAAGGAGTTCCTGTAGCATACGTTTTTTCTGCAGCAGGTGCTGGTTTTGCTTCTGCTTTAGGCTCTTCTTTTTTAACTTCAGCTTTTGGAGCTTCCTCTTTCTTTTCTTCTTTTGCCGGAGCGCTTCCTTCAGGTTTAGCAGCACTTGTATCAATCAAGCAAACTACCTGACCAACAGCTACAGCATCACCTTCTTCAGCTTTTAGCGTGATAATTCCGCTAGCTTCAGCCGGTAATTCCAAAGTTGCTTTATCTGAATCTACTTCAGCAATCGCTTGATCTTTTTCTACGTAATCTCCGTCTTTTACTAACCAAGTTGCGATTTCAACTTCGGTGATTGATTCCCCCGGTGAAGGAACTTTCATTTCTAAAATCATCTGTATATAATTTTATGGTGTTGTTATTTGTATACTACTTATTATTTCAAAATTACGTTTTTTAGCCTTGATAGGCATCAAAATCTTAATTAGCTGAAAAGATTTTTATCAAAAACCATCGCTATTGCAGCTGCATGACGCTTTTTAGAACGCGCATAGCTTCCTGCAGCAGGCGCACTATACGCTTTTAAAGAAGCCACTCTCAATTTCACTAAATCAAAATTCATCAGCATATACCCGTAAGCACCCATATTTTTAGGTTCTTCTTGTGCCCAAACATAGTCGTCAACATTTGGATATTTTTCAATAATGGCTTTCAATTGTTCAACTGGCAATGGGAAAAGCTGTTCGATTCTTACAAAAGCTACATCTTTTCTTCCGTTTGCTTCTCTTTCCGCAACCAAATCATAATAGAATTTTCCGGTACAGAATACTAATGTCTTAATATCTTTAGCATTTGCAATTGGATCGTCTAAAACTTCCTGGAAACTTCCGTTTGCAAATTCATCTACAGTAGAAACTACGGCAGGATGACGCAATAAACTTTTTGGAGTAAACACAATCAATGGCTTTCTGAAGGCCGTTTTCATCTGTCTTCTCAACAAGTGGAAGAAGTTTGCCGGAGTCGTACAGTCAGCCACAAACATATTGTGGTTAGCACAAAGCTGCAAGTATCTTTCCATTCTTGCAGAAGAGTGCTCAGCCCCCTGCCCTTCATAACCGTGCGGAAGCAACATTACAAGTCCGTTTTGGTTGTTCCATTTATCTTCTGCAGCAGAAATATATTGGTCAATCATAATTTGGGCACCGTTAGAGAAATCTCCAAACTGAGCTTCCCAAATCGTTAATGTTTTTGGGCTTGCCAAAGCATATCCGTAATCAAAACCAACCACACCATACTCAGACAAAAGTGAGTTATAGATATGGAATTTACCTTTTTGGTTTTTCAAATGCTGCAACAAGATTACTTCTTCTTCAGAATCTTCAACTTTCACAACTGCATGACGGTGAGAGAATGTTCCTCTTTCCACATCTTGTCCAGAAATACGAACATCATAACCTTCAGTCGTCAAAGAGCCATATGCCAATAATTCAGCCATTGCCCAATCCAACTTGTTTGTTTCATACATGACTTTTCTGTCATTGATTAGCTTCTGAATCTTGCTGATAAATTTCTTATCGCTTGGCAATGTCGTAATTGTCTGCGCAATTTCTCCCAATGTTTCTTTTGAGAAAGTCGTATCGACTTTCTGAAGCATTTCTTTTTCATCTGCCTGAACAAAACCGTTCCATTCGTTTTGCATGAACGGAGTAATAATTGTCAGGTCTTTTTTACGCGATGCTTCCAGATTTTCATCCAACATCGCTTTGTATTCTTTTTCCAGCTTGCCAACATACTTATCATCAATCACACCTTCTGCTATCAATCTTTCAGCATAGATATCTCTTGGGTTTTGATGCTTAGCAATAAGCTTGTATAATTTTGGTTGGGTAAAACGAGGTTCGTCACCTTCATTATGCCCATATTTTCTATATCCTAGCAAGTCGATGAAAACATCGCTTCCAAACTGCATTCTGTAATCCAGAGCAAAAAGCATGGCGTGAACAACTGCTTCTGCATCATCCGCATTTACGTGTAAAACTGGCGAAAGCGTCACTTTTGCAACATCTGTACAATACGTAGAAGAACGGGCATCCAGATAGTTGGTTGTAAATCCAACCTGGTTATTGATTACCAAGTGAATTGTCCCTCCTGTCTTATATCCATCCAATTGTGCCATCTGAACGATTTCATAAACAATTCCTTGCCCAGCAATAGCCGCGTCTCCGTGAAGTGCAATTGGCAGTACTTTTGAGAAATCATCCGCAAAATGGCGATCTTGTTTTGCTCTTGTGATTCCTTCAATTACAGCTCCAACTGTCTCCAAGTGCGAAGGGTTTGGCGCTAAATTGATGTTGATATTTTTCCCTGATTTAGTCTTTTTATCAGCGGTCAATCCTAAGTGGTATTTTACGTCACCATCGAAAAGTGCGTCATCGTCATAATCTTTTCCGTCAAATTCAGAGAAGATATCTTGTGTGTTTTTTCCAAAAACGTTTGCCAAAACATTCAAACGGCCTCTGTGTGCCATTCCCATAACAAATTGCTCTACACCTTTTTCTGCAGCTGCTTCAATCAAAGCATCAAGAGCAGGAATTAATGTTTCACCTCCTTCAAGAGAGAAACGTTTTTGTCCAACGTATTTAGTATGAAGGAAGTTTTCAAAAGAAACTGCTTCATTTAATTTATTAAGAATATTTTTCTTTTGGTCATCAGAAAATCTAGGATGATTGTCATTGTATCCGATTCTATCCTGAATCCATTGGATAACTTCCGGCTTACGGATATACATATATTCTACACCAATATGTTGGCAGTAGATTTTGTCTAAGTGACCAATGATTTCCTGCAAAGAGCATGGTGCAATTTTGATGGCTTTCGCTGCATCAAAAACAGTATTTAAATCGGCTTGTGAAAGTCCGAAGTTTTCAAGATCCAGGTTTGGGCTGAAAATTCTTCTTTCTCGTACCGGATTGGTTTTCGTAAACAAGTGACCGCGCGTTCTATATGCATCGATCAACTTCAGCACATTAAATTCTTTTTGTAGTTTTTCTGAAATCTGGCTTACATCGACATTGCTTGATGTTGCATAATTTGCAAGCTGCTGTGCCGGAGCCTCGTGTTCTTCATTATAAGTCTGCATCCCGAAATCAAAGCCCTGAAAGAAACTTCTCCAGCTTGGCTCTACGCTATCCGGATTTTCAAGATATTCATCGTATAATTGAGCAAAAAATTCAGTATGTGCCGCGTTTAAAAAGGAAAACCTATCCATAATTTAATTGAATGTCCTAATTTGTTAAAAATATTTTTGCAAAAGTACGACAATTAGAACAATCTAATAAATATTTCATACTTTTATGTCTTAAACTTAACTTAAAATTTGGCCATGAAAATACTTAATCTTAACCATATAACAAAAACCTTGATGGCAGTTATTTTCTTAGCTGTTTCATCAAATGCTACAGCACAGCAAAATACGAACAATGATTTCCAAAGCAGGATACGTTTTGGCGGTGGATTAGGACTTGGTTTCGGTTCGGGCTACACAAATATTTCAGTAGCTCCAAGCGCAATATATGACTTCAATCAATATTTTTCAGCCGGCTTGGCCTTACAGGTGAGTTATGTAAGGGATAAAGATTTTTACGAGTCCTATATCTATGGCCCAAGCCTTATCCTGTTAGCAAATCCGATTCCTGAAATCCAACTTTCTGCAGAATTGGAACAGTTAAGAGTTAACCTGGATTATGATGATAAAGTTGGAGGCGGTTCTGATAATTTTTGGAACACAGCACTTTTCCTTGGAGCCGGTTATCGCATGGATAATGTTACAGTTGGCGTACGATATAATGTCCTGTTCGACAGCGACAAAAATGTTTACAATGATGCTTTGATGCCGTTTGTGAGGATTTATTTTTAAGGTACTAAGCTGCTAAGGTCGTGTATCTTGAGTATAAAAGTAAACCTTATTGAAAGTAACTTTTTGTGTGTTTTTATTTAGGATTAGCTTCTAAATTCTGTCGCTAAAATTCGAAATCAAATTAATCCGAAATCATCTGGCTATAAGAGAACTAAAAACCTTAGTACCTCAGAACCTTAGAACCTTTTTAAAGCCTATTTCTAAACCAAACTTTTTGCCATTCTCTTTTCAGAATAAGAAAAACGATTTGCTCGGAAAGCTCTACTAAATCAGAGCCATCTAATTTTTTGACCTCAGCTTCAGGAACGTCAATAATATAAAGTAGGTTCAAATATTCCGCAAACTTATGCTGAATCAGCCTATACACTTTTTCATGCAGTTGGATTTTCAATTCTACAGGCTTGGTGCTTAATGGAAAATCAATAGGCTCATTCGCAAAATTAAAGTCCTTATTGACTTGTTCCAGCAATTTCAAATACAGATTTTCTTTCTCGGCTTCAGAAAGTAAATTATCAGTATTTATAGGTGCAATAAAATTCATAGTGTTTTTTAAACTTTTCGACTCATCAAATTTTCTCCAAAAGCCTTTAGTACTGCTTTTTTATCCTGGCCAATATTTAATTTTTCCAATGTTTCAAAAGCCTTAAACGTATATTCCCTGATGGCTTCCTGAGTTGCTTTTGATGCTCCGGTATGATTAAAAATTTCTTTTACAGAATTTATCTTTTCAGAATTGTCCGTAGGCTGTATAGAGTATAAGTGCAGCAGCTGTTCTTTTTCTTCCGGTGTTGCAAACTGCAGTGTCTTTAAATAAAGATAGGTCTTTTTATTTTCAATTATATCACCACCTACCTGCTTCCCGAATGTTTCCGGATTTCCGAATGCATCAAGATAATCATCCTGCAACTGGAAAGCGATACCAAGATTTAATCCGAAATCATAAATCGCTTCACCGTTTTCAACAGAAGTCTCCGCTATAATTGCACCCATCTTCATTGCAGCTCCAACGAGCACAGCGGTTTTATATTCAATCATTTTTAGATACTCCGGAATCGTAACATCATCACGGGTTTCAAAATCCACATCCCATTGCTGTCCTTCGCATACTTCAAGTGCTGTTTTGCTAAAAAGTTTTGCCAAAGACTGGAAGATTACCGGCTCATACTTTTCAAAATATTGGTACGCCAGAATTAGCATAGCATCACCTGAAAGGATACCCGTATTGATATTCCATTTTTCATGAACTGTCTCTTTGCCCCGGCGAAGCGGCGCATCATCCATTATATCATCATGAACAAGGGAGAAATTATGAAACACTTCAACTGCCAAAGCTGCCGGCAATGCTTTCTTATATTCTTGATCAAAAATCTCGGCTGCCATCAATGTCAGAATAGGACGAATCCTTTTTCCTCCTAACGACAATATATACTGAATAGGTTCGTATAGTGATTTTGGCTCTTTGACAATCTTTTGGCTTTCAAGATAATTTAAAAAGCCATCCTGATATTCACTGATGGAATGCATAAAAATAATTTTGGCTAAATTACGGTATTCTTTATACCACAACAAACTTTCCCCATTCTAAAATTCACACCGTCTCGAAAACGTTTTATGTTAAAGAAAAGTTAAATTAAGTTTGACAAATTTGTCAAAATAAATTATTTAATAATTTTGTTTAACAAAAATGTTAAACACTATGTATGTTAAAAATAAAGATGAAGCTACTGAGGATTTGATTAAAAAAACTGCCAAGAAATTATTTTTTGGTGAAGGAAAATTTAATGCAACCACTCAGGAAATAGCTGATGCCGCGGGAGTTAACAGGACTTTGATAAATTACTATTTCCGCTCCAGAGATAAATTGTTTGAAATCGTTTTTGCCGATGCGCAAGAAAAAGAACAACAAAGAACCGAGTCAATTGTTTTTTCAGAATTGCCTTTTAAAGCGAAAATTGAAGAATTTATAGACGATTCTTTTGTAATGGCGAAAGAATATCCTTACATGGAAATCTACCTCGTAACTCAATTTAACCAGGGCTGCTATTTTAAGGATGAAGAAGGAATGGAACGAATGCTTAAAAAATTCTATGAAGAAGTGCTTATCGAAATGGAAAATGGAACCATCGAAAAAATGGAACCAATACAGTTTATAATTAATATGGTTTCGCTAATCTCTTTTCCTATTTCTATGCGTCCTCTTTTTCAAAAAACCATGCGCCTGACGGATGAAGAATATGAAAAAATCCTTGATGACAGAAAAGAAATTATCATGAATACCTTATTTGGGAAACAATCAAAATCAATCAATAATAAATAATTAAATCAGATGAAGAGTATGAACAAACTCGCTATCCTGCTGATCGGATTCATTTTTTCGCAAGGCATTCAGGCACAGACCCGAAAGCTAACGCTAAAAGACGCCATCCAATATGCTTTGGAAAACAAATCCGATGCTAAAAAAGCCAAGCTTAAAGTAGAGAATAGCGAATACCAAATCCAAGAAGTACGCTCCAGAGCTTTGCCACAAATCTCGGCTCATGGAAATGTGACTTACAATCCAATATTACAGTTAAATGCCTTACCGGGTGATTTTTTCGGACAACCGGGCACTACCATCTTAGCTCCTTTAGGACAAAAATGGAGTTCGGTAGGCGGCGTTTCCTTAACGCAAAACATTTTTGACCAGGCCGTATTTACCGGTTTAAAAGCAGCCAGAACAACCCGTGAGTTTTACCAAATCAATCAGCAGCTTACAGAAGAACAGGTAATTGAACGAGTTGCCAACAATTACTATCAGGTTTTTGTACAAAGACAAAAACTTTCTGTGATCGACAGTAACTTTGTAAACACTACAAAAGTGAAAGAAATTATCAAAGGCCAGCTTGATAACGGGCTTGCGAAAAAAATTGACTTGGATCGTATTACCGTAAAGTTGCACAACATCAACACGCAACGTCAGCAGTTAATCAATGATGTACAGTTACAGGAAAACTCTTTGAAATTCTATATGGGAATGCCTATAGAAACGATTATCGAGATTCCGCAGACAGAATTTCAAATAACGCCTCAGGCGCTTTCAGAGCAACCTGATTCGACCCAAAGAACAGAATATGCATTGTTGAAAAAGCAAGAGCAGCTTTTGGATTATCAGAAAAAATCTATAGTTGCCGAGTATTACCCAACCTTAGCTATTTCTGGAAGCTATAATTATATTGGGCAGGGGCCTAAATTGCCTTTGGGAGCTTCTTCATCAGAAGGTGTTTACTGGTCAGATTATTCCATCATAGGATTGGATTTGAAAATCCCAATCTTTACCGGATTTGGAACAAGAGCGAAAGTTCGTCAGGCTGATATCGAATTGAAGCAGGTTAAGGAAGATATGTTAGAAACAAAACTTTCTCTTGATTTGGCCTATGAGAATTCGAAAACGCAGATAAACAATAGTATTATCACAATCAATAATCAGAAAGAGAACGTAAGGCTGGCCGAAGAAGTGTTAAGCGATACAAAAAACAATTATTATAACGGACTGGCTACACTGACCGATCTGCTTGATGCGGAGAACTCACTGGTTGAAGCGCAAAACAATTATAACTCAGCTTTATTGGATTACAAACTGGCTGAAGTACAGCTGATCAAAGCTAAAGGAGAACTAAAAACTTTAATCAATTAAAAATCAATCATACAAAAGATGAAAAAATTAATATATATAGGTATTGGAGTAGCCGTCCTTGGACTGATCGGCTTCACTTTAATGAACAATAAAAAGAAGAATGAAGCAGAAACGGCAATCGTTTCGGAAAAAAACACTACCGTTGCTGTACGAATTGCAACAGTAAAGACAGAAGCTATCAACTCTGATTTCGTAGCAAACGGTAACTTCATTCCTTCACAGGAATTGAAATTCTCTGCAGAAAATTCAGGAAGAGTTATCAAAGTTTTGGTAGAAGAAGGAAGCCAGGTGAGAATTGGCCAGACATTGGCTATCATAAAAGGCGACCAACTGTCTATTGACGTGCAGAATGCTAATGCAGCCTACCAAAATGCTTTAACAGACAGCAGACGTTATGAAAACGCATATAAAACCGGTGGTGTTACGCAACAACAGCTAGACCAGGCAAAACTGACTCTTGTAAATGCTAAAGCAAAACTTGATCAAGCTAAAATTACATACGGAGATGCAACAATCAAATCTTCCATTAATGGAATCGTAAACAAGAAGAGCATCGAACCGGGTTCTGTTGTAGCACCTGGAACAGAATTGTTTGAATTGGTAAACGTTTCAAAATTAAAATTGAAAGTAGCTGTTAGCGAAAACCAGATTCCTGATTTAAAAGTTGGATCTGCTGTTAAAGTTAAGGTTAGCGTATATCCAGATAAAGAATTCGCGGGTAAAATTACTTTCATCGCACCTAAAGCAGACGAATCATTAAACTTCCCTGTAGAAATCGAGATCACAAACAATCCTAACAATGAAATCAAGGCAGGAATGTACGGAACAGCTGAATTTACATCAAAAGCTACACAACAAAAACCACTTAAGATTATCCCTAGAAATGCTTTCGTAGGAAGTGTGAGCAGTAATCAGGTATTTGTTGTAGAAAACAATGTTGCAAAACTGAAAAAGATCGTTGCCGGACGCATTTTTGGCGATAAAGTGGAAGTATTAGACGGCTTGAATGACGGTGAAATTGTTGTCACTAGTGGACAAATCAACCTTGCTAACGGAACAAAAGTAAATCCAATAAAATAGTTGACAGTTTAGCTCATAATTGATAATGGATAGTTAATAGTGGATAACGGATAGTTGGCAAAAAAGAGGCTTTTAGCTTTACAACTTCCAACTTTACAACTTTCGACTTTCCGACTTTCAACTTTATGATCTTTGACTTTAAAGACTTTAAACTTATAAAATGAAAATAGCAGAAATATCAATCAAACGACCAACCCTTGTGATTGTGTTGTTTATCATTCTTACGCTCGGCGGTCTGTTTAGCTACAGCCAATTGAGCTATGAATTGATCCCGAAGTTTGAAATAAACGTGGTTACGATTTCTACTGTATATCCGGGAGCTTCTCCGGGGGAAGTAGAAAACACGGTAACCAAAAAAATTGAAGACGCCGTTTCCTCTCTGGAAAACGTAAAGAAAGTAGAATCGAAATCTATCGAGAGTTTATCTATCGTTATGGTAACTCTGGAACCGGAAGCCGATGCGGATTATTCTCTTAACGATGCCCAAAGGAAAATCAACGCTATCGAAAAAGATTTACCGGAAGATGTTGATCCGCCTTCCCTGACTAAATTCTCTTTGAGCGACTTGCCGGTAATTACTATCGGAGCAACCGCAAAAATGGATGAAGTGGCTTTTTATGACTTGTTAGACAAGAAAATCCAACCGATACTTTCGCGTGTAAAAGGTGTGGCTCAGGTTAACCTAGTTGGTGGTGAAGAAAGGGAAATCCAGGTTAGCCTTGATCAAAACAAGCTAAAAGGTTATGGAATCTCTGTTCCTCAGGTACAGCAGATGATATTGTCTTCGAACCTTGACTTCCCTACCGGAAATATTCAGACAAGAGAAACTACGATGTTGGTTCGTCTTGCCGGAAAATACAAGAATGTAGAAGAAATGAGGAACCTTGTAATTTCCTCTAAAAACGGAATTCAAATACGTCTTGGCGATGTAGCCGATGTTCAGGATTCGCAAAAAGAAGTTGAGAAAATCGCGCGTGTCAATTCCAACAATGCAATCGTATTGCAGGTCATCAAACAGACCGATGCGAATGCAGTAACAGTGAGTGAGGAAATCTACGCTGCCATTGCTAAAATAGAAAAAGATTATTCCAAGCAAGAATTGAAACTTAAAGTAGCCAACGATACTTCTGAATTTACATTGGCAGCAGCAGACTCGGTAATTCATGACTTGTTCCTGGCCGTATTCCTGGTAGCATTCGTAATGCTTTTCTTCCTGCACAGTATCAGAAACGCCTTTATCGTAATGGTTTCCATTCCGGCTTCCCTGATTGCTACATTTATTGGAATATATATGATGGGTTATACCCTGAACTTAATGAGTTTACTCGGGCTTTCATTAGTGGTTGGTATTCTTGTGGATGATGCGATTGTGGTATTGGAAAACATTTACCGTCATATGGAAATGGGTAAAAACAAAGTACGTGCAGCCTTTGACGGAACGGCAGAAATCGGATTTACCGTAACCGCAATTACATTGGTTATCGTGGTCGTATTCTTGCCTATCGCAATGAGTACAGGTCTGGTGGCTAACATCATTACTCAATTCTGTGTTACCGTTATTATCGCCACGTTGTTATCCTTACTATCGTCATTTACAATCGTGCCTTGGCTTTCTTCTCGATATGGAAAATTAGAGCACGTAACAAACAAAAACTTTTTCGGAAGAATTATCCTGGCATTTGAAAGAGGTCTTGATAAGTTTACACATAAGGTAACAGACATTTTAAAATGGTCTTTGAAATATAAGAAATCAACCCTAGCAATTGTTGTTGTATTATTTTTCAGTTCGCTTGCATTGGTTGGTGCCGGTTTCATTGGAGGTGAATTCTTCCCGAAAATTGACCGTGGACAATTCCTTGTTCAGATTGAATTGCCAAAAGATGCTTCTATCGAGCAATCCAACTTTATAGCCCAGAAAGCAGAAGACTACCTGAGACATAAAAAAGAAATTGAAGAAATTGTAACCACTGTAGGACAGACCAGTGAAGGTTTTGGTGCTACCCAAGCTACCGTTTACAAGGCAGAAATCGACGTGAAACTGGTTGACAAATCGCTTCGTGAAGACGGAACTTATATCTATGCAGCTAAAATGAAACGTGAATTGGAAAAAATTCTCGTAGGTGCCAAAATCAAAACCGTACCTGTAAGTATCATGGGTGGTGCCGATGAAGCTCCAATTTTCTTAACTGTTACCGGACCGGATTTAGAAAGTGCGACAGCCTTTGCAAAAAAAGCAGAAGCACAGCTGATGAAAATCAAAGGAGCTACAGAAATCAAACTTTCAGTAGAAGAAGGTAGTCCTGAAATTGCCGTTCAGGTTGACAGAGACAAGATGGCTGCTTTAGGACTGACGCTACAAACCGTTGGAACAACAATGCAGACTGCATTTAATGGAAATACGGATGCTAAATTCCGTGCTGGAGAATATGAATACGACATCAATATCCGTTTTAATGAATACGACCGTTCCAACATTAATAATGTTAGTGACCTGGTATTCATCAACGATGCCGGACAGCAAATTAAATTATCTCAATTTGCAAGCGTTAAAGAAAGTTCAGGACCAAGCTTACTGGAGCGTCGTGATAAGGCAACTGCCGTGTCAATTAAAGCACAGACTATTGGTAGACCTTCCGGAGACGTTGCCGCAGAATGGGAAGCACAGTTTTCAAAATTAGAAAAACCAACCGGAGTAAGTTATGTTTGGGGTGGTGATATGGAAAACCAGGCAGAAGGTTTCGGTACATTAGGAATTGCTTTATTAGCCGCTATTATTTTGGTTTACCTGGTAATGGTAGCCTTGTATAACAGTTTTGTTTATCCATTTGTGGTTTTATTCTCAATACCACTATCCTTTATCGGAGCTTTGATGGCGTTGGCCTTGACCAACAACTCGCTGAATATCTTTACGATTTTAGGGGTAATCATGCTTATTGGTTTGGTTTGTAAAAACGCGATTCTTCTAGTCGATTTCGCGAACCATAGAAAAGCTGAAGGCGAAACGACTTATATGGCATTAATCCAAGCGAACCATGCCCGACTTCGTCCGATTTTGATGACGACGATTGCGATGGTTTTCGGTATGGTGCCGATTGCATTGGCTTCCGGAGCTGCTGCCGAGATGAATAACGGTTTGGCTTGGGTAATTATTGGAGGATTAATCAGTTCGTTATTCCTTACCTTGATTATCGTTCCTGTGGTGTATGCTATTTTCGATAGCCTGATTGCAAGATTCAACAAAGGCAAAGAGCCTACAAAATATGAGGAATTAATGGTAGCCGATTATGAGCACAAAGAATTGAGCGACGACGGATTTACTGCAAAACACTCTTAAAAAAATCGTTCCAAAAACGAATTACCTTGAAATTTCCCGACTGAAGGTGTTCAGTCGGGATTTTTTTTGAGGCATCCAAAGTTTATTTTCTTGTCAGACAAGAATAAATCTCGGCCGCATTTTTTATATTGCAGTAAAATTCCATGCTATGAAAAAAATAATTACACTCTGTCTTTTTGTCTCCTTGTTTTCTTGTACATCCGACAAGACCGAAACCATAACAGTTAAAAACAAATATTCTGTAGAATTACCTTCGTTTCTTTCAAAAGCGAAAGGTCTCCATGACATGGCTTCTTTGCAATATCAAAATGCTTTTAAAGAATTTTATATCGTTATCATAGATGAACCTAGAGAGGAATTCGCCAATGCGGCAAAAGCCACAACTGAATTTACTCCCGATTTCAACGGTTATTATCAAATTTTAAGGGGAAGCTTGGAAGCATCTATCAAAAATGGTGTTTTTACAGACACAAAAGACACTCAAATCAACGGACTGAAAGCCAAGACATTTACACTGACCGGAACAGTTGATGAAATCCCTATTTTTTACGATATCGCTTATGTCGAAGGAAATGACAGATTTTACCAAATTGTAATCTGGACTGTAGAAAGCAGCAAAGAAAAATTCAGGGAACCGATGGATAAGATTATTGCTTCCTTCAAGGAAATTGGTTCTGGAAAAAGCAGCGACAGGAGTTTAAAATAAGAACAAAAAAATCCATTAGCATTTACTAATGGATTTTTCTTTTGAAAGATAATCAGATTTAATTTCTGTTTGCAAGAGCATCCTGCTTCCAGTTTTTAACTGCAGCAACTCTGCTATCAGAATAATCAACTTCACTTAAATTATTATCTGTCCAAAAAAACCATTTTCCGGTTTTCGCACCGTTATTATATTCTCCTAAAGATTTTTTGTTTCCTTCCACATCATAAGAAATCCATTTTCCGTGAACTTTCCCATCTTTATAGAATCCTTCTTGCATTACTTTTCCATTATCATAAAAATAGGTAGCCTTTACCATATTGTCTACAACTTCATATTTATGATCCGCTTTTTGCGCAAAAACAACTCCAGAAATCAGCATCACTGCCATAATCAAACACTTTTTCATAATTCTGTCTTTTTTGGTTATTTACAATTCTCTAACAAATATAATTATTTCTTTACAATTAAAAGACTTTAACTTAACAATTTGGTAACATTAAATAAAAACTTAACATTGGAATTCCCTTAAGCCTTATAAACACAGGCATTCCCAAAATTCCAAAAAAAACATATAATACTGTCCAAAACTGAATTAGGAAGCAAAAAGTGCTAAGAACTACGGTTACAGCCTATATAAATTTTACTTTTTCCTCTCTTTATAATTTGAAAATCATAATTCATAATTGACAATTATCACTAAATTTGCCATCTAAAATTTTGAGAATGTATAGAAGTCATAATTGTGGAGAATTAAATGCTTCACATATTAATACAGAAGTTACGCTTGCGGGCTGGGTTCAAAAAACACGTGATAAGGGTTTTATGATCTGGGTTGACCTGCGCGATCGCTACGGAATTACACAATTGATTTTTGATTCAGAAAGAACCGATGCAGCTGTTTTTGAAATGGCCAAAACATTGGGCAGGGAATTTGTTATTCAGGTAAAAGGAACTGTTATAGAGCGGGAATCAAAAAACAAAAACATGTCAACTGGCGATATTGAAATTTTAGTTTCAGAATTAAGCCTTTTGAATGCCGCATTAACTCCCCCATTTACGATTGAAGACGAAACAGACGGTGGTGAAGATATCAGAATGAAATACCGTTATCTGGATATCAGAAGAAATCCAGTGAAAAACAGCTTGCTTTTCCGTCATAAAGTGTCTATGGAGGTTAGAAAATATCTTTCAGACCTAGATTTCTGTGAAATTGAGACACCTTACCTTATCAAATCCACTCCTGAAGGAGCTCGTGATTTTGTCGTACCGTCAAGAATGAATGAAGGGCAATTTTATGCTTTGCCTCAATCGCCTCAGACTTTTAAACAACTTCTGATGGTTGGAGGTATGGATAAATATTTCCAAATTGTGAAATGTTTCCGTGATGAGGATTTAAGAGCCGACAGGCAACCTGAATTTACACAGATTGACTGTGAAATGGCTTTTGTAGAACAAGAAGACATTTTGAATGTTTTTGAAGGACTAACTCGCCACCTGTTAAAAGAAATCAAAGGAATCGAAGTGGATAAATTCCCAAGGATTACTTATGATTATGCCATGAAAACGTATGGTAATGACAAACCGGATATTCGTTTCGGTATGGAATTTGGCGAATTGAACAAAGTGGCGCAACATAAAGAGTTTGCCGTTTTTAACAGCGCTGAACTTGTAGTAGGAATTGCAGCTCCTGGCTGTGCTTCTTATACCAGAAAAGAAATCGACAACCTTATTGATTGGGTAAAACGACCACAAATAGGTGCTACCGGAATGGTATATGCCAAATACGAACTTGACGGAAGTATTAAATCATCTGTAGATAAATTCTACGACCAGGATGATTTGCAAAACTGGGCAAAAGTTACCGGTGCAAAACCAGGTGACTTAATCTTGGTTCTTTCCGGCCCTGCAAATAAAACAAGAACGCAATTAAGCGCCTTGAGAATGGAATTGGCAACACGTTTGGGGCTAAGAAATCCGGAAGTTTTCGCTCCGCTTTGGGTAGTAGATTTCCCATTGTTGGAATTTGACGAAGAAAGCGGCAGATATCATGCGATGCACCACCCTTTTACGTCTCCAAAACCAGAAGACATTGCCTTGCTTGAAACCGAACCGGGCAACGTAAGAGCTAATGCTTACGATATGGTTTTAAACGGAAACGAAATTGGAGGTGGCTCAATCAGAATTCATGATAAGGCAACACAACAGCTGATGTTCAAATATCTTGGTTTTACCGAAGAAGAAGCCCGAAACCAATTCGGCTTTTTGATGGATGCTTTCCAGTTTGGAGCGCCACCACACGGAGGTTTGGCCTTTGGGTTAGACCGACTGGTTGCTATTTTAGGAGGACAAGAAACCATCCGCGATTTTATTGCTTTCCCTAAAAACAATTCGGGACGCGACGTGATGATTGATGCTCCTGCGGCAATTGACGACAAACAATTGGAAGAACTTCATATCCGACTTAAATAATTAAAAGCCCCGAATTCGGGGCTTTTTTTATGCTAATTACCTAAATCTTTATTAAATCCTTTCAAAAAGCAACGCATTATAACGGTTTTATTGCACTACAAAAAAAACGAGAAATAATGCAAGACGAAAACATCCGATTGGAATACAAAAAACCAAAGAAAGACACCCTTAAACCATAAATAAATTTAACATGACATATCATCAAAAAGATGATTTTTTACAGAATTAATGAGTTTGAATAATTCTTATAATATTTAGATTATCTTTATAATAAATTATCAAAAAAACGAGGTATTTCGCTTAAAAATTGAAAAACAAACGATTGAATTTTGGGAAAAATCACAAAAAGATTTTTTATTCAATAATTTTTTTTCAATTTATTAACATAAAATTATACTTCGTATCATATTAAATACTACATTTGTTCATTATTAATTATTTTTATTATTACAATGCGTACAGGTACAGTTAAATTTTTTAATGAATCCAAAGGATATGGGTTCATTGTAGACGAAGAAACAGGAAAAGACATTTTCGTTCATGCTTCAGGAATCAAAGCGGAAGAACTTCGCGAGGGAGATAGAGTATCTTACGAAGAAGAAGAAGGAAGAAAAGGTAAAGTAGCTGCACAAGTTGCAGTACTTCAAAACTAATATATAGCATACTATTTTTAGTTTCCTAAAAACTTAACCGCTCCAGAAATGGGGCGGTTTTTTTATATTCTCTAATTTAACACAAAATTAAATTATATTCATTTTTTTAATAGTAAAAATGAATTTTTCATTTGTTTTGATTTAAACATTTAAAAAACGAATAATGTAAACAAATCTCTTTATTTGTTATTTTTATTCATTCTAAATTAAAATTAAGGACAATACTATATAGTATTGAAACCCTAAGGCTGTGAATTCAATATTGGCTCGTATATTTGTAACTATTTTATAAAATAAATTCATTATGAGTACGGATCAGACTAGTTATTTCCCTATATTAATGCAATTTTTGCTTGCTACCGGGTTTGTAGTTATGACAATTATTGGCTCTAGTTTTTTAGGCCCGAGAAGAAAATCGGTCAACAAAGACAAAAACTTCGAGTGTGGGATCGAATCTGTAGGAAACGCCCGTATCCCTTTTTCTGTAAAGTACTTTTTGGTTGCCATCTTATTCGTTTTATTCGACGTCGAGGTTATTTTCATGTACCCTTGGGCTGTGAATTTTAAAGAAATGGGCTGGGCAGGATTAGGTAAAATGGCAATCTTTATGTCTCTTCTTGTAGTAGGTTTTTACTACGTTATGAAGAAAAAAGGGTTAGAGTGGGAATAATTAATTTTTTGATTTGAGAATTTCGATTTAAGATCTTTTCAATTTTATAAAAATGAGAAAACAGATTCGTGTTTTTAGATTTATCAGAAATCTAAAACCTAAAATCTAAAATCTAAAAAAATGAGTGATTCAAAAATAAATATGGTAGATGTTCCCGAAGGATATGAGGGAACAGGATTTTTCGCTACAAAGTTAGACACCGTAGTCGGACTTGCCCGTGCTAATTCTCTTTGGCCTTTACCATTTGCCACTTCTTGTTGCGGTATTGAATTTATGGCAACAATGGGTTCGCATTATGACGTTGCACGCTTTGGATCAGAGCGTATGAGCTTTTCACCACGCCAGGCTGATATGCTTTTGGTTATGGGAACGATTGCTAAAAAAATGGCGCCAATCTTACGCCAGGTTTATGAACAGATGGCAGAACCAAAATGGGTTATTGCCGTTGGGGCTTGTGCTTCTTCAGGAGGAATTTTCGACACGTATTCAGTATTGCAAGGCATTGACAAAATAATTCCTGTAGACGTTTATGTACCTGGATGTCCTCCAAGACCGGAACAGATTCTTGATGGTGTAATGCGCCTTCAGGATTTAGTAAAATCTGAATCCGTAAGGAGAAGAAGTTCTCCAGAATATCAAGAATTACTAGCTTCTTATAACATTTCTTAAAAATGGCTTTAGAAACTTCCGACATACAAAATAAGCTCGTTGATAATTTCGAATTAACAGTAAGCGATTTTACGCAACAGCACGATATTTTTTCTTTTGAAGTAGATTCAACATCAATTCTCGAAGTAATGCAATTCCTGAGAGACGATAAAACATTGCGTTTTAACTTTCTTACGGACTTATGCGGCATTCATTATCCGGATGCTGAAACAGACAGACAATTTGCCGTAGTGTATCACATGCATAACTGGGTAGACAATGTTAGAATCCGAATCAAATGCTTTTTGAATGGTGAAAATCCGGAAATTGATTCGGTTACCAGCCTGTTTCTTGGAGCTAACTGGCAAGAAAGAGAAACCTATGACTTTTTCGGGATTATTTTCAAAGGCCATCCGCAGTTGAAAAGAATCTTGAACATGGATGAAATGGTTTCCTTCCCAATGCGAAAAGAATTCCCGTTGGAAGATGGCGGAAGAACCGACAAAGACGACCGTTTCTTCGGAAGAACAACAGATAATTGCTAATAGTACTGAAATAATATCTATAATGTCAGACTTATTATTACCACCAGAATTACGATATGCCGATATCATCAAACAAAGACAGAATGAAGACGGAAGCGAGCTATCCATTCTGAACTTAGGCCCTACGCATCCTGCTACGCACGGAATTTTCCAGAACATTCTTTTAATGGACGGAGAACGAATCGTGGAAGGTGAAGGTACCGTGGGTTACATCCATCGTGCATTTGAAAAAATTGCTGAAAACAGACCTTTTTACCAAATAACACCTTTGACCGACAGGATGAATTACTGTTCGTCTCCTATAAACAATATGGGATGGTGGATGACTCTGGAAAAAGCGCTAAATATAGAAGTCCCTAAAAGAGTACAATACCTTCGAGTAATCATAATGGAATTGGCGCGTATTGCCGACCATATTATTTGCAACTCGGTACTTGGTGTGGATACTGGAGCCTTAACAGGCTTTTTGTATGTATTCCAATTCAGGGAAAAAATCTACGAAATCTACGAGGAAATCTGTGGTGCGAGACTTACGACCAACATGGGAAGAATTGGAGGTTTTGAAAGAGAATGGAGCCCTGCTGCATTCCAAAAAATCAACGAATTCCTTGAAGAATTCCCTCCTGTTTGGGAACAATTCGAAAATTTGCTGTCACGTAACAGAATTTTCATGGACAGAACTATTGACGTAGGTCCTATTTCTGCTGAACGTGCCATGAGTTACGGTTTTACAGGTCCTAATTTAAGAGCTACCGGCGTTGATTATGACATCCGTGTTATGCAGCCGTACAGTTCTTATGAAGATTTCGAATTCAACATACCTGTTGGAAAATCTGGTGATACCTATGACCGTTTCTGTGTTAGAAATGCAGAAGTTTGGGAAAGTATCAGCATCATCAAGCAAGCCTTGGCAAAAATGCCGGAAGGACCTTATCATGCAAATGTTCCGGATTATTATCTTCCGCCAAAAGAAGACGTTTATACTACAATGGAAGCATTGATTTACCACTTCAAAATTGTTATGGGAGAAATTCCTGTTCCGGTAACAGAAGTATACCATCCCGTTGAAGGTGGTAATGGTGAATTAGGATTCTATCTGATAACCGATGGAAGCAGAACACCTTACAGACTGCATTTCAGAAGACCATGCTTTATTTACTATCAAGCATTTAATGAAATGGTAAAAGGTCAAATGCTTTCAGATGCAATTGCCACGCTGTCAAGTCTGAACGTAATTGCAGGAGAATTAGACGCATAGAGATTTTAGATTTGGGGATTTAAGATTTAAGATTTGAAACAGCAAAAATCATAAATCATAAATCATAAATCACAACATATTTAGGAGTATAAATTTTGAATGTCAGATTCGAATCTGAAATCAAAAATCTGAAATAGAAAATGGAACGTTTACATATCAAACAAGAAATAAATATCACAGAAGCATTGATGGAACGCATCAACGAGCTTTTGAGCCATTATCCGGCAGACAAGAAAAAGTCAGCCCTGTTGCCTGTTTTGCATGATGTTCAAGATGCACATGACAACTGGTTGAGCATTGAACTGATGGATAAGGTTGCTGAAATACTCGAAATAAAACCAATTGAGGTTTATGAAGTCGTATCTTTCTATACGATGTTCAACCAAAGACCAATTGGAAAATATATGTTCGAGTTCTGTCAGACTTCACCTTGCTGTTTGAGAGGTGTTGAAAATCTGATGGATTATACCTGTGACAAACTAGGCGTTAACGTTGGCGAGCCAACGGCAGACGGAATGTTTGAAGTACGAGGAGTTGAATGTCTTGGAGCTTGCGGTTATGCACCTATGATGCAGCTTGGCGACTTTTTCCAAGAAAATCTGACGAAAGACAAAATCGACCAGCTGATTGCTGATTGCAGAGATAACAAGGTTATATTACACGATAAATAATATGTCAAAGAAAATATTATTAGAGAAAGCGAGTATTCCTGGGATTAAGACGTATGAAGTCTATCGCCAAAATGGCGGCTATGCTTCTGTAGAAAAAGCCCTGAAGTCAATGACACCGGACGAAGTTGTAGAAGAAGTGAAAACTTCTGGATTGAGAGGTCGTGGTGGTGCTGGTTTCCCTACCGGAATGAAATGGAGTTTCATCGATAAAAAATCTGGAAAACCGAGACATTTGGTTTGTAATGCCGATGAATCAGAACCGGGAACTTTTAAAGACCGTTTCCTGATGGAATACATTCCACATCTTCTCATTGAAGGAATGATTACTTCCAGCTATGCCTTAGAAGCAAACTTATCTTATATATACATCCGCGGTGAATATATGTGGGTGTACAAAATTCTTGAAAGAGCCATCAAAGAAGCTTATGCTGCCGGATGGCTTGGAAAAAACATTTTAGGAACCGGCTACAATTTAGATTTATATGTTCATTGTGGTGCTGGTGCCTATATCTGCGGTGAAGAAACTGCCTTGATTGAATCATTGGAAGGAAAAAGAGGAAATCCTCGAATCAAACCACCGTTTCCTGCTGTTTCTGGTCTTTGGGCCAACCCTACAGTAGTAAATAACGTAGAATCGATTGCAGCAGTGCCTTGGATTGTCAATAATACTGGTGCTGAATATGCAAAAATAGGTATTGGAAGATCAACTGGAACCAAACTGATTTCTGCTTCAGGACATATCAAAAACCCGGGTGTTTATGAAATCGAATTGGGACTTAGCGTTGATGAGTTCATGAATTCTGACGAATATTTGGGCGGAATGATTGACGACAGACCTTTAAAAGCATTTGTTCCGGGAGGATCATCTGTTCCTGTACTTCCTGCCAACTTGATTTATAAGACTGCAAACGGTGAAGACCGTCTGATGTCATACGAGTCATTAAGCGATGGTGGATTTGCAACAGGATCGATGTTAGGTTCCGGCGGATTTATCGTGTATAACGACACTGCTTGTATTGTTAGAAACACTTGGAATTTCGCCAGATTCTACCACCACGAAAGTTGTGGACAATGTTCGCCTTGCCGTGAAGGAACAGGCTGGCTTGAAAAAGTATTGCACAGAATTGAAAACGGCCATGGCCGCGAAGAAGATATTGACCTGCTTTGGAGCATCCAAAGCAAAATTGAAGGAAACACAATTTGTCCATTAGGTGATGCTGCTGCCTGGCCAGTTGCCGCTGCAATCCGTCACTTTAGAGATGAATTTGAATATCATGTCCGTTTCCCGGAAAAAATAAAAAACAGAGACCATTTTGTAAACGAACCTTTTGAAAAGGTAAGACATTTGGTTGGAAAGCAAACAGTTTAAATTTAGTCAGAAGTTAAAAGGTCATAAAGTCGAAAGACTTGAAACTTTGAAACTCAAAAGACATCAAGAATAAAAAAATGAAAGTAACAATAGACGGTCAAACCATAGAAGTAGAACCAGGAACCACTATCCTGCAGGCTGCTCGAATGATCGGTGGCGAATCGGTTCCGCCAACGATGTGCTATTATTCAAAACTGAAAGGTTCTGGCGGAAAATGCCGTGCCTGTCTGGTTGAAGTTTCCAAAGGAAGCGATGCAAATCCAACGCCAATGCCAAAATTAATGGCATCATGCGTCACAGGAGTGATGGACGGTATGGAAGTAAACAGTATCAAATCTGACCGAGTTACGGAAGCCAGAAAATCAGTTACAGAGTTTTTGCTGATCAACCACCCTTTAGACTGTCCGGTTTGTGACCAGGCTGGAGAATGTGATCTTCAAAACTTGAGTTTCAAACATGGAAAATCGCAGACCCGTTATATTGAAGAAAAAAGAACTTTCGAGCCGGAAGATATAGGCCCGAACATTCAATTGCACATGAACCGTTGTATTTTGTGCTACAGATGCGTAATGGTTGCAGACCAGCTTACAGACAACCGTGTTCACGGAGTTATGGACAGAGGCGATCATTCTAACATTTCTACCTGTATTTCAAAAGCAATCGACAATGAATTCTCAGGAAACATGATTGATGTTTGTCCTGTGGGTGCATTAACAGATAAAACATTCCGTTTCAAATCAAGAGTATGGTTCAACAAACCATTCAATGCACATAGAAACTGTGACAAATGTTGTGGTAAGACAACCGTATGGATGTTTGGAAACGAAATCCAAAGGGTAACCGGAAGAAAAGACGAATTCCACGAAGTAGAAGAATTTATCTGCAACGAATGTCGTTTTGACCATAAAAATGTAGAAGACTGGGTAATTGAAGGTCCAAGAAAATTCGAAAAAGACTCCGTTATCAACCAAAATAATTACACAAGAAAATTAGACACGGTTGTTATCGAAACAGAAAGCGGAATCTTGAAAGGCCGTGAACAGGACAGAAGAAAAATCAGTATGTCGGCGGTTCCTTTGACAAAAGAAGAGGAGCAGGAATTTAAGGAAGGTAATATTTAGATAAGATGGACAGTACTATAATCATAGAAAAAGGAATTTTTATTGTCATAATCTTTGCTATCACTATGTTGATGGCGATGTATTCTACGCTTGCCGAAAGAAAAATTGCTGCCTGGCTTCAAGACCGTATTGGACCAAACAGAGCCGGAAAAGGGGGAATATTACAACCACTTGCTGACGGACTTAAATTATTTTCAAAAGAAGAATTCCTTCCTGATACGCCTAACAAATTCTTATTCGTAGTAGGACCTGCAATCTCCATGAGCGTTGCCTTGATGACAAGTGCCGTTATTCCGTGGGGAGACAAATTGCATTTATTTGGAAGAGATATTATTTTACAAGCTACAGATATCGACGTTGCTATCTTATATGTATTCGGAGTATTATCTGTTGGAGTATATGGAATCATGATCGGAGGTTGGGCATCCAACAACAAATTCTCTCTGATGTCTGCCATGCGTGCGGCTTCTCAGATGATTTCTTATGAAATCGCAATGGGACTTTCAATCATTGCTTTGTTGATGATGGAAGGAACACTGAGCTTGCGCGAAATTTCAGCCAACCAAAGCGGAATGCACTGGAATGTTTTCTATCAGCCTATCGGGTTTATTATTTTCCTGGTATGTTCTTTTGCTGAAACAAACAGAACGCCATTTGACCTTGCAGAATGTGAAGCCGAATTGATTGGTGGTTACCATACAGAATACTCTTCGATGAGAATGGGATTCTATCTGTTTGCTGAATACGCAAGTATGTTCATCTCATCCACTATTTTGGCTGTCCTTTATTTTGGAGGTTACAACTATCCTGGAATGGAATGGGCAACACAAAATTGGGGTGTAAATCCGGCAAATATTATTGGAATAGTCGTATTGTTTATAAAAATCTGTTTCTTCATCTTCTTCTTTATGTGGGTAAGATGGACGATACCAAGATTCCGTTACGACCAGCTAATGCGATTGGGATGGAAAATTCTGATTCCGCTGGCGATAGCAAATATTTTAGTAACTGCAGTCGTAATGCTGCTGCTTCAATAACAGGATTAATAAAAAGATTTAGAAAAGGAAACTTCCGCTTCAAAATCTTAAATCATATATCAAAATGAGTATAGAAACTATATCATTATCGGGAAGAAAGAAAGAGGTTTCAAACAAAAAGATGAGCTTTTTGGAGAGCCTTTATCTTGTGGCAATCGTAAAAGGATTGTTTATCACGATCAAGCACTTATTTACCAGAAAAGTAACGATCAAATATCCGGAACAGGTTCGTCCAATGAGCCCAGTTTACCGCGGACAGCATATGCTGATGCGTGATGAAGAAGGTCGTGAGCGTTGTACGGCTTGCGGATTATGTGCCTTATCATGTCCTGCTGAAGCCATTACGATGAAAGCAGAAGAAAGAAAACCAGACGAAAAACACCTGTATAGAGAAGAAAAATATGCTTCTATCTATGAAATTAATATGTTACGTTGCATTTTCTGCGGTTTGTGTGAAGAAGCTTGCCCTAAACAGGCAATCTATTTGACTACATCTAAAAAGATTGTAAAGGCAAATTATGAAAGAGACGAATTTATTTATGGAAAAGATAAATTGGTTATGCCTTTAGAACAGGCTTTGAATAATACTAAATTGAAAACGGCTAATTAATATGTTGACAACTGTATTTTATATCTTATCTGCAATTACTTTGGCTTCTGCGTTCCTGACGATTTTCACAAAAAATCCGATTCATAGCGCAATCTATTTGGTAATCTGTTTCTTTTCAATAGCCGGACACTATTTGCTGTTCAATGCGCAATTTCTGGCTGTTGTTCATATCATAGTATATTCCGGAGCGATTATGATTCTCTTGCTCTTTACGATAATGTTGATGAACCTCAACAAAGAAGACGAAAAGCACAAAAGCGGGCTTACGATACTCGCAGCAGTGGCTTCTTTCTGTTTGGTGGCTTACGTGCTTTTGGCTGCTTTTATAAAATCAATGCCAATTCTTGAAAAAGGAGATTATTATGTTTCTGGTGAAGATTACCAGTCGATTAAAGTTCTTGGACAAGTATTGCTTGATGAGAAAAACGGCTTTATGATTCCTTTCGAATTTGCTTCAGTATTGTTGCTAGTATCTATGATTGGAGCGGTCCTATTGTCTAAAAAAGAAGAAAAAATAAGCTTATAGTTATGCAGAGTGTTTTACAGGAAATAGGCATCAACAACTACATTTATCTTTCAACGATATTATTTTGTATCGGGATATTTGGTGTTTTGTTCAGAAGAAATGCCATCATAATGTTTATGTCAATCGAGATTATGTTGAATGCAGTAAATCTTTTGCTGGTTGTCTTTTCGACCTATCATCAGGATGCCGCAGGACAAGTATTCGTATTCTTCTCAATGGCCGTTGCTGCCGCAGAAGTTGCGGTTGGTTTGGCTATTCTGGTTGGAATTTACAGAAACATTCATTCGATTGATATTGATAAATTAAAAAATTTAAAAGGATAATCCCTAATGGAGACAAGCTTACTCTTATTTTTATTATTGGCGCCATTTGCAGGCTTTTTATTCAACGTATTCTTTGGAAAGAAAGTCAGCCGCAATGTTTCCGGAACCATCGGGACAATTGCAGTTGCTATTTCCTTTGGAATCGCATTAAACTTTTTCTTTCAAATAAACAGTACGAAACAGCCTATATTGATTGAGCTGTTTCACTGGATGACACTTGGAAATTTTAACGTAGGCTTCAGCTTCCTGTTAGACCAATTGTCTATTCTTTGGCTTCTTTTTGTAACAGGAATCGGTACTCTGATCCATATCTATTCTATAAGCTATATGCATGATGATGAAAATCTGCATAAGTTTTTCGCTTATCTGAACCTGTTTATCTTCTTTATGATAACATTGGTTACCGGTTCTAACCTGTTGATCATGTTCATAGGCTGGGAAGGTGTTGGACTTTGCTCCTACTTGCTTATCGGATTCTGGTATAAAAACCAGGAGTATAACGATGCTGCAAAAAAAGCATTCATCATGAACAGAATCGGAGATCTTGGATTCCTTATCGGAATTTTCACATTGGGTTATCTCTTCAGCTCTGTTGATTTTACAACAATTAAAACCGCAGTAGCATCAGGGCAAACTGTTGACTTAGGATGGCTTGGTTTCGGAACCTTCTGTCTTTTCATTGGTGCTTCTGGTAAATCAGCTCAGATTCCTTTATATACCTGGCTTCCGGATGCAATGGCAGGACCTACACCGGTTTCTGCATTAATCCACGCAGCAACAATGGTTACTGCCGGAATCTTTATGATCACCCGATTGAACTTTTTGTTTGATTTGACACCAAATATCCAGATGATAATCGCCGTGATAGGTGCTATAACTTCTCTGGTTGCAGCATTTATCGCCTTAGTACAAAATGATATCAAAAAAGTTTTGGCTTATTCTACAGTTTCCCAACTAGGTTTGATGTTCTTAGCTTTAGGATTGGGTGCTTATGAAATTGCCGTTTTCCACGTAATCACGCACGCATTCTTCAAAGCTTGTTTATTCTTAGGTTCAGGTTCGGTAATCCACGCTATGCACGGAGAACAGGACATGAGAAAAATGGGTGGATTGAGAAAATATATGAAAGTTACTTATATCACTTTCTTAATCGCAACATTAGCCATTTCAGGTATTCCGATTTTTGCCGGTTTCTTCTCTAAAGACGAAATCCTGATGGTCGCTTTCCATGAAAACAAACCATTGTGGATTATCGCATCTTTGGCTTCAATTATGACAGCTTTCTATATGTTCCGTTTATTATACCTTACATTCTTCAAAGAATTCAGAGGAACAGACGAGCAGAAACACCATTTGCATGAATCACCAAGTTTGATTACTTTCCCATTAATTGTATTGGCAATACTTTCAACTGTTGGAGGTTTTATCAGCTTCCCTGGACATAGCTGGCTGAACGAATACCTGAAACCAATCTTTATTGGAGTAAGAGAAGAACACCATTTAGACAGTACAACGTTTATGCTAATGGGAGTTGCAGTTGTGGGTGCCTTGATTGGTATTGGGATTGCTTATTCCAATTATATCAAAAAATCTCAGGTACCTGGTGAAGACAGTGAAATTACAGGATTTTCAAAAGTTTTATATAATAAGTTTTATGTAGATGAAATTTATATGGCGGTAATCGTGAGGCCAATCTATGCAATAGCCAGCTTCTCGAAAAACTTTATCGAAACAGCCTTATCAGGATTTATTTTCGGATTAGGCAAGGTCACAAATATGGTTGGGACGCAAGGAAGAGCACTTCAAAACGGAAGCGTAGGATTCTATCTTTTTGTTTTTGTTATCGGAACTGCTTCAATTATCGCTTATTTATTTTTAGCTCAATAATTCATCACTAATGGACGTATCTTTATTATTAATTATTTTATTAGTCGGAGCAATTGCTACTTTTCTATCCGGAGACAAATGGGCTTCAAAAACAGCTTTGCTATTTAGCCTTGCTGCGTTTGGCACATCGATTTATCTTTTGAACTTATATAATGCCGGACAGAATATTAACCTGATCAAGCAGTGGGTAACAATTCCGAAAATTTATATAGCTCTTGGAGCGGACGGTCTGACTATGGCTATGGTTCTTCTTACAACTGCCTTGACACCTTTGATTATATTCTCGTCTTTTGGAAATTCTTACGCTAAATCCAAAAACTTCTACGCCTTAATTCTTTTCATGGTTTTTGCCATGGTTGGAACATTTTTAAGTGCTGACGGTTTCTTATATTATATTTTCTGGGAACTTTCATTAATTCCTATCTATTTTATTGCACTAATCTGGGGTAACGGAAATCCTCAAAGCAGAAAAAAAGCTGTCGTAAAGTTCTTTATTTACACTTTCGCCGGTTCTTTATTCATGCTGGTTTCTTTTATCTACCTATACCAAAAAACAGGAAGCTTCCTTTTGAGTGACCTGATCAAGGCTCAATTGTCTACACAAGAACAATTCTGGATATTCCTAGGGTTTTTCTTAGCGTATGCTATTAAGATTCCGCTTATTCCTTTCCACACCTGGCAGGCAAAAGTATATCAAAAAGCACCGGCTGTGGGCACAATGCTATTATCAGGTATCATGTTGAAAATGGCGCTTTATAGCATTATCAGATGGCAATTGCCTATTGCTCCGCAGGCAGCAAAAGAATACTTGTTCTATTTTGTAGGACTAAGCGTTGCAGGAGTAATTTACGGATCTATCGTAGCCTTGAAACAGAAAGACATAAAAAAACTATTGGCATATTCTTCGTTAGCCCACGTTGGACTAATTGCAGCAGGTTGTTATACTATGACTTTAGATGGTCTGAGAGGAGCTACTCTGCAGATGATTGCCCACGGTTTTGGAGTAGTAGGTTTGTTCTTCGCCGCTGAAATCATTTCCAGAAGATATGCTACTGGAAAAATTTCAGAAATGGGTGGTATCAGAATACAATCGCCTAAATTCACTTCCATGTTCATGATCTTGGTTTTGGCTTCTGTAGCCTTACCAGGAACATTCAACTTCGTAGGAGAATTTGAATTGCTTTACAGCTTAGCACAAAAAAGTGTTACCGTTTGTATTATTGGAGGAACGACAATTATCTTAGGAGCTTTCTATATGTTAAGAATGTTCCAGAAAGTAATGCTTGGAGAGAAAAACGAGAAATTTTTTGCAGATGTCAACTTCAACGAAGGCCTTGTAATGGTTATAATTATTGGTGTATTGTTATTTTTTGGACTATATCCAAAACCAATCATCGATTTGATTACGCCAAGCCTAGAAGAAGCGATAAAAGTTATAAACAGAATTTAATTTAGTCAGATATAAAATGTATACATTAATAGCTATTGCCGTATTAGGGGTTTTATGCCTTTTGGCTGAAATTTTTAACGTAAGGAAAGCAATTGTCCCTGTAACAATTATTGGCTTGCTTGCAATCTTGGGATTGACAGCGACTGGATTAAATGATTCTGCTGACACTTACAACAATATGATTGTCAGCGATAATTTTTCAACGCCGTTCTCTTGTTTGTTTATCTTATTGACAGTGTTCTTAATTGCATTGACACCTAGCTTTCACCAAAAAGAAGTACACAAAATATCCGATTTTGTTTCTATCAAGTTATTTCTCCTGACAGGAGCCGTAGCTATGGTAGCTTTCGGAAACTTAGCCATGTTTTTCTTAGGAATTGAAATCCTTTCCATTTCATTATATATTTTAGCTGCCAGCAATCGTCTGAGCCTGAAAAGTAATGAAGCGGGTATGAAATATTTCTTGATGGGAGCTTTTGCATCAGGATTTATCTTATTTGGAATTGCCTTGATTTATGGTGCTATTGGTTCTTTTGACATGGCAGTAATCCAGGAAGCCGGAACTTCTGCAGACGTAGAAGACTGGTTCTATATAGGAGCTATCCTTCTTAGTATTGGTATGCTTTTCAAAATAGCAGCAGCTCCGTTCCATTTTTGGGCGCCTGATGTTTATGAAGGATCTCCTGCCCTTACAACTGCCTTGATGAGTACTTTGGCTAAAGTTGTAGCTATGGCAGCTTTCTTTAAATTGGTAAGCGCAATGAACGTGAATCTTCCTGATTCATCACAAACAGCCTTAATGGTGATTTCTATCCTTTCGATGACGATTGGAAACATCATGGCCTTGAAACAAAATAATGTAAAAAGAATGCTCGCTTTCTCTGGTATTTCCCATGCCGGATTTATGCTTATGACACTTTTGGCGGTTTCAACTTCTGCCGGAATTCTTCTTTATTATGCTTCTGCCTATGCATTGGCGGGAATTGCAGCTTTTTCTGTATTGCTGTATGTTACCAAAGACAAAGACAACGAAGATATTTACAATTTCAACGGATTAGGAAAGACAAATCCTTTATTAGCCGCTATACTAACAGGAGCTTTACTTTCAATGGCCGGGATTCCGATATTCTCAGGTTTCTTTGCTAAGGTTTTCTTATTCGGACAAATGTTAAATGCCGGACATATTATCTTGGTAATTGTTGCTGTTATAAACTCTATCATCAGCGTTGGCTACTATTTCAAATTGATTTTGGCCATGTACACTAAAGATGCTACAGAAGCAGCAAAGCCAGTTCCTTTTGTATACAGTGCAGTAGCAACAATTGCTATAGTGCTTAATATTGCAATAGGACTTTATCCTTCTTTCTTGTTGGATTTGCTAGTATAAAAACAAAAAACATCCTATATAAAAAAGCCATCACACGTACTGATGGCTTTTTTTATATATAATTTTCTTACGATAATATTTTCAACATTAACTTTTGGCGAAGACTAATTTTTAAGGGTTTGCCTTAATTTTGTAGTATGTATGCTTTAGTCGATTGCAATAATTTCTACGCGTCCTGCGAAAGGGTTTTCCAGCCACAATATAACGGAAAGCCTGTTGTTGTATTGTCTAATAATGACGGATGTATTATTTCCAGAAGTGATGAAGCAAAAGCACTAGGCGTTCCTATGGGAGCTCCAGAATTCAAGGCACGCGAAATGCTTCGGCAAAACAATATTAAAGTTTTTTCTTCTAACTACGCCTTATATGGTGACATGAGCCGCCGTGCCATGAATGTTCTCAACAAGTTTACTCCGTATGTAGAAGTATACAGTATAGACGAAGCCTTTCTTAATTTTGAAGGAATGAATATTTCCGATTATGATAGCTATGGAAAGCAGATTAAAAACACACTCCTCAAAGGATTAAGCCTTCCGGTGTGCATTGGTTTTGCACCAACGAAAGCACTGTCTAAAGTTGCCAATAAAATTGCGCGGAAATATCCGGAACGTACCAATGGCGTCTATGTCATCGATACCGAAGAAAAGCGTGTCAAGGCATTACGATGGACTAAAATAGAAGATGTTTGGGGTATCGGATATCGGATGAAGAAAAAGATGAAGGCCAAAAACATACTGACAGCTTATGATTTCACGGAACCCTATCACGAAAGTTGGATAAAAAAGGAAATGGGAGTTACTGGCCTTCGGCTTAGAAAAGAATTGTTAGGAGAATCGATTCTGGGAATTGAAGAGCCTGGCAATAAGAAAAGCATTGCTATTACCCGAAGTTTTCCGAAACAATTAACCGAGTTTGATGCCTTGAGAGAACGTGTTTCTACTTTTGCTTCCGTTTGTGCTGAAAAGCTCAGGCTGCAAAATTCTTGCTGCCATACCGTAGTTGTAATGTTGGCAACCTCCGAACATAAAACTCCTACTACCAAACACTATTACCATAACGCCGTTACGCTGCCATTTGGCACAGATTCTACACTTACGATAAACCAGGCTGCCATACGGATATTGGAAAAATTATATGAGGAACATAAAGGACAACGGTTTCAAAAAGCGGGTGTTATCGTTACTCAACTTATCAATACCAATGAAAAACAGCTTCATTTGTTCGAAGAAGAAAATCCGAAACACCATCAGTTGATGAAAGCCATTGACAAAATCAATACTAAAATAGGAGACCGAAAAGTCAAATTGGGCTCTCAGGATTCCAAAACATGGAACATGAAACAGAATATGCTTTCACCAAAATACACAACCCGATTGGATCAAATCCTAGTAGTCAAATGCCATTAGACCGCAAACATAAAGCCCAAAAACTGACCTTTTTCAAGCCCGATTTACAAAGCGAGCTTAAAATCCCGTATGTCTCACAAGGTGTTTCTGCCGGATTCCCCTCGCCTGCTCTTGATTTTCTGGAAACCACAATCGACCTCAACAAGGCACTGACCGAAAACCCGGATATGACTTTTTATATAAAAGTAGAAGGACATTCCATGACAGATGCCGGAATTAATGACAAAGATATTCTAATTGTTGACCGGAGTATTGAACCGGCAGATACGAAAATAGCAATCTGCTTTATTGATGGAGAGTTCACGGTAAAAAGATTAAAGCTCGAAAAAGACGGATTGTATCTTATGCCGGAAAACAAAGCCTATAAACCCATAAAAGTTTCTGAGGAAAACAATTTTATGATTTGGGGTATTGTCACTTATGTAATCAAGAAGATTTAGAAAACATTCATAAAAAAACCTCTGATTTCTCAGAGGTTTTTGTTCTTAAGTACCTGGAGTGGGAATCGAACCCACACACCTAAGTACACGAGTTTGAGTCGTGCGCGTCTACCAATTCCGCCATCCAGGCAATTGATGTGTTTCAATTGTGGGTGCAAATGTAAAAAAAATAATTTCATTTAAAAGAAAAAATAGTGAAAAATATTCTTTCAGAGTTGGATTTTATTCCTAAATTTGCACCTCGTTTACAACACACAACACTAACTAACTACTAAACAACAAATTAAAATGTCGCACCAAGAACCGGAAGCAAAAATATTTGCATGTTCTCAAAGCGTATATTTAGCCGAGCAGATAGCTAAAAGCTATGGTGTGGAGCTAGGTAAAGTAACGTTCTCAAAATATAGTGATGGCGAATTCCAGCCGTCTTTCGAAGAATCAATCAGAGGATTGAGAGTCTTTTTGGTTTGCTCCACTTTTCCAAGTGCAGACAACCTTATGGAACTTTTGCTGATGATTGATGCTGCCAAAAGAGCTTCGGCTCGCCATATTACGGCTGTAATACCGTATTTTGGTTGGGCTCGTCAAGACAGAAAAGATAAGCCACGTGTGCCGATAGGAGCGAAATTGGTTGCAAAATTGCTAGAAGCTGCAGGAGCTACGCGAATCATGACAATGGATTTGCATGCTGATCAGATTCAGGGCTTTTTTGAAAAACCGGTGGATCACTTGTTTGCATCGACGATTTTCTTGCCTTATGTAAAGAGCTTGAGCTTGGAAAATCTTACAATCGCGTCTCCGGATATGGGAGGTTCAAAAAGAGCCTATGCGTATTCTAAATTCTTAGAATCGGATGTGGTTATTTGCTACAAGCAAAGAAAAGCAGCCAATGTGATTGAAAGTATGGAATTAATCGGTGAAGTAAAAGGAAGAAATATCATTCTTGTTGATGATATGATTGATACAGGAGGAACTTTGGCTAAAGCCGCAGACCTGATGATCGAAAAAGGAGCGTTGAGCGTAAGAGCTATTTGTACGCATGCCATTTTATCAGGCAATGCTTATGAAAAAATTGAGAATTCACAACTAAGTGAATTAATCGTTACCGATTCTATTCCGTTGAAGAAAGAATCGAAAAAAATCCGCGTGGTGAGCTGTGCACCACTTTTTGCAGAGGTAATGCAAATGGTACAGCACAACAACTCTATCAGCGGTAAATTCTTGATGTAGAATTTTTTATTAATTATATATATTTACAAATGAAATCGATTACAATTAAAGGATCAGAAAGAGAAAGCGTGGGCAAGTCAGCGACTAAAGCGATACGTAATGCTGGAATGGTTCCTTGCGTTTTATACGGAGGAAATCAACCGGTGCATTTCTCAGCAGAAGAAAAAGCATTCAAAAACTTGATTTACACTCCAAACGCTCACACTGTTGTGATCGAACTTGAAGGTGGTAAAACATTCAATGCAGTATTGCAAGACACTCAAGTGCACCCTGTTTCAGACAAAATTTTGCACTTAGACTTCTTCCAATTGCATGATGACAAAGAAATCACTATGGAAGTTCCAGTAAAAGTTACTGGTGTTTCTCCAGGTGTATTGTTAGGGGGAGTTTTACGTTTAAACCAACGTAGATTGAAAGTAAAAGCACTTCCTAAAAACCTTCCTGACTTTATCGATGCTGATATTTCAGGTCTTGAAATGGGTAACAAATTATATGTTACTAAATTAATTGCTGACAACTATAAATTGCTTCACCCAGACAACACTGTTGTTGCTCAGGTAAGAATTTCACGTGCTGCAATGAAAGCTGCTCAAGAAGCTGCAAAAGCTGCAAAAGCTCCAGCAAAAGGAAAGAAAAAATAATTTTCACCTTGAATTATACCAAAAGCATCAGCCTAAAACTGATGCTTTTTTTTATTTTACATGCCTATAAAAGATTATAAAACAACAAAGCTATTCCGTAGAGAAAAACTATTTTTACGAAATGAAAAACTGGATTTTCAATATTTTTAGCAAAAAACAAATAACAACAGATTCAGACCCGATGAAAAAATTTTTAATCGTTGGCCTCGGAAATATTGGCGCAGAATATGTAAACACCCGGCATAATATCGGCTTTAAGGTAGTCGACCATTTAGCACGAAAAGAAAGCCTTGATTTCCAAACCGTAAAGCTTGGCGCTATGGCAGAATACAAATTAAAAGGCCGAACTCTTTTTCTTTTAAAGCCCAACACCTATATGAACCTCAGCGGTAAAGCGATAAAATATTGGATGGACAAGGAAAACATTCCAGCTTCCAATATCCTCGTAATTACTGATGACCTGAATCTTTCTTTTGGAACCATCCGAATCAAACCAAAAGGAAGCGATGGCGGCCATAATGGATTAAAAAGCATACAGCAGACATTAAATTCTTCTGATTATCCAAGGTTCCGATTTGGAATTAGCGATGATTTCAAAAAGGGGAAACAGGTTGATTATGTATTAGGTGAATGGACCGAAGAAGAAACAGCCAGGCTTTCTGAAAGATTAGACCTTTCCGCAGAAATTATCCGTTCGTTTGCATTAGCAGGGCTTGACACTACCATGAATACTTTTAACGGAAAATAAATTGGCTTTCTTTTTGCTATCTTTAACATAAGAAAAACAAATGTCATGAAAAAATACATACTATTACCAATAATTGGATTGATTGCCTCATGTTGCAGCACCAAAACTTCGCAAGCCACGGCAAGCAATAGCAAAAAAACCAAGATAGAAAGCTCTTGCCCAGAGAAAGGAATTTGCAGTTTTGAAATTCTCCACAACAAAAGCATGAATGTAAAAATAGACGATACCGGCAAACCCTATTACGAACTTGAAGAAAATCCGGACAAGGTTGTTTTTCTTTATAACTATCAGGAAAAAATAGCAGACAAGACTTTAAAAGACGCCGGTTATAGAGAAGAAATTGTTTTTGAAGTGGATAAGAATTATACTGACTTTTCTTTTTCGGATAAAGGAATCCAAAGCACCAAAATGCTTTTTGGAGTTTTTTGTTATTGCAAAGGAAAAGCCGGAAATTATAAAGTAACCAAAGGCAGCCTGATCAAAAAAGGTTCCGACTTACAAATTGACATCCCTCCTATTGTTGACAATCAGATAATCACCCATATAAAAATAAGCCTATAAAAAAAAGGAACTCTTTCGAGTTCCTTTTTTTTTATGATTCAGATTTTAATGATTATTCAACCACTATCTTCTTAACTTCTTTCTTATCTCCATCCTGAACAGTAACAAGATAGATTCCCGACTGTGCATTGCCTAATTGAAGGCTTTGAGAAAACAGTCCTGTATTTTGATAAGACTGGCTGAAAATTTGTCTTCCTCTAATATCATGTACTCTTATCTGGATTTCGTTGCTTGAGTTCGAGTTGAACTGAACATTAAAACTTCCGTTATTAGGGTTTGGATAAATCTTAAAGTCTGCAAGTCCAAAGCTTTCAGTGCTCAAAACTGCTGTCTGAGAACAAATCGTTATCGAAAATGAATTTACAGTTCCCGTATCTCCGTTCCCTAAATCTCTAAAACCTAATAACCAGTTTCCTTGTGGATTTGTTCCATTATAAACAGATAAAGGCTGTACTGGCAAAATATTACCTGTAACAGTAGCAACACAATTTGCACTAACTCCTTGATCATCAAAGGTCGCATTTAAATTCTTAGTTACTCCATTATTACTACATCCCTGATCAAACAGGTTAATCTGTGTTCCATTAGCACCAGGATTAACTAATGCAATATTTATATCAGCAAGCCATGTGTGAGTTATATTAACAGCAACATTTACATCAGATACCAGAGCAGTAGTAGGGATATTAAGTGCTCTTACTGTATAATTAGCATTTGCATCTGGTATAGCAAAAGCCGTGTTAGAAGTATAGGTATTACAAGTATTGGTTACAGTATATCCAATTGCAAAAGTTTTTGAGTTAAGTGCATAAAAGATATTTCCTGCCGCTTCTACCATAATTCTGCATGATGGAGCTGCAACGTTTGGAACTGTTATTGTTTCTGTACCATCATTTGGTGTATTCATTGCCAAAGGAGTAGTAAAAGTCAGACCTCCATCAGTAGAAAGCCAAATATTTACATTAGCCGTATTAACAGGTGCTGCTGTAGTATTTGCAACATTCCATGTGATTGTTTGTGATTGATTTTGTACCCAAGAAATTCCCTCTACATTTTGCGATGTTACCGTAAATGGACCGGCGGCTGCGTTAGTTGTAACCGTCATGTTTTGTCTGGATGTCTGTCCTCCATTAGGAGTTCTGTTATCTCTTACTGTAAGAGCAAAATTGAATGTTCTTGCTACAGAAGGTATCATTTCCCAAGTGGAAGTAAGGCTACCATTAACAACGCTCGCCAAAGCAGGAACATATCTATTTGGAGAACTAGTAGGAGCTACAGATCTAAAGTTCGGGTTTGAACTTGTTGACGTGGCACTAGGCACGTTTGTATTAACTCCTGAGTTAGTTTGTTCCCAGCAATATGTTAAAGCGTCTCCGTTCACATCTGTTGCACTGCCTCTTAAAACAAATGCTGTTCCAACAGGAATTGTATAACTTGTCAAAGCAGGAACCGTAGGAGGTGTATTTCCATTCGCTACTCCGGCAACGCAATTACCAAAATTTCCTGTAATATGAGAAACCATCTGTGCGATGCTTATAGCATGAAAGTAAGAATCTGAACTGTTTTGTACGTTAGGAGGACAGATTCCTGCATATCCCATAATTGTAGATCCACTACCTGGTTCTACCGCAGAACCTGTCTGTCTGTTATTCCCGCAAGAATTATTAAATGTATGTGCCGCTCCAAATTGATGTCCCATTTCGTGAGCTACATAATCAATATCAAACGGATCACCTACCGGAGAAGGAGAACCTGTGATACCTTTAGCTTTTCCTGATGATATACATACTGCCGGAGATTGTGCCAATCCGCCGCCGCCTGTACTCACAGTGTGTCCTATGTCATAATTTGCATTACCAATCCCGGCATCGATTACTACCTGGCTTTCATCAATCAGGGCATCAGCATTATCATTTGTAAAGTTATCAGAATCAACAAAAATTATGTTTTCATTGGTAGCAACTAATTGCATTCTCAATGACATATCTCTTTCATACACGCTGTTTACACGTGCAACCGTTACGTTCATTGCCGCCAAAACAGCCGATTTCTTCTGAGCAAGTGTAGCTGTTTGAGCTAATGTTCCGGCAGCAATTGCTGCATTTACATGAAATGCCGCATATTCAATAGTACAAGCCATAGCCAAACGATACGTTCTGAATCTACCATCACTTGCCGGTGGTGGCAACGGAACATCCATAGATTCTACCGTATTCTCCTGAACCTTACATTCGAAATTACGAGATGCTGTCAAGTCAGACTTGTCATAAACAATGTAATTCTGTACATCTTTTGTGTAAGGATCGATATAAAAAGTTCCTCTTCCAGACAATGTCATTGTATGAAGACCAAAAATTGTAGTTGTAAAATGGATTTTAGCAGTAGGATCATCAATTCCCTGACCAATATAGGATTGGATTTCAGGATGTGCTTTTGCTAATTCAGGCGCCATTACTGACGATTCATAGATTTTATATTTTTCTAATTTCCCTTCGGCATTTGGGAAAGCAATGATCACATTTGAAACCTCATTAGCCTCTCTTGAAGGAGCTAATCGCAATTGTGATTTTAATCCAGAAAAATCCAAATGATAAATCTGATATTTTTGTGGCATAGAGCTACGGTCTGCTTTTTCTAAAACACCTAGCTTCTCTGCAGATGTCTTTGTCCATAATGACTGCGAATATCCCGCAGAAAAAATAAGCACAAAAACAATTAAAGGTAAAAGTTTTTTCATAATAGTTATAGTTTACGAAACCAAAATTAATCATTTCTATGCATATTCTAATTATTTAACATTAAAAATGAAAGAGATATTTAACAACGTCAGACATGTATTACTTTTTTATAACAGCTTTTTTTGCCAAAGCCCATTCAAGACTCCAACAAGATATATCTAAGAAGTTTTTTTTATTGTACATATAGCTTAATTTTGCCAAAAAAGATAATCCACCATTTTGAATATTTTCCACAACATACAGGACTTTAAACCCAACAGACCTACTGTCGCTACGCTTGGAACATTTGACGGCGTTCATCTTGGGCACAAAAAAATAATCGAACGTCTGACACAAGAAGTCGAAAAGAGCAATACAGAAAGTCTGGTACTTACTTTTTTCCCACATCCGAGAATGGTATTGCAGGGCAATTCTGATATACAGCTTCTGAATACTATTCAGGAAAAAGCTGAGTTACTGGAGAATATTGGCTTACAGAATCTCATCATACATCCGTTCGACCAAAGTTTTTCGCAATTGGGTGCGGAAGAGTTTGTCAAGACAATACTTGTTGACCGATTTAATATCAAAAAGATAATAATAGGCCATGATCATCGCTTTGGCAAAAACCGATCTGCTGACATCAATGATCTGATTGCCTACGGAAAAATATACGATTTTGAAGTAGAACAAATTTCTGCTGAAGAAATCGATGAAGTTTCTATAAGCTCCACAAAAATCCGTAAGGCTCTTTTGAGCGGTGATATACAATTAGCAAACGAATATCTGGGTTACAATTATTTTATTACCGGAACAGTCGTAAAAGGGAGACAGTTGGGCAGAACGATTGGTTTCCCAACAGCCAATTTAAAAATTGAAGAAGATTACAAACTGATTCCTTTAAACGGTGTTTATATTGTCAAAAGCTATTGGGACGGAAAAGAGGTTTATGGCATGATGAATATAGGCACCAATCCTACCGTTGACGGAAAAGAAAGAACTATCGAAACAAATTTCTTAGATTTCGAAGAAGATTTATATGACAAAGAAATGCGTATCTATTTTCTGCAACGAATTCGTTCTGAAGAAAAATTTGACTCTATCGACACTTTGAAAGCTGAAATTGAAAACGACAAAATCGTAACTCAAAATTTTATAAAAAATTTGAAATGAAAAAGTTATTTCTGCCTGTAGACAATTCACCGTTGATTATTTTTCGAATTTTTTTCGGTTTCCTTCTTGCAGCAGAAACTTTTGGGGCTATTTTGACCGGCTGGGTAAAAGAAAATTTTATAAAGCCAAAATTTACATTTAGCCATATCGGAATGGAATGGCTGCAACCACTTCCCGGCGATGGAATGTATTATTATTTTGCCACGATGGGAGTCTTGGGAATTTTAGTAATGCTTGGCTGGAAATACAAATGGAGTCTATCTGCTTTTACTGTTTTATGGACACTCACTTATTGGATGCAAAAAACATCCTACAACAATCATTATTATATGCTTGTTCTGGTGTGCCTGATAATGATTTTCCTTCCTGCAAACCGATACGCCTCACTTGATGCCAGGCAAAATCCCGAAATTAAAAGCCTCACCATGCCTAAATGGTGTTCGTTAGTAATGATTTCTCAAGTTGCCATTGTTTACTTTTTCGCAACAGTATCAAAGTTTTATCCGGATTGGCTTGACGGAACTTTTACTAAAAATCTTCTCGCACATAAATCACCCAATCCTTTTATTCAGGACATCTTTAGCCAAAAATGGTTTTATCTTTTTATCGCTTATTCCGGCATCCTGTTCGACATGCTAATTATCCCGATGCTACTTTGGAAAAAAACAAGAACCATCGCTTTTATAGCTTCCTTGATATTTCATCTCTTTAATGCGATAACATTGCAAATCGGCATTTTCCCGTTTTTTGCTTTGAGTTTTGCCGTATTCTTTTATCCACCTGAAAAAATAAGGGCATTATTTTTCAAAAAGAAGCCCAAACCAGAAGGAAACGAACCTATATATCAGAACAAATCGGTTTTGCTCTACTTTTTCATTCCTTATTTTTTAATCCAGATAGTGCTTCCGGTTCGCCATTGGTTCATCAAAGGTGATGTACTCTGGACGGAAGAAGCCCATCGTTTGAGCTGGAGAATGATGCTCAGGTCAAGAGCCGGTTATTCCACATATAAAGTAATTGACAAAAAAACCGGAGAACGGCTTCCTTATAGCTTATACTCTGTTCTTACAGACAAGCAGATAGCAATGGCTGCCGACAAACCTGATGCCATCTGGCAAATGGCGCAGAGAATAAAAAAAGTATTTGCCAAGCAAGGCAAGGATGTCAGTGTTTTTGTTGACTGCCATGTTTCAATCAATGGTAGACCTTACCGACAGCTTATTGACCCAACAGTAGATATGGCCGCTGCTAAATGGAATTATTTTGGCCATAATGATTGGATCATGCTTTATGATACCGATAACAAGCTCACAAACTAATCTTTATCCAATTAATCAGAAAAAACTTAATTTATTAAAATTTTACTAAATATTCAAAGACTATACAAATAGAGCGCTAAAAACAAAATAATATTCGTAATTTTAATATATAAATTGAAAGGCTCCCTTAGCCAAATCATTTATAACTTAAATAGTATAACCAACAAAAACCGAATATTATGAAAGTTTCCAGATTACTGACCAACGGTGTGATTATTTTTATAGGATTAGGATTATACTTCTTGCTCATCGAAGCACTAGACCTAAAAGATCATATTTATCTCAGGCTCGTGAATTTTATTTTTGTAATTTATGGCGTAAACAAAACCATAAAATCAAATTATCATGATGGCACTAACGGCTATCTGACAAATCTTCTTGCGGGCTTCATAACAGCAATGATCGGGCTCATCTTAGGGCTTATTGCTTTCATGATTTATGTAGAGTATCGTGGCGGAAATACCTATCTGGATTCTTTTGCAGACAGCTATATCTTTGGAGGAGGCGACCCATCCTTATATCAATTCTGTTTTGGACTATTAATAGAAGGGTCCGCAGCATCTATGATTGTTTCATTTGCGATGATGCAGTATTGGAAAGATAAAGTAGAGAAAATCAATAAAGTAGATTAAACTACAAAGGCTCATATTTTCCAGCAAGGGATTGTCAGATTTGACAATCCCTTGCTTTATTTAATCAACAATTCTATGTTTTTAACTTTAGGGAAAAGATTTTTTTACTTATAGTGGAATTACCTACTTTTGGAGCAAACAAAAGACTAACCATTATGAGTACAATACGACACAATTGGACCAAGGAAGAAATCATAGCGGTATACAACAAGCCGATGATGGATTTGCTATATGAAGCTGCTACTATTCACAGGATGAATCATGATCCAAATGTGGTCCAAGTTTCTACTCTCCTATCCATAAAAACTGGCGGATGCCCGGAAGATTGCGGCTATTGTCCGCAGGCTGCCCGTTATCATACTGGAGTGGAAGGCAATGACCTAATGTCTGTACAGCAGGTTAAGGCACAAGCTTTGAGAGCCAAATCAAGCGGATCATCAAGAGTATGTATGGGTGCTGCATGGAGAAATGTCAAAGACGGGCCGGAATTCGATCAGGTTTTAGAAATGGTAAGAACCATTAACAAACTTGACATGGAAGTATGCTGTACGTTGGGAATGATTACCGAAAATCAGGCACAACGTTTGGCTGAAGCAGGACTTTATGCTTACAACCATAACTTAGACACATCTGAAGAATATTATAAAGAAGTTATTTCTACACGCGGTTATGAAGACCGTTTGCAAACCATTGAGAATGTCCGCAAGACAAACGTAACAGTATGCAGCGGCGGTATTATTGGAATGGGAGAAAGTGTTGAAGACAGAGCCGGAATGCTTGTTGCTCTTGCCTCATTAAGTCCGCAACCGGAATCTGTGCCTATTAATGCTCTTGTTGCTGTAGAAGGAACACCACTAGAAGAAGAAAAGCCTGTTGAAATCTGGGAAATGATCCGAATGGTAGCCACCACAAGAATCGTCATGCCTAATACTCAGGTACGCCTTTCTGCAGGAAGAACAAACATGAGCCGCGAAGGCCAGGCATTATGCTTTTTCGCCGGTGCGAACTCTATCTTTGCAGGTGATAAACTGCTGACTACTCCAAACCCGGATGTAAACGAAGATATGAAGATGTTTGAAATGCTGGGATTAATTCCGCAGAAACCATTTACAAAAATCTCACAACCTAAAACAGTAGAAGCCGAAGACTCGCAGTATGAAGCCATGGGAGAAAAACCAAAATGGACCCGACCTGCACACAAAATTGAAAGAAACCTTGCCGCTTCTGGTAAAAAGGCATAATCAGAAATCAAGATAAAAAACCAAAGCTTTTCCATTAGGAAAAGCTTTTTTTATAAATTTTAGGCCCATTGCCACGCAACCATTTGTGCAATACTTATTCTTATATTTGAATAAAAATATCCCAATGCATAGAAAAGCCCGCCACATCAAGTCAGCCTGTTTCTTGTTCTTGCTATGCCTTCTTTTCATGCCCAAAATCCATGCTCAGGCTACTACCCACTGCGATTCGCTTATTGTTACCGGAATCGACCATATGTGGAAAAAAGACCATGTCAAGTCGCTTGAATTACTAACCCAGGCAAAAAACCTCGCAGAAAAAAACCGATGGTACAAACAGCTATTCTTGGCAACAAATAATATTGGCGCCAATTATTATACAATGCTTGATTATGGTGAGGCGCTTAACTATTACCTGGAAAGCTATACCATCGCCGTAAAACATCTGGATCCAAAATCTGAAATGGTTGTCCTGAACAACATCGCTATTCTTTATTCTAAAGAAAAGAATTATGAAAAAGCGAATGAATATTTCAAGAAGGCCTATAATATTGCCCAGGAAAATAAAGACCTGCTTAAAGTTGGACTCTATGCCATGAACCTGGGAAATGTTGCCAATGAAACAAACGAACTAAAAAAAGCCCGCGCTTATTTCAATGAATCTTTGCCATTGTTGGAATCACAACCACAGCTGCAAATTTTGGCCAAAGTCGCAATAGCCGAAAATGAAAACCTTCAGGGGAATTCAAAACAGGCACGCACTATAGCCGAAGAGTTATACAAAACAACCAAAGACCTGGAATATAATGATATTGGCATTTCACTGCTTATGATCATATCCAGAAGCTATCTGCATGAAAACAACCTTGATTTGGCCAGTCATTACACTAATAAAATTTTTGAAAGAAAGCCTAATCTCGAAACCAAAATCAACATTTTTAAGCTCTTATCCGATATTAATTTTAAGAAGGAAAAATATGCTCTGGCTTTAAGCTATAAGGACTCTGTTATAAAAACAGAGAGTGAGCTCAATGAAATCAAAAATGGAAAAGTCTTCGAAAACAGCCGTGTCAAGTTCGAAATTGAGAATTATAAAAAAGAAATCGCTAATAATGAATCAAAAATAGCAGAAGAGCGGAAACTTTTTTACTCTATCATTGCCGTCATATTTATAGTCGTGGCTTTTTTGGTGTGGACACTGCGAAATATTTCCATCAAGCATAAGCAGAAAAAGCTGATTGCCGAGCGGAATGAACAGATCATGCTCTTAGAACTCGAAAAAGAAAAAAGCGATAATTTGCTACTTGAAAAAATGTTCAAGGAAAAGGAAACAAGCGCACTGCTGGAACAGGAAAAGCTAAAAAATGAAATTGAGTTAAAAAACAGGAAACTCTCTGCAAAGGCTCTTTACCTATCCGGACGAAACGAACTGATTGAAGAAACGCTTCAGTCTCTATCAAAACTGCCGGAAATTTCTAAAGATCCCGCATTGGTAAACCATATCCAAAATTTAAAAGGGCATTTGAAAACCGATGATGAATGGGACAGCTTTATCACCCATTTTGAAGAAGTCAACCAAACGTTCCTTACCAACCTGAAAGAGAAACATCCAAAACTGAATTCAAACGACATTCGTTTCATAACCTACATCTACATGAACCTCAGCACCAAGGAAATTTCCTCTATGCTGAATATTACAGCTGATGCCTGTAGGAAAAGAAAGGAGCGAATTGCTGCCCGAATGGAACTTCCGCACGATATTAACTTATATGATTATCTTTCAACACTTTAAAATATTAAATCACATTTTGTCCTGTTGGATGTCACACTATGTCCGCCCATTTTTTTTGAAATAGCTATTGTTTTTTTGAAAATTTAGAAAACAAAAAATGTCTATTATGAAAAAAATTACCATTGCTTTACTATTGCTATTGAGCTATGCAAGTCAGGCTCAAATCAGTTATGAAGCCTCAACCAATTTCGGAAAACTGGAAGACCTTACGTATGATGCAACTGTTGAAAACAAAATGTATGCCCGAACACAAGGAAACCACATTATCGTTTCTGTTGACAACGGATTGACCTGGAACTTAAAATTTTCCTTCCCAAATCCGACAGCACAAATGAAGGACTTAAGACAATACGGTCAAAGCGGACTTAGTTTCTCGGTCGTTAACAGTGGCACACAAGACGGTGTTTATCTTTTTGATCTTGCTACCAATACCATTACTCATTATTATGCTATTCCTAATCCGCAGGATTATGCCTATGTTTCTTCGTACTCATTCTATGACACAACAGGAAACGATCTGGTTATCCATACCTCATATAGTGAAGGATTAACTGCCAGAACGAAAGTTTTCCACACAAAAAATGCAGGTACTACCTGGAACCTGATTTATTTTAGTGTTGACCATGATGATGTGCACATTGACAATGTTGCGTTTAGCCCGGTCAATAACGCTAAAATTTACATGGGAAGATCGTTAGGCCCTAACGGAATCAATGGCGGGTTGTTGATTTCTGAAGATTTTGGAATGACATGGACTGAAAAACTGCCTGGATACACATTTAGTGCTATTACTTTTAATCCGCTAAACAGCAATGACATCCTGATTGGAACCAGTATCGGATTTGGAATTCATCAGGAACGCGTCTATCGCTCGACAGACGGAGGAGACACATGGACCAATGTGCCTATTACATGGACAGACCAGACATTGAATAATATCACCAAAATTACTTTCCATCCGGTCAATCCAAACCATATCATCATTCTTGAAGAAAACGAAATCGTAAAAAGTAATGACGGCGGATTAACATGGAACAATACCGTTTATCCTGATGGTTCTACATCCTATTATTACGGATTGGGTGCTTCCTACAATCCATTCAACCAAAACCAAGTAGCCATTGCTACCGATTTATTCCCTCAATTCTCAAATGACGGAGGTACAACATTAACGCAGATTAAGGCTCCTTTTTATAATGTCATTAGCGTTTCTCATGCCAAATATCAATCTACAAAACACTTATATTATGGCAGCCAGGGAGGCCGTCTGCATAAAAACCTTACATCAGGAGTTACTTCAATCCATGACATTGAACCGCCAACTTCTTTCAATCCGAAAAGAAATTATATGGTTGCAGATCCTGTAGTTGCAGGACGTCTTTTTACGTATGCATCAATGGGCTTTTTTGGAAGTAGCCTGAACATGAGTACAGATTATGGAGCAACAACAACTGTCTTGATGAGTGCTTTTGCAGACGATATGCAGGAATTGATTGTAGATCCAAGCAACACAAACATTATTTATGTCTCTTTGAGATCTGGCGAAGGTGGCAATCTTTACAAAATCAACATTGCCAATCCGGAAGAAATCATCACAGATGAAATCATAACTCCTGAAACAAGTGAATTCGGTTATGGTGTGGTAACAGGAATTTCGGTTTCAGCAGCGAATCCGAATGAAATTTTCATTGCAAAAGGAGCTAAATTTTTCAAATCTATAGATGGTGGCGTTAACTGGGTAGAAAAAATAAATGGCCTTACCATTAGCCAAGATGCTGACCTGATATGGGATATGGCTAGAAATCCGCTAGATGTTAATCATTTCACGGCAGTAACCAGCTCTGGTATTTTTGCTACATCAGATGCCGGTGAAAACTGGACAGCAATTTTACAAGGCGTTGATGCGAAAAGAATCAAATATTCTCCTGTTGACAATGGCGTTATGCTAGCGTCTGTCCACAGTGCTTTGGGAATTGATGCTGCAATCTATTACACTATAGATGGCGGTGCAAACTGGACTTATGTTTCTCCACAACAGTTAAACTATATACAATCCTATTCAATGGACTATGATTTTGATGGCACAACAATCAATGCTTACCTGGCTACAACTGATTTGGGCGTCATGAAATACCAAATCCTAAATCTACCACTGGGAATTAATAATCCGGGAATTGCCCATAATCCTATTTTCATTTATCCTAACCCGGCAAATGATATTTTGAATGTTGGTGTTACAGAAAACCAGTTCGAAATAAAAAATACGGCCATATATTCCATTACAGGTCAAAAAGTTATGGAAAGCACCAACAACAGTATCAATATTTCAAAATTAAGCAGCGGAATCTATATCGTAAATGTTACGACTCAAAATGATAAGCAGTTTTCTCAAAAGTTGATCAAAAATTAGTTTTTCAGTTTTTTAAATTTGAAGATACCGCATGTCAGATTTTGATATGCGGTATTTTTTGTGGGAAAATTTAAGGTATTGCTCTTTACGGTTTGATAATCCTTTATTAACTTTGTTATAAACCATTATCTCAAACTATCTATTGTATGCCATTACATTTGACTGAAATTGAGCGTGTAAAGACTATCTCAAAAGAGGATTTCTATACTAATTATGTAAAAAAACAAAAACCATTGGTCATCGAAAAGCTGACAGAAGACTGGCCGGCATACGAAAAATGGAAACTCAATTATATCAGGGAAATAGCTGGAGATAAAACGGTTCCTTTATATGATGACCGCCCGGTAACACACAAGGATGGTTTTAATGAAGCTCATGCCAAAATGAAAATGGCAGACTATATTGACCTTCTACAAACCAAGCCTACCAATTATAGAATTTTTCTGTATAACCTCATGAAGGAAGTGCCTTCGTTAAAATCAGACTTTAAATGGCCCGATATTGGGCTTAAACTAGTCAAGCAACTTCCTATGCTTTTCTTTGGAGGAGAAAACTCAAAAGTCTTTATACATTACGACATCGACTATTCGAATATTCTTCATTTCCACTTTCATGGAAAAAAGCAATGCATCCTTTTTGCTCCAGACCAAACACCTTATCTGTATAAAGTACCGCATGCTTTAATCTCAAGAGAAGATATCGATTTTGACAATCCGGATTTAGAAAAATGGCCGGCATTAAAAAAAGCCAATGGACTGATATGCAACCTGGAACATGGCGAAATGCTCTATATGCCTGAAGGTTATTGGCACTATATGAAATATTTGACTCCCGGATTCTCAATGAGTCTTCGTGCCTTTCCAAGAAAAATAACCAATTTAGGAAAGGCTGCCTACAACATCTTTATCATGAGAAACTTTGACAACCTGATGCGAAAATGGAAAGGACAATCCTGGATTGATTATAAAAATGAACAGGCAATTGTGAGGACACATAAAAATTTGAATATTTCAAACTAACCAGCAAACAGCTGGTTTTTTATCCTTTTTTAGAAACCCAACCAAATAAGAGCCATTTTATGATTGTTTATTATAAACCATAGTCATTCACACGAATTATTCCTATTTACTTAAATGTTCCAAAATTTGTATTATCTCAACGGCATAATTAATTTCTAAATTCAGGCTGTTATTTCCTTTACATTTAATTTCTATGACATCTTCAGTATCGTTATATTTTAATAGAAGTTGTGAATCTTCAATTTCCCAACAATATTCGTTTTCAGTTTTCTTATGAAGTTGGTTTGTATACGGTTTTCTTTCATAATCAGGATCTTCCCAAATCTGTTTTGAAATGTTCGTCAATAATTCAATTATTTCATGTGTATCAGAAGACGTTAGCAAACAACAGTCACCATTCTCGTAATTCAATTTCAGAGCAATACAATCTCCGTTTTTTTGAATTAAGATATTTCCTTTTTTCACCAACCAATTATAAACCTTATCTTCCATTTTTACTTAATTAGGACGAATTGCAAATCCGTTACAATAATGAATCAACTACTTTACTTTTGGTAATCCTTTTCTAATTTAGGTTCCAACTATTTATTCCACCACAATCTTTTTGGTAACCTCCCCTTTGTCTGTCTTTACCTGAAGGAAATAAACACCTTTAGGAAGTTCGGAAACTGAAATTGAATTTTCTTTTGTTGTGCGTATAAGTTGTCCAAGCAGGCCGTAAAGCGACAATTGCCCTAGTTGGGAATTTGCTCCTGTGCTTACGAAAACACGTTCTGAAGCGGGATTGGGATAGACACTGACACTTTCAGATAAAAAATTGTCTGTACCCAAAGGATTTGCAAGTTTTACTATCCAGTAATCAAAGCCGCCGTGATTTCCGGAAACATCACCATCATTCGATTTTGAATATCCTGCCAATATATATCCCAAATCTGTTGTTTGCTGGATAGAATGAGCACCATCTACTGCATAGGGAATAGCGTTAAATCCTTCTTGACCGCTGCCTCCTAAGGCTTTTTGCCACTGGATCACTCCCTGACTGCTGAGTTTTACAACCCAATAATTCATATATCCGTTGTTTCCAGAAACATCACCATCGTTACTCGTGACATATCCAAACACTATGTAACCTCCATCTGCTGTCTGCTGTACAGATTGGGCAAGATCATTGCCGTAGCCTCCCAATGCTTTCTTCCACTGTATTGCACCTGTACTGCTTAGTTTCACTACCCAATAATCATCAAAAAGAGGACCGTGGAAACCCGAACCTGCAATATCTCCATCCTGGGAATACACATGCCCGGCAACGATATAGCCTCCATCAGTGGTCTGAACAATTGAAGTAAGTATATCCGAACCAGTTCCTCCGTATGTTTTTTTCCATTGGACTTCCTGTATATTATCTAGTTTCACTACCCAATAATCAATACTCCCATGATTTCCCGAAACATCTCCATCTACAGACGAAGTATAACCGCCCATCACATAACCTCCATCTGCCGTTGGTTGTACAGCACGAGCAAATTCTTCACTTCGTCCTCCCAAACACAGGCTCCAATCTATGTTGCCGGTTGAAGTCAGCTTCACTATCCAACAATCGGTTCCTCCTTTGTTTCCGATAACATCGCCAGTATTTTCAGATATCGTATAACATCCTACAATATAGCCTCCATCGGCCTCTTGTCGGACAGAAGTGGCAACATCAATATGATATCCGCCAAATGTTTTCTGCCATTGAATAGCACCTGCATTATCAAGTTTTATTACCCAGGCATCACTATTTCCTTGGTTTCTTGTAACGTCTCCATCATTAGAAAAGGTGGTTCCGGCAATGACATAACCGCCATCCGCCGTTTGCTGAACATAATTGGCTACCTCGTTTCCGGAGCCGCCTAATGTTCTGCTCCAGGCTACTGCACCTGTTGCGGTCAGTTTTACGACCCAGATATCGTCTCCACCGTGATTACCGGAAACATCACCATCATTGGAAGAAGTATATCCAGCAACAATATAACCTCCATCTGCTGTTTGTTGGACAGAGTTGGCAAAATCATTACCGGAGCCGCCTAATGATTTTTGCCACTCGATAACAGGCGCTTGTGCCATGCACAAAAAAGGGAAGAATAAAAAATAGAAATGTTTCATACGCATAGTGTTTTTAAAAAGGGTCCAGGTATATTTCTTTACTTGATATATCACTGTATATCAAAACTTTATATGTAAAATTTTTGTTAAATATAAACAAATATTTTTTCTGTTGTATTTCGTATTAGAATAAAGTATCCCAGATAATCCGAATTATTTATGTCCCAAAAACTTTACGTCAGAACAATATCTTTTATACTTTTATAACCGTTAAACAATTTCTCATGCGCCAAAAACCCGAACAGAAAAGTTATACTCCGGAAGAAATTATCAAAAAGGCTGAGATCTATTGTGCCTACCAGGAGCGTTGCCACGAGGAAATTCTACAAAAACTAAAAACACTAACCACTTCACAATCAGTAATCGACTCCGCAATTGTTCATCTGATTGAAAATAATTTTCTTAATGAAGAACGTTTTGCCTGTAGTTTTGCACGCGGCAAACATAGAATCAAACATTGGGGAAAGATTAGAATCGTTAATGAGTTGAAATTTAGAAACATATCTAAATACAATATTGAAACTGCCCTAAAAGAAATTGCGGACGAATATCTCGACACTTTTCATTTTTCTACTGAAAAATTCTGGGATACAATTCTTGAAAAAAACACTTTAAAAAAACGAAAAAAATTCTGCGATTTTTTTCTCCGAAAAGGATTCGAAAGCAACCTCGTTTATGAAAAAGCAATCGAATTGGAAAAATTAGACTAAGCCTTATTCCTTCATTTTCACACCATTTTTTTTAAAAATAAAGTTTTTTCTTACGTTTTTTACGAAAACGTTTTCGTTGATTTCTGCATTTCGCCGATGAAAGAATACACGTCATCGAAAACCTGAAAAATAGGCCTTTGAAAGCTTCTTTTGATAGATAACCTGGACATACATTTGCCTCACCCTATCAGAATAAACACTGCTTGACCTATGAAAAAAATGTTTTTGTTATTCGTTTTATTACTACCTGTTTTTGGTTTTTCACAAACAACTTTAGTACGTTGGGATGGAGCTAATCTGCAAGCTAGCCCTTATGTAATAGCTTCAAATATTTCTGCAGGAAATATTACAGGATCAAACGTAAATTTTTCAGTTGACAACTGGAACAACAACGGAAATGCTTTCCTTACCTCTACATGGCCTTATTCAACTACGCCAGATTATTCAAAATACATACAAGTATCAATTTCTGCTAATAGCGGTAACAAGATCGATTTGAATCAATTTAATTTTGAATACCAAAATTATGATTCAAATGGTATGTCAAGAATGCAGGTATATTACTCAAAAGATGCAAGCTTTCCATCAAACGGAACTCTAGTTTACACAAACAACAGTTTAAATACATCTAATAAAACCTTCAATGCTATTTCTGTTCCATTGACAGGAATAACTGTACAGTCTGGTGAAACAGTTTACATTAGAATCGCATTTTTCGGAAGACTTGACCAATGGTGGGATGGCCCAAGAATTAGAATAAAACACGGTTATAACGACAGTGCACCATCTTCACACAATGCTTCAGGTCCGGCAATAACTGGAACTGTTACAGCAGCTTGTACGCCACAAGGAAATCCTTCAGTTTCACCTAACGGTTCTTGGAATGGTTATGTTTACTCTTACTCTGGAACTCCTGCAGCTACAACTTATTTAGGATATGTTACTGAAAACGAAACTTTCGATAGAAATGTAGGTTCAGGTGCAGTAGCTGGATTGACAACAGTTCTTTGCCAACAGCCAACTGATAATTTCTATACCATATACAAAATGACTAAAACCTTCCCAGCTGGAACTTATACTTTTACAGTTGGTGGAGATGACGGATACAGATTAAAAATCAACGGAGAATCAGGATATTCAATCAGTGACTGGGCTGACCATGGATATACTTCTGGCTCAGTTACAAAAACATTTTCAAGTGCGACAACAGTAAATTTTGTTTTGGAGTATTATGAAAAAAACGGAGATTCTCAAGTATCTTTCAATTATACTTGTGCTAATTCACCAACAGCTCCAACAACATTAACTTCAAACGCAACCAGCAATACTATCTGTTCTGGTAACTCAGTTACTTTGACAGCTGGTGGTGGAAGTGTAAATACAAGTACTTATGAGTGGGGAACAGGAACAACAATAGGTTCAAATGTTATTTCTGGTACAGGTGCTTCAATCACTGTTTCTCCAACAGCAACGACAACATACTGGGTTAGAAGAAAAGGTGCTGCTCCATGTAATTTTACAACTACAGGATTGACATTGCAAATTACTGTGGCTACAGGAACTGCAGTAGCTCCTACATCTATCACAGGAGTTCTTACATTGTGTGCTGGCGGATCAACTACATTGACTGCTAACGGAGGTTCAGGTTCAACATACCAATGGGGAACAGGATCTGCAATAGGTTCTAACATTATTTCTGGTTCAGGAGCTTCAATCACTGTTTCTCCTAGCGCTACAACAACATACTGGGTTAGAAGAATCAACTCTACGCCATGTTCTACACCAACAAGTGGTGTGACTGTAGCTGTAACAATAACAACGCCATCTGGAGATCCAACAGCATTTGGAAACAATGCATGGAATGTATATGGTTATAATGTTGGAAGCATGACTCCTACATTAGCTGATTATGCAGGATATTATACTCAGAATACTTTGGGATTGAACACTCAAGACATGGCTAATAATGGTTGGAATAAAGAAACCTCTCCTTCTTATTCAGCTGGATGGGTTGGATGTCCTGTTCGTGTAGACGATTTTACAATGATTCATAAAAGAAAAGGATTCGCTTGCGGAAAATACCAACTTACTATGGACAATTGGGATGATGAAACAAGAGTTTATGTTAATGGAACAGTTGTATTTTACAACAGCGGATGGAGCGGTGAAAATCCTACACCAACTGTAGTAGGAACTTATGCTCTTAACAGCAACTCTACTATTGAAGTAGTCACAAGAGAAGTTGCCGGTTCTGCTAACGTGAAACTATCTTTAACTCCAATCAATGCTGTTTATAACGGAACTTCATGGAGTACTTCTCCTGACGGAGCTGCAATCGTAGTAGATGGTGATTTGCAATTGAACAGTAATCTTGATGTTTGTTCTTGTAAAGTAAACACTAACAAAACTCTAAAAGTAAATTCTGGTGTAAACCTGATTGTACAAAATGAATTAGTTGTTGCTCCAACTGCGAATGTTATAGTAGAAAATAATGCAAGCCTTATACAGGTTAATGACAACGCTGCAAACAGCGGAAAAATAACAGTAAGAAGAAATACAACTCCGGTTACTCGTTACGACTTTACATACTGGTCGTCTCCTGTAGCTGCTGCAGACTGGACATTGCGTGATTTGTCTCCAAACACATTAGCTGACAAATACCTAAGCTACAATGCTGCCGGAAACGGGTGGGTTACTGAAATGAACGGAACAACAGCAATGGAAACCGGTAAAGGATATATTGTGAGAGCTCCTCAACAATATTCACTTACAGCTCCGGTTATTTTTGAAACAAAATTCATTGGAGCTCCAAATAACGGAGTGAAAAAAATCGATACGAAGATAGGTACAACATTAAAATCAAACCTAATCGGAAATCCATATCCATCAGCTATCAGCGCAGATAAATTCTATGAAGCAAACAAAGGTATTATTAAAGGAACATTCTATTTCTGGACACATAATATTGCCGTAAGCTCAACTCCTGATACTAACGGAATATACAACTACAATCCTGCAAGCTACATTTCTTACAATGCTACAGGAGCTACAGGTAGTGGTGAAACAAACAACTGTACGACTTGCGGAAATACTCCTTCAAATAAATTCAAAGGAAATATTGCTTCTGGTCAAGGATTTTTCGTAGAAGGAAAAACTAGCGGTAGCATCGTTTTCAACAACGCTATGAGAGTAACTCAAACTGCTGGTAATGGACAATTCTACAGAAACAGCAATTCTAACGCTACTCAAAGCAGCGAAAATGGAAGTGAAAATGGAGAAGAAGTTACTATTGAGAAAAATAGATTGTGGTTGAATATCACAAATGCAGCAGGAGCTTACAATGAAATTCTTGTAGGTTATGTTACCGGGGCAACAAATGCTATGGACGATGCTTATGATGGAATAACATACGCTTCTGGAACTGCTCTTTATTCTTTGCTTGATACGAACAAATTGGTTATCCAAGGTAGATCATTACCATTCAGCACTGCAGATGTTGTTCCATTAGGATTTATGGCTGCTACTGCTGGTGATTACAGCATCGGAATTGAAAGTGTTGACGGTTTATTTGAAGATCAAAAAGTTTTCTTAGTAGACAGATTGACAAATACTGTACACAACATCAAGAATGACAGATATTATTTTTCAACTACTGCTGGAACTTTCAATTCAAGATTTGAAATCCGTTATGTAAATGAGGCTCTTGGAATTGACACTCCTAAAGTAAATGCAAACGACATCATCGTGTACAAAAAAGGAGATCAGATTGCCATCAAAGCAGATAACTTCACAATTGATAGCGTTCAGGTTCTTGATTTGACAGGTAAAGAAATCTTCTTCAAGAAAGGAGTTAACAATAATGAATTCACAACTACAGGAATCAATGTAGGAACTCAAGTAGTTGTAGCAAAAATAACTTTGGATGACAACCAGACGGTTTCCAAAAAAATCATCATGAATTAAGACTAGATAATTCACATCAGAATCCCATAAGCAACGATCTTGTTTATGGGATTTTTTCGTTTAAGGCCTTGAGAGCAATATGCTGACAGCATTACCTCCAAAACCAACAGCATTAATTAATACTTTATTGATTGGTTTTTTTTCTTTTTGGTTTTCTGCAAACGGCACCTCAATAAATTTTTGGTGCTGCATCATCAGCAGAGCCATTTCAATGCTCAACATTCCTGAAGCTCCAAAAGTATGTCCGATTTTCCATTTGTTTGTCGTTAGCATTGGCAGATTATTTCCAAATAACAGTTCAATTGCTTTTAGCTCTGAAGAATCTCCTTTTATAGTTCCCGGCGCATGCATAACTATCGCATCCACATCTTTACTATCTGTTGTACCTAAAGCCATTGCCATCGACTTTTGGAAACATTGGGCTTCTGCAGAAATAGAAATACTGTGTTCTAAAACTTCAGTCGCATAGCCAATTCCTTCAATATACGCCAGGGCATTTTGCTTTACTCCTATTTCAAGACAAGCAACAGATGCTCCTTCTCCTAAAACCATAGAATTTTGATTCTTTGCCATATCAAACGCCCGGCAAGGAAATTGATCCTGACTTTTAGAATAGATTTTCAAGGCATTCATTTGAGCAATAGTAAATGCCGTAAGTGGTGCCTCGCTGCCTCCTACCAAAAACTTTTCTGCCATACCGGAGCGCAGCCAGGCTACACCATTAAGCACAGCATGCAAAGCCGTTGAACACGTTATGGAATGTGAAATTTCTGGTCCGCGACTGTTAAGATCATGGGCTATCCAAGAAGAAATATTGCCCAAAGTGGTGGTTGGCGAAGCCAAAGTATGTGTTTTTCCAGTTTCCAGAAATTCCTGAAAATGCTTTTCAAATAATTGGGTAGATCCTCGGGAAGAACCTATGTTGATACCGAAATCATCACCTTGCTTCCATCCTGAATTTTCAATAGCTTTTCGGGAAGCCAGAATGGCGTATAAAACAGAATCATCCAGGTTTTTATATTTACTCTCAGAGTCTTTCAGCCTTGCAATTTCCTCTTTAAGATAGTCGGGAAGTACCGCCGCCAAAGCCTTACTATTTCCTACCGGATGTTCTGCAATTAGAGTTTCTCCGTTTAGATAATTCTGCCAGATCAGCTCAGGAGAATTTCCCAGAGGCGAAATGGAAGATAAGGACGTGATGGCTATTTTTTGAGACAAAACAGAATCATTTTGTTCTGACAAGATAAAAACCTTGCCAGAATTGTTTTCAGGACAAATTTAAACTATTTCTAAGGCTTCTTCCACAACGGAATATACTTTTTCCAATTGCTTATCCGAAATGATATAAGGCGGCAGTATATAGACAATATTCCCAACAGGACGCAGCACGATGCCCTGATTTATAAAAAAATCATACAGCTTGTTCCTGAAATCGCCATAATAGCTCTCTGAAGTTTCCGTTTCAATTTCCAAAGCAAAAATCACTCCCAGAGTTCTTGTTTCCTTTACTCTTGGATGGCTGCTGATTTTTTCCTGAAACTCCTTATGTTTTTGGTGTACTCTCTGAATATTATGTTGCATTTCTTTGCTTTGAAGCAACTCCAAACTCGCTAAAGCAGCGGCACAACCTGTAGGATTTGCAGTAAAGGTATGTCCGTGAAATAATGCTTTATTGACATCATCACTGTAAAATCCATCGAATAATTCTTGGGTAAATGTTGTAATCGCCATTGGGATTGTCCCGCCAGTCAAGGCTTTTGAAAGACACATCATGTCGGGCGCATTTTCAAGATAATCACAGGCAAAATTCTGTCCGGTTTTGCCAAAACCAGTCATGACTTCATCCGCAATGGTAAAAACTTCATTTTCTTTACAGATAGTCATTAGCTTATCCAAAGCAAAAGTTTCATACATCACCATTCCAGCCGCACCTTGTACTAACGGTTCAAAAATGAAAGCTGCAAATTCATTTGTTTTGGCGAGTTTTTCTAAAGTTTCAAAAGATTCTTGCTCGTTACCTTTTACGGGAACGGGAATGCGAACCACCTCAATCAGCGAACCTCGGAAAGCTTCTGTGAAAAAAGAAATTCCGCTTGCCGCCATAGCAGCAAATGTATCTCCGTGGAAAGCATTTTCAAAAGCAATAATCTTAGTCCGTTTTTCACCTCTATTATAAAAATATTGCAAAGCTACTTTCAAAGCCACTTCAACAGCAGTCGAGCCATTGTCTGAATAAAATATTTTTTTCTGGTTGTCCGGTAAGATTCCCATAAGCTTTTCTGAAAGCAGTACAGCCGGTTCATGTGTAAATCCGCCAAATAAAACGTGTTCGAGCGAAGTAAGTTGTTTATAAATCGCATCGGCTATAAATCGGTTACTATGTCCGTAAGGATTTACCCACCAGGAAGCAATCGCATCTATATATTCTTTTCCATTTTCATCCCACAATAAAGCGCCTTCGCCTTTTGTGATTGCAATGGCTGGCTTTGTTAGCTTATGTTGTGTATACGGATGCCAATTATACTGCTGGTCTCTTTCTGAAAGTGTCATTTGTTATTCTTTTATAAGGCTTTCAAATTATCGAAAAACAGATCCGCATAGTCACGAATTACGTTTTTATCAAAATAAGGCTCGTCCTCAATTCTGCCGATACATTTTAATCCTGTTTTGCTTAGTATGATTTCTTCAGTGGCTTTATTTTCATTACCATTGAATACAATTCCTGCAATATCAAGTTTTTTGTCTCTTAGTGCTGCAACAGTCAGGAGCGTATGATTGATACTTCCCAAATAATGCCTTGAAACGATTATAACTTTGTATTCTTTCTGAATCAGATCCATGACAGTATCTTTTTCATTCAAAGGCACAAAAACGCCACCAGCTCCTTCAATTACAAGATTTTTTTTTGTTTTGGGTTCCTTTATGTTTTTTAATTCAATGGTTATGCCTTCCTTATCTGCTGCAAAATGCGGACTTGCCGGCGTCTGTAACAAATAGCTGTTGGGATGGATTTTGGTTTTTGAATTAGTAAGCAGCCTTTCTAATTTATGACTGTCTGAATTATCGGCATCACCGGCTTGAATTGGTTTCCAATAATCAGCCTCCAGGCTTTCAGTAATAATTGCAGAAGCAATTGTCTTGCCTACATCGGTTCCTATTCCTGTGACAAAAATTTTCATATTATAGTATATATTCCTAATGCAGATTGAATAGTTTCAAAGGTACGACATGAGATTAATTTCCCCGACAAACCTACAATTTATAATTTCTCCTCTTATAATAGCCTCAAAACATGTGAATTCCGTAAGATTTTATTATAGTTTTTGAAAGTAACCGCTTTTTTAATTGCTAAATTTGAAAGAAATAACTTCATAACCTGAACAGTATGCCCGTAGCAAAAGTCCCGTCTTACATAAAAACCGTCTATATTTCCTTACTGATTATCATAATTATTTTTTTTATGATAATGGCCAAGGCAATACTGGTTCCTTTACTTGTTTCAGGCTATATAGCCATGCTCATGACTTCATTTTGCAATCGTCTCGAAGGATGGAAAATTCCAAGGTCACTGAGTGCATTTATCGCGCTGCTTGTTATTATACTTTTAGCTTCAGGATTAATTTTCTTTATTGTTTCTCAATTGCAGAGTTTTACAAATGACGTGGAAACAAATATGGAAGAAAGTCTGAATAATTTCGCTATAAAAATAAATACAAGTGTTCAAGAATTCATTGGTTATGATATTGGGATGGGAAATGGTTTTCAGATGAAAAAAGTCATGGATTTTATCCAGTCCGGAAACACAAACTTATCTGAGCTACTTTTCACCACAATCGGAACCTTGTCCAACATTATCCTTTTGCCGGTTTTTATCTTTTTCTTACTGATTTACAGAGATCACCTTGCGGTTTTTGTTACGAAGGTATTTGATAAACAGCGTAACAAAGTACTCATGGAGCATATGGTTTCTATGCGGAAAATTGTCCATGCTTATATTATAGGCGCCGGAAAAGTAATGATTATTCTAGGAATCGTAAATACGGCTGTTTTATTTGCTTTAGGAATCAAGCATGCCATCTTTTTTGGAATGATTGCCGGACTGCTGAACATTATTCCTTATGTAGGGCCATTTATGGGTGCCTTAATGCCGTTTGTTTATGCATTGCTAACCAAGGACAGCTTATTCTATCCTTTTGCAGTTATAGTGGCTTTTACAATAATCCAACTTATGGAAGGTAGTTTCCTGACACCTAAAATTACAGGCGCCAATGTAAATTTGAATGCATTTGTCACGTTTTTAGGGTTGTTGATTGGAGGAGCAATTTGGGGAGTAGTAGGAATGATCCTGATTATACCTACAATTGCTATATTAAAAAAGCTGTTTGAATTGAGTCCGGACACAGAACCGTATGCCTATCTGTTTGGAGAAGAAGACGCACAATGGTTTAAGCGCCAAAAGCCTAAAACAAGCAGTTAGCTAGCGTTTCCAAAACTTTCGTAATTTCTTCTCCGGTATTAAAACTGTGGAGGCAAAACCGGAGCCTTTCCTGATTTTCTGGTACTGTAGGCGAAAGAATTGCTTTGACATCAAATCCGTTCTCCTGCAATTTTCTTGCAATCATTTTTACTTTTTCATTGCCTGGTATTATGGCTGATTGTATGGCTGATTTGTTCCGGACAAACACCGGTTTCAAACCTATGCGCTGTTTCTCCTGATTGAAATGCAGTATATTATTTCGCAATTTTTCGATTTCTGCTTTTTGGGTTTCCAGATTTTTATAGGCGATTAAAATTCCGGCTACAGAATGAGCCGGCAAGGCAGTTGTATAAATAAAGCTCCGTGCAAAATTTATAAGGAAATCTTTTAGCTCTTTAGAGCCTAAAACTGCAGCTCCGTGTGCACCCAATCCTTTTCCAAAAGTCATGATTCTGGCAAAAATCTTATCCTGCACGCCCAAATCTTGTATCAATCCGCGGCCGGCTTCTCCAAAAACACCTAAAGCATGGGCTTCATCAATAACCAAAAAGCAGCCGTGTTGCTCTGAAATCCGAGCAAGTTTTTCTATATCTGGCGAGTCACCATCCATAGAAAAAACAGATTCCGTAACAATATAAATCTCTGAATTTTCTGATTTATATTTTAAAATCAAAGTTTCTAATTCATCCAGATCATTATGTCCGAATTTAAACGATCGGGCATTAGAAAGCCGAATCCCATCCCGTATCGAGGCATGGCTATACTCATCATACAGAATAAAATCATTACGTTGCGGAACAGAACTGAAAAAACCCAAATTAGCATCATAGCCTGAATTAAAGACTAATGCAGTTTCAGAGTTATGGAAACGGGCAATATGTTCTTCTAACACTTTATAAAGAGCATGGTTGCCTGATAAAAGTCTCGAACCCGTAGCACCATTTTGAATTATTCCGTGATCCAGAAGATATTGGTGTGTCTGCTTGAAGATTATTTCAGACTTTGAAAATCCCAGGTAATCATTAGAAGCAAAATCCAACAAATTGTTTGGCTCAGGCAAGACCCTAAACGAATTGCTCTGTTTCCTTTGCTCAATTTTTTGTTGTAATGATTTTGAGAAGCGTTTCATATTGGCAAATGTAAGCAACTTTTATGCTGTTTGAAAGTCATGTGCTTAGGCATTTCCGCGTATAAGAAATTTACATCAAATAGTATAAAACATGAAGAATACCTACTCCAAAAAATCTATTTGTGTCTCTGCGCCTTTGCGAGCAATTATTTTCACGCAAAGGCGCAGAGACGCAAAACAAAAAGCCCGGCAATTGCCGGGCTTTTATATTGGAATAAAATCAGATTATTCTACTAGAATATTGATCTTATTGTCGTTCATTTCTAATGTTCCTGATTCGATCGACAAATGATATCTTTTATCGTTTCCTAAAAAGAACTTGCCTTCTGCTTCTTTTGGAAAATTAAAGCTGTCAGCAGCAATTTTAATATCTCCTTTTGCAAGGATAGAGATAATTGCAGCGTGATGATTCAGCATTTGGAATTCTCCATCAACACCCGGAACCGTAACTGAAGTCACTGTTCCTGAAAATAATTTTGCTTCTGGCGATATAATTTCTAAATACATAGTTTTCTTTCTAATTATGAATTTCAAATTACGAATTACGATTAGAAATTCCTAATCCATAATTCGTAATTCATAATTTTTATTAAGCTTCAGCTAACATTTTTTGTCCAGCTTCGATAACGTCTTCGATAGTTCCTTTCAAGTTGAAAGCTGCTTCTGGAAGGTGGTCTAATTCACCATCAATGATCATGTTGAATCCTTTGATAGTATCTTTAATATCAACCAAAACTCCTGGAATACCTGTAAACTGTTCTGCTACGTGGAAAGGCTGAGACAAGAAACGTTGAACACGACGAGCTCTTGATACTGATAGCTTATCTTCTTCAGAAAGCTCTTCCATACCAAGAATCGCGATAATATCTTGCAACTGCTTGTATTTTTGAAGAATCTCTTTTACTCTTTGTGCACAGTCGTAGTGCTCATCACCTAAAATGTGTGGTGTCAAGATTCTTGAAGTAGAATCCAACGGATCCACAGCTGGGTAGATCCCTAGCTCGGCAATTTTACGAGACAATACTGTTGTTGCATCCAAGTGGGCAAACGTTGTTGCCGGAGCCGGATCTGTTAAGTCATCCGCAGGAACGTAAACCGCCTGTACAGATGTAATAGATCCTTTATTTGTAGATGTGATACGCTCTTGCATCGCACCCATTTCTGTTGCTAATGTTGGTTGGTAACCTACCGCAGAAGGCATACGTCCTAAAAGAGCTGATACCTCAGAACCTGCTTGTGTAAAACGGAAGATGTTGTCAACGAAGAAAAGAACGTCTTTTCCTTGATCTGAACCAGCTCCGTCACGGAAATACTCAGCGATTGAAAGACCAGAAAGTGCTACACGAGCACGAGCTCCTGGTGGCTCATTCATCTGACCGAAAACGAAAGTTGCTTTAGATTCTCTCATTCCTACTTTATCAACTTTAGACAAGTCCCATCCTCCATTTTCCATAGAATGCATGAACTCCTCACCATATTTGATAATTCCTGACTCCAACATCTCACGAAGTAAGTCATTTCCTTCACGTGTTCTTTCACCTACTCCTGCGAATACTGAAAGTCCACCGTGACCTTTTGCAATATTGTTAATCAACTCCTGAATCAATACTGTTTTACCAACACCGGCACCACCAAATAATCCAATTTTTCCTCCTTTTGCATAAGGCTCAATCAAATCGATTACTTTAATACCTGTGAATAAAACTTCAGAAGATGTAGATAAATCTTCAAATTTTGGTGCCTGACGGTGAATAGACAATCCGTTATCACCATCTTTTGGCAAATCTCCCAAACCATCGATAGCATCTCCGATTACGTTGAATAAACGACCGTAAACATCTGGACCTACCGGCATTTTGATTGGGTTTCCTGTACCAACAACTTCATAGCCTCTGCTTAAACCATCTGTAGAGTCCATAGAGATTGTACGAACAGTGTTTTCTCCAATGTGAGACTGTACTTCAAGTACTAGTAGTGTACCGTCTTTTTTAGTGATTTCTAACGAATCATAAATTTTTGGAAGTTCAACATCCTTTCCGTTGAAAACTACGTCAACTACCGGACCAATGATTTGAGCAACTTTTCCTATTACTTTTGACATTACTTATGTATTTATTAAATAGCTATTTAGGTTTATGAAAAACACCTCTTTTTTCAGAGCGCAAAGATAGTTTTAAAAATGAAAATTTAATAATCTTTTTATAAAAAAATACGAAAAAAATATAGGATTGTCTGTTTAATGAATATTACGACAACAAGTATGCAGAATTCCGAAAACAAAAAAGCCATTGTACTTTCGCACAATGGCTTTTATATTCTACAAATTTATTTTAGTTCAGCGATTGCGGATATTGGATCTGGTAATTTCCAGGATTAACTTCCGGAATCGAAGAGCCGTATGTCGCTCCTATAGCCTTAAGAAACTGGTTTGCCAGGTATGCATAACCTCTTGCTGATGGATGAATCCCGTCTAAAGAAAACGTTCCTCCGGTGATATAGCTGGCCGTCATATGATAGTTTCCAAAACGAATTCCGCCATTAAGCAGTTGCGTCATTATCGCTTTTGTATCTACAAGCGCCAGGCCTTTGGTACTAGCTGCGTTTTGGATAGTAGTATTGTATGCATCAGTAGCCGTCCTTACCTCTGCTACTTCAGCATTGGTCAATACGGCACCATCCTGAAGCGGATATGTCACACCTACCGTATTGAAAGGAGCCGGCACACCAGCCTGGATTGTTCCTATAAGAGCTCTTGTTGGCAAGAGTACATAATCAACAAAAGGCACTACATCAGGATTCTGTGGTGTAGGCACCACCTTTTTCGCATGGCGTGCTCTTCCATATAAATTCCCCACGAAAGTTGCCGTTTGCGCTCCCAATACCGGAGTCAGCGCACTTGCTATTGGCGTAGCCAGGTTTTGCAAAGTCTCATCAATAATAAGTAGCGGATTAGTCGCTTCTACAGTTGCAGGATTACCATCATCAGCTGTTAGGACACTAAATCTGGCAGGCATATTGCCCGCAGCAGCAATCTGATTGATTGCCCCAAAAATCTGATTTAGCTGCGCCGCATTAGCCGGCGGCAAAGCCGGAACCGGATTATAAGGAACTGTCGTAAAATAAGGAAGCGTATTGATATAAGGAAGATTTGCCACTACTCCTTTTGCACCATTTGCAGTTAATGTATTTACTAAATTATTGTAAGCATTTTCAAAAACCGTAGGATCTGTAATATCATTTGAGCCGTAAGTTGCGGGATTTAGATTTCCGGTTTGATTAACTCCAACTCCTCCTGAACTTGCATAGCCCAATACGTCATTTCCTCCAATCCATAGAGAGAAGAAGGTCGGACTTTGAGCAACAGCATCGGCAATAACCGATGTACCCGGTGCAGATGCAAATCTCACAAAATATGGATTTGAAGTAGGCGGGTTCGTTGCCAAACCTGCCGGATTTCCATAACCAGGAATTAACAAGTGATAACTTTTTGCTCCTGGAAGACCAAGATTATTGAACGATCCTGTCAAATGTGAAAAAACCTCTGTTGTTGGAGGTCCAGTCACCGGCTGCACATTTGGTGTTGAAGCATTTAAAAACCCTTGAAGATAAATTCTTGGTCCAAAGGAAGGATTTGGAGTTCCACCAAATAACAATCCACCAATGTTATCATTCATATAAGGAACCGCAAATGCACCTCCACCAACTAATTGAAATTGCTGTGCCAATATGGTAGTATATGCATTTTCCTGACCTTTTTTAAACAGTGCATTATCACTATATCCAGCCGCAAAAGAATCACCTAAAGCAATATATTTTGAAAAATCGGCTGATCCCGGCGAAACAGGAACTTGTCCTGTAGAATCCGAGTCGTCATCTGAGCAGGCAATGCTTAAGCTCAACGAAGCTAAAAGCAGCCATTTGAAATTTTTTATCATAATTGTATTTTTATAACGTTAGCCTTGATTTTTTTAAGGATTGATAATCCAAGAAACTAAATACTGCTGTCCGATTCGTCCAGCTCCAATCACCTGAAGATAATCGTTTCCAAAAAGATTCGATGCACTTATTTTAAATATCGATTTCATAGACGGAACTGCATAATTCATTTGAGCATCAAAAACCGTCACCGCCGGAATCATACCGTCAGCAAAAGAAGACTGCCATAAATATTCATCACTCCATCTTGCATTAAGGTTAAATCCGAAATTCTTGAATAGATTCTGGTTCCCAAGAGAGGCTTTTACTCTATGCTTAGGCGTGTTGAAACCAGCTATAAAAGAAGGATCCTTTGCCTGGTCAAAATCAAACTGAGCGTAATTGTAATTGATTCCAAATTCAAAATCTTTATAGATTTTTTTAGACAATCCTGCACCAAAACCTAAAGAAGTTACATTTTCTGTAGTATTAGTGTATACCTGGTATACTCTGCGGTCACCATTCAATAAAGCCTGAACCACATTTGAGTCAGAAGCCGGATTCGCTGTTACTACTCCATAATAAGGAACAATTACACGGGAGGTACTCATGAAATCATTGTAAATATTATAGTAAGCATTCAAATCAATAGCAATACCATTATCAGTAACTGATTTGTAACCTACTTCAAATGCTTTTACTTGTTCCGGCTTTACCAATTTGATATTTACAACCTCTAAATCGGCCGGGTTTTGCGATAATGCAAACGCCTGTACTGACGGCACTGAATACACGTCAGAATTATAGGCTTTAGCACCCGAAAAATTTACTGTAGGCCCAACACCAGGGATAAGCTGCCCAGCCGGACTTACATTTAAAGTTTCGACAAAACGGTCTAAGTTATCTTTAGCAGAACCCACCAATGCAAACGGTCCTAAATCCAAACCAATGTATTGATCCTGAGTTGTAGGGTTTCTGAAACCTGTCTGGAATGACACTCTGAAATTGTGATTTTTTCTTTCTCCGGCAGAATATACGAAAGAGACTCTTGGAGAATACTGTCCGTCAAAATTCTGAGATTTGTCATAACGAATCGAACCTGTAAATTTCAGGCGGTCGTCCATGAATTTCTTCTGAACCTGAGTATAAATACCATATTCATCATATCTGATTGGCCCGTCAAAATCTGTAAAGATTGTCCCTTGAGAATCTAATTTATAGCTTCTAAATGAACCTCCCAATTGGATCTCAGCAAACTGTATGATTTCTTTGAAGTTGTAGTTTCCATCTACATGGTATAATTGTGACTGGTCGATAAATTTTGCCCCTTTAGTAAGATCCGGATTTTGTATTACCGTTGCCAATGCGTTCTTAAACTCTGGCGATCCCGGCATAAATCTCGGTCCTCCGGTTGGTGGTGTAGCAAATTGAGGCAGTCCGACTAATGCCGCAGGTAGTTGATTATAATCTGCATATTGTCTTGCAATTCCGGCAGCTTGCGTTGTGTTTGCTCCCATAACAGCACTTGAAAGCTGATAAGCTGTTGCATAATTAGTAAACCACTCCTGATCTGACTTCCATGCTCTGTTAACATTCCATGCCGCAAAACGCATATCGTAAGAATCTCCGGCATCTTCTGTAGTCATATATGCCCTAACAAAGAAATTTCTGTTTTTAACTTCCAGCTTGCTTTGTTGCATGATGAAATTCTCCAATCTATATCTGTTAGCTCCTTGATAAATTGTGCTTCCGATACCTACTTTGTGCTGCAGGATTATCTCGAAATCATCTTTCATTGGCTTTACATGTAATGAAAAATCCGCTTTTACGCTTTCGATTGAATTGTCATTGATATCTTCTTCAAAATAACCTGTCCGACTCACTTGCCCTACATTTGGAATAAACGTAGTTACCTCATCTCCATAAATATTCAAACCGTCATAGTTTTGGTTGACTGCATGGCCAATACCTCCATTTGTCATACTTCTTTCATCACCCGCAATCCACTCTGTAGCTCTCAGGTAGGTAAAATTTGCTTTGGCTGCAAAATAATCAGAAAACTTATGAGCCGCACGAATACCAAAATCATAATAATCATTGGTTCCAGCCAATTTCTGATTCGTTTTACCATATCTGGCATAAACGCTTATTCCTTCATAATCAAACGGGCTTTTACTGTTCATGAACAAGATTCCGTTAAATGCATTCGCTCCATACAATGCAGAAGATGCTCCCGGAAGCAATTCAACACTTTGTACATCAAGTTCGGAAAGACCAATCAGGTTTCCTAAAACAAAGTTCAAAGCCGGCGAAGAGTTATCCATCCCATCAACTAACTGCATGAAACGGGTGTTAGCAACAGTAGCAAACCCTCTGGTGTTGATAGATTTGAACGATAAGCTACTAGTGTTAAAATGCACCTCTTTCAGGTTTTCCAAACCATCATAGAAAGTTGCCGAAGAAGTATTTTTGACATCCTTGATTCCCATTCTTTCAATGGTTACCGGGGATTCCAAAATTCTTTCGGGTGTTCTAGAAGCCGATACTACTATCTCATCAAGATTAATTTCCTGATTCAAAAGCTGCACTTCTAATTTTTGTCCTGACGTCTTAACTTCGATAGCTTGCGTAGCATAACCAACGCTCGAAATCTCGACCATGTACGGGGGTTGTTTTGTTGGCCTAAGAAGGAATTTCCCTTCAACATCCGTCACCGTGGATGTTGACTCTCCAACTACCTTAACGCTTACTCCGGGAAGCGGCTGATTGGTCTCATCAGTAACGACTCCTGAAATTGAATTCTGGGCAAAGGCTGCTCCACAGAAAAGCAATGACAAAATAATAAGATACACTCTCATGGTTTGAATTTGTTAGTTTATATAGCCAAATTACAAATAAATTTAATATGCATGCATGGTATCAATAAAAAAAGCGAGAAAATTTCTCGCTTTTGATAATATTTTATATAAAAATTTAACTATTCCACAGTTACAGATTTTGCCAGATTTCGTGGCTGATCAACATTACAGCCCCTCATCACAGCTATATGATACGACAATAACTGCAAAGGAATTGTTGTTAACAAAGGCGTCAATGCTTCTGCTGTATCAGGAATTTCGATAACGTGGTCAGCTAATTCTTTAACCTGAGTATCTCCTTTTGTCACTATTGCTATAATCTTTCCGCTTCGCGATTTGATTTCCTGAATATTGCTCACTACTTTATCGTAATGTCCTTGCCTTGGAGCCACAACAATAACCGGCATTTTTTCATCAATCAAAGCGATTGGACCATGTTTCATTTCCGCAGCTGGATACCCTTCTGCATGGATATAAGATATCTCTTTTAGTTTTAGAGCACCTTCTAATGCTACCGGGAAATTATAACCTCTTCCCAGGTAAAGACAATTCGGAGCATCTTTATAAATAGAAGCTATCATCTTGGCAATATCGTTTGTAGTCAATGCTTCTGCTACTTTTTCAGGAATAACCTCCAATTCTTGAAGATATCTATGGAAATCTGAGTTAGACATCGTTCCTTTTGCTTTAGCAAGGCGAAGCGATATCAATGTCAGGATCGTAATCTGGGTTGTAAATGCTTTAGTAGAAGCTACTCCAATTTCAGGACCGGCATGAGTGTAGGCACCGGCATGTGTTTCGCGTGAAATTGACGAACCTACTACATTACAAACTCCAAAAACAAAGGCTCCTTTTTCTTTTGCCAGTTTAATTGCCGCAAGCGTATCTGCCGTTTCCCCAGATTGAGAAATCGCAATAACCACATCTTTCGGATTGATAATTGGGTTTCTATATCTGAATTCAGATGCATATTCCACTTCAACAGGAATTCTTGCAAATTCTTCAAAAATATATTCGGCAACTAATCCGGCATGCCATGAAGTTCCACAAGCTACAATAATGATTCTTTCTGCATTGAGGAATTTTTCAATATTATCTTCAACACCAGCCATTTGAACAATTCCTTTATTTGCCAAAAGCCTTCCTCTGTATGTATCTTTGATTACATTTGGCTGCTCATAGATTTCCTTCAGCATAAAATGCTCATAGCCTCCTTTTTCAATCTGTTCAAGATTCATCTGCAATTCCTGAACATAAGGATCCACCAATGAATCATCTTTGATTTTTCGTACCTTGATAGATTTATTTTTTCTAACAATAGCCATTTCTTCATCTTCAAGATAAATGGCATTGGATGTATATTCTATAAATGGGGAAGCATCTGAAGCAATAAAAAATTCTTCTTCGCCAATTCCTATTGCCAAAGGACTTCCTAAACGGGCAACAACAATTTCGTCAGGCTTCTTTACATCAAAAACAGCAATAGCATAAGCTCCTACTACCTGATTCAAGGCAATCTGAACTGCTTTTCCTAATTTTAGATTATCTTTTTTCTGTACGTCTTCAATAAGATTTACCAATACCTCAGTATCCGTATCTGATTTAAAAACATACCCTCTTTTGATTAGCTCTTTTTTTAGCGGTTCATAATTTTCTATGATTCCGTTATGGATAATTACCAGATCTCCAGAATTAGAAAGATGCGGGTGAGAGTTCACATCGTTTGGAACACCGTGAGTAGCCCAACGTGTATGTCCAATTCCTATATTCCCGTTTTGGGTAATTTCTTTTGCTTTTTCTTCAAGATCAGAAACCTTGCCTTTGGTTTTAGCTACTTTCATGGATTCACCATCATAAAGCATGATTCCAGCGCTATCGTAACCTCTATATTCTAATCTTTTTAATCCTTTGATAATTATAGGATAGGCATCCCTATGACCTATGTATCCAACAATTCCACACATAATTCTTTCGTATTAGTTAGGCTTAGTATAATAAATTTCAAGCTTAAGGCGCTTGTTTTCGTTTGCTGGCACCGGAACAGTTCCGTAAAGCACCGTGCCCAGCGGATTTATCACTGAAGAAAGAGGTACTTTAGTAAAAGCCGGCTGTGGCGTTTTTAGCGACAGGCTGGTTGATTTTGAAATATCTTCTGTAACAGCAACACCTAGTCGCACATTTGTAGAATCTTTAAACAGGACGTTTTTAATATGCTCTGTAATCCTTACTTTATATTGAATCACCCTTCTATTGGTATCATCAGAATTGCCTGTTAATTTTGCCATTCCATCAAAGATTCTTTTTGCATACTTAGGTTTCGCTCCATTAGTCGTAACATCAAAAAGATAATCGGTTAACGGACGGTTATCTTTTGCATTATATACATAAATCCTTTTTGGCTCAAAATTATTTTGCATTACAGGCTGGTCAGCATAAAACACCAAATTAGCCTCATTAATAAGCCAATTCCCTGAAATTGCCTGCGCTCGCAATGTTTCCAACTCTTGAGAGTTTCCTCCTCCAAATAAATCAATCATCGCAACAGAGCCATTGCCTCCTTTTAGATAAAGCTTCTGATCTCCCGTAACAGGATTCCCTACCAAATTATCATAAGACTGGCTTGTTGCAGTTGGACTATAATCCAACAGACTTACGGAATTCCCTTTTAAATTAAGAATGAGTGTCTTTTCTTGAACACCATCATCTACTTCTTCACCGTTTACGATTTTTATTTTCTTATCTTCATAAGTCATAGTTATCGTTCCTTTTGAAAAATCGAGCAGAGCCAATGAACTTCCGGAAATCTCTTCCACTTGGAAATAAAGACCTCTGAAATGATTTTTAAAGACGTTATTATTAACCAAATTACTACTTCCAGCAATAATCTTATTATAAAAAAACTGTTTGTTCAAATCAAGCCTCATTCCAGGAATTTCTCTCGTAGTCTTCCCATCTACCCTAGTCACAAGCTCATCAGGACTAAAAACAAAAAGATCATTTTGCTCAGCAAAATCAGAATCATTTAATTGTTGTCCTTTAGCATTATTAAAAAGTGCATTCTGATCAGAATAAAATTTCTGAGCATCGGTAAAACCGCCACTAGGATCAAAATCTCTCAAATAATACCCATTCTCATAAACTCTAAGTTTTAATTTGTTTTCTATGTTTCCATATACTGAATCCAACTCAAAGGTATTACTCCCATCACTTTTAGTCTCGATATGGGTAGAATAATATGGAATATTTAAGACCACAGATTTTATCTTATCTACCGTAGGCACTTCTCTAAAAGTAGGGTTCTCTGTCTTTAATTCCACTTGTGTGACAAAATTGGCTGTAGTTTTTCCAAAAATGCCGTTATCAAACACTCCCAATGGATTTATTGGAAGGTTATTTGATTGCACCGCATTCGTTTTCTGGCTAAAAGCTACTATTGACGCCCCATCATTCTTTATAAATCCAAAATGATCATTGTCGTCTACAATATCAGCACCTATAGAATTGTATTCGCTATCACACGAAATCAGGAACCCGGTACCCACGATAAGAAAAAGAAGCTTCTTAAAAGTCGAATTATTAAGCATATTTTTTTTTGAATGTTTTTTATAAAACTTGATTTCTATAGAAATTAGTATAAGCTTCTGCAAACTTATCTTTCGTGGCGAAAGGTAAAAAAGGTTTTCCCGATGATTCTATAAATTTTGTTAAACTTGAAGAAAGGTCTTCTGAAGCGATTATGACTGCATCTGAATGCATTACAGAAGCTTTGATTACATTTTCGTAGTTAGGTTCTGCCAGATATTCTATAGACTCATTTGGAATTCCATCAAAGGCTACTTTTTTCATCATCTCCATATCAAGATTCCCTTCAAAGCCCTGACTGTAAACAGAAGTTACTATTTTCGTCTCAGAGAACAAGGCCTCATCTTTATAATAGTGCTTCATATAGATAGGAAGCATTCCGGCCAACCAACCGTGCACATGGATGATATCAGGCACCCAATTCAGTTTTTTTACTGTTTCCACGACTCCTTTTGCAAAAAAGATGGCTCTTTCATCATTATCCGGATACAATACTCCTTCTTCGTCTGTAAAAGTTGCCTTGCGTTTAAAATATTCATCATTGTCGATGAAATAAACCTGGATTCTTTCTTTTGGTATAGAGGCTACTTTAATAATTAGCGGCATGTCCAAATCGTTCACCACTAAATTCATCCCCGAAAGCCTTATAACTTCGTGTAGCTGATGTCTTCTTTCGTTTATGTTTCCATAACGAGGCATAAAAATCCTAATCTGCCCTCCCTGATCATTGATCATTTTTGGAACGTCATACGACATTATAGACACTTCATTTTCAGCCAAATAAGGCACTACCTCAGATGATACATACAATATCCTCTTATCCTCCATATTGTTTTGAACTTTTATTTATTGCATATAAAAACATGCAAAATTACAAAAATTTATGGAGTTATTAACAAAAATGGTAAGTTTGCACTCAATTTAATCTTAAGCTGATGCTCATTTTCAACAGACAAGAAGACCTTAAAAAACATTTAATGTCGGTTACTAAAGAAAATACGACTATTGGGTTTGTCCCAACAATGGGCGCTCTACACCAAGGACACTTGTCACTGATTGAAAAATCACTTAAAGAAAATCAGGTAACTGTAGTCAGTATTTTTGTAAATCCGACACAGTTTAACAACCCTGAAGATCTTGAAAAATATCCTCGAACTCTTGAAAAAGACACTCAAAAAATTGGAACTGTCAATAATGATGTCATCATTTTTGCTCCAAGCGTAGACGATATCTATGAAGGAAAGACCATAGCAAAGGCTTTTGACTTTGGCGGACTCGAAAATCAGATGGAAGGCAAGCACAGACCCGGACATTTTGACGGTGTAGGCACTATTGTCAAGCGGCTTTTCGAAATCGTAAATCCTACCAATGCCTATTTCGGAGAAAAAGATTTTCAACAGTTGCAGATCGTAAAAAAAATGGTCGAGAAGCATCAAATGCCTGTAAATGTAATAGGTTGTCCAATATATAGAGAAGGTAACGGACTTGCCATGAGTTCCCGAAACGAAAGACTTACTCCGCAGCAAAAAGAAGATTCTTCCCTGATATACAAAACATTAAAGACTGCCAAAGAAAAGTTTGGCACGGAAAGTGCAAAAGATATTACTGACTGGGTAGAAAGCGTTTTTGAAAAAAATCCTGAATTCAAACTGGAATATTTCCAAATTGCTGACGAGGATCAATTATTGCCTATAGATAAAAAAGACAATGATAAAAAGTACCGCGCTTTCATAGCTGTTTTTATTAACAGTATCCGACTGATAGATAATATTTCATTGAATTAAAAAATAATTACCTTTGCATCATGCAAATTCAAGTTGTTAAGTCCAAGATTCACCGCGTTACGGTAACTGGAGCAGATTTAAACTACATCGGAAGCATCACAATCGACGAAGCGTTGATGGAGGCTTCTAATATTATTGAAGGAGAAAAAGTTTCTATTGTCAATATCAATAATGGTGCGCGATTAGAAACATACGCTATCAAAGGAAACAGAAACAGCGGCGAGATTACACTAAACGGTCCTGCTGCGAGAATGGTTCAAAAAGGCGACATCATCATCATCATTTCCTATGGAATTTTAGATTTTGAAGAAGCAAAGTCCTTTAAACCAACTCTTGTTTTCCCAAATGAGAAGGACAACTCCTTAACTTAGAAAATTTTTGAAGAAAAAAATCAGTAAGACACTATCCATACTCCTCCCAATTTTATTGGGAGTTTTTTTGACTATATATACCTATAATTCATTTACTCCTGAACAACTGGAAGAAATGAAAAGTTATTTCAGAAATGCAGACTATACTTATATTCTTATAGCCTTAGTTTTTGGATTCATAAGCCATGCCGCAAGAGCCTATCGATGGAGATTCATGCTGGAACACATGGGATATCATTCTCCGTTTAAAAATAATTTCATGGCCGTTTGGATTGCTTATTTTATGAATATGACAATCCCAAGATCAGGTGAAGTTTCACGGGCTTTGGTACTAAAAAAATACGAAGACATTCCTTTTGACAAAGCTTTCGGAAGTATTATTGCTGAAAGAGTTGTTGATTTTATAATCCTTTTACTATTCATCGCAACCGCTGTCTTATTACAGTTTGATGTTTTAAAAACCTTTCTTCTAAACACCATACCCGTAGAAAAATTATTGGTCTACGGCATTATCGCTTTTGTGATTTTCCTTTCTGCAATTCTTCTTTTTATCTACTCAAAATCAAAATGGATTCTGATGATTAAAGGAAAGATTTCCGGACTAACAGAAGGTCTTCTTAGCGTTTGGAGAATGGAAAAAAAATGGCCTTTCTTGTTTTACACTGCTATAATCTGGCTTGGTTACGTTTTGACTTTCTACACTGCTATTTTTGCATTGGATGAAACCAGCGGCATTAGTTTTGGTGTGGTTGTAACCGCATTTGTAATTGGCAGTCTTGCAATTTCCTTTTCTAATGGAGGATTTGGTGTTTTTCCGGTTCTAATTGCCGGGATTTTATCTTTATACGGAATTTCAAAAGAAGCCGGAACTGCTTTCGGCTGGATTATCTGGACTTCACAAACTGTTCAGATAATTATTTTAGGAGGGCTCTCGTTTTTGCTTTTGCCGATTCTGAATAGGAAAAAATAAATTACTATCTTGCTTTCCTATTAGAGGCCTTCCGTCTCAGCTAACGTAAACCCTAAAACTCTTACTAATGAAGAATTTCATTACTGCTGCTTTTTGCATTTTTTCTTTTAGTTTGTTTGCCCAAAAAAGTGTTGAAGAAGTAAAATCAGAAAAACTTAACGGCACACGCCAGATTACGATTTCACTTCCTTCTAATTATGAAAAAGAACCTGACAGAAAATTTCCGCTTTTGATTCTTTTGGACGGCGAATATCTTTTTGATGCTTTTTCAGGAACTTTATCCTACGCTAATTATTGGGATGACCTGCCTCCTGCTATTATTGTAGGTATCAGCCAAAATAGAAAAGGAGAACGATTCATCGACAGCCAATTTGACAAAGAAAGCGGACTTCCGGAAGAAGGCGGTTCCCGTTTCTATGAATTTATTGGCTCAGAACTGATTCCTGCCCTTGAGAAAAAATACCGAATTGCTCCTTTTAGAGTAATTGCAGGACATGACACTACCGCAGGGTTTTTAAATTTTTATCTTTATAAAGACCAGCCTTTGTTTAACGCCTATATTTCGCTTAGCCCGGAATTTGCTCCGGAAATGGAAACCCGAATTGCAGAAAGACTGGCAGTTTTAAAACAACCTATCTTCTATTATCAGGCTACTGCTGACGGCGATTTGAAAAAAATGCAGAAAAGAATTAAAGATCTGGATGAAAACATAAAGAAGGTCAGCAACCCAAACCTGAATTACCGTTTTGACGAGTTTAAAAATGCAACTCACTACTCTTTAGTACCGTATGCAATTCCTAATGCGCTTTATCAGATTTTCTCAGCATACCAGCCTATTTCAACGATAGAATTTCAAGAAAAAATTGCAACGCTTCCTAGCGGTTATGTAGATTATCTGGCAAACAAATATGAAATTATTGAAAAATCATTAGGAATAAAAATGCCTATCCGTGTCAATGATTTCAAAGCCATCGAAGCAGCAATCTTAAAGAACAAGGCATATACCGAATTTGAAAAATTATCAGGACTTGCCAAAAAAAGCTACCCAAAAGCCATGTTGGCAGATTACGAATTAGGCATGATGTATGAACACACGGGCGAGTATAAAAAGGCTTTCAAATCCTACCAAAATGCCTATACTAAAAATGAGATTGGCGACCTGACAAAAGATATGATGCTTGAAAAAGCAGACGAAATGAAGAGCAAATAATTGTATGTCAAAAACAAAAACGTCTTTTTTCTGCCAAAACTGCGGTGCCCAATATTCAAAATGGCAAGGCCAGTGTAATTCCTGTAAGGAATGGAATACTATTGCTGAAGAAATAATCCAGAAAGAAGACAAAAAGGATTGGAGAAGTGCCGTTTCACCCGATTCAAAAAGAGTTTCAAAGCCTTTACGAATCCATGAAATTGACAGCGCAGAAGAAATCCGTCTTGATACCAGAGATGGCGAACTAAACCGCGTATTGGGCGGCGGTATTGTTCCCGGATCACTGATTCTTTTGGGTGGTGAGCCCGGTATAGGAAAAAGTACATTATTACTCCAAATTTCCTTAAAATTACCTTACCGTACCCTATATGTTTCCGGAGAAGAAAGCCAGAAGCAGATAAAAATGAGGGCCGAAAGAATCAATCCCCTAAATGACAACTGCTATATTCTTACGGAAACAAAAACGCAGAATATCTTTAAGCAGATTGAAGCCATTGAACCGGAAATCGTAATCATCGATTCCATACAAACGCTTCACACTGATTATATTGAATCTTCAGCTGGAAGCATTTCTCAAATTCGGGAGACTACGGCGGAACTGATAAAATTTGCCAAAGAATCCAACGTTCCTGTAATCCTGATTGGGCATATTACAAAGGATGGAAATATTGCCGGCCCAAAAATACTGGAGCACATGGTGGATACGGTATTGCAGTTTGAAGGCGATAGGAATCATATTTACAGAATATTACGTTCACTCAAAAACCGCTTTGGCTCAACTGCCGAATTGGGAATTTATGAAATGCAAGGTTCAGGATTGAGAGAAGTCTCGAATCCTTCCGAAATTTTAATTTCTCATAAAGAAGAAGAGCTTTCCGGAACTGCAATTGCAACCACTCTGGAAGGAATGCGTCCTTTAATGATTGAAATACAGGCACTGGTAAGTACTGCCGTTTACGGAACTCCGCAGCGCAGCACCACAGGATATAATGCCAAGCGACTCAATATGATTTTGGCCGTATTGGAAAAAAGGGCAGGCTTCCGACTAGGTGCCAAAGATGTTTTTTTGAATGTCACCGGTGGTATTTCTGTAGACGATCCTGCTATTGACCTGGCTGTTGTCGCTTCCATACTTTCGTCTAATGAAGACATTCCTGTAGGCAAAGATTTCTGTTTTGCAGGCGAGGTAGGGCTTTCTGGCGAAATACGTCCTGTCAATCGGGTAGATCAGAGAATCCAGGAAGCAGAAAAACTAGGATTTTCAACCATTTTTGTTTCAAAATACAACAAAATCACCCTTAAAAATACTTTTATAAAAGTCCGTCTGGTTTCAAAAATTGAAGATGTAGTAAGTGAATTGTTTGGATAATAACAAACTGTTATCGTTTTTTATATATCTTTAAAATAAATAATCTGAAACTTATGGCTGACAATCAAGATAGAATCAACCTGCTTCATCAGAAACTAGATTTCCTAATCCAAAGGCAAGACAGCTTTCAAAAGGAAATCTCAGACCTGAGAAAAGAAATAGAATCATTACAGCGTGAAACTTCTCCTGTTCCTAAAGTCGAAAGTGTTTCATTTACGCAGGAACAGCCAGTTCCTGAAAAACCAAGGGTATATCAGCAAACCCGAGTTGCTCCAAAACCTATTGCCGCAAGACCAGAGCCAAAAATTAAAAAGCCATCCAACTGGGAGAAATTTATTGGTGAAAATCTGATTAACAAAATAGGTGTTCTTGTCCTGATAATAGGAGTTGGAATTGGTGCGAAATATGCCATTGACAACGAATTGATAAGTCCGTTAACCCGAATCATTTTAGGTTATTTAATGGGACTTGGATTATTAGGCTTTGCTTTAAAATTAAAAAAGAAATTTGAAAGCTTTAGTGCTGTTTTGCTCAGCGGTTCTATGGCAATTATGTATTTTATTACGTTTCTTGCCTACAGTTTATATGGCTTAATGCCCCAATCGCTGGCTTTTATAATCATGGTAATTTTTACTGTTTTTACAGTCTTTGCCGCATTAAAATACGACCAGCAGGTCATTGCCATCATCGGATTAGTGGGCGCTTATTCCGTGCCATTCTTATTAAGTGACGGTTCCGGAAAAGTACTGATACTGTTTTCCTATATGACGCTAATCAATATTGGAATCCTGATTATAGCTTTCAAAAAATATTGGCGATTGCTCAACCTGACTTCCTTTTTCGCGACCTGGCTGATTTTTGCAAGTTGGTATTTTTCCAGTTTCCAAGTCAATTTACACTTCAATATAGGGTTGACTTTCTTATTTATTTTCTTTGCCATTTTCTATACTGCATTCTTATCTTACAAACTAATCAAAAAAGAAAACTACGAAGCAAAAGATATCTTTTCTGTTCTTTCAAACTCTTTTATCTTTTACGGAATCGGAATTGGGATTTTAAACGCCCATCCGGTTGCCACAAATTATTTAGGTCTTTTCACGTTACTAAATGCAATCATTCATTTTGGAGTGAGCACGCTTATTTATAAGAAAAAACTAGGCGATAAAAGTCTGTTTTATTTGATACTAGGCCTTGTTTTGACATTCATCACCATAGCAATCCCAATTCAATTAAATGGACAATGGGTAACCTTGTCTTGGGCTTTCCAAGCTACTTTGCTCTTCTGGTTAGGAAGAAACAAAAAAGTACCGCTCTACGAAAACCTCTCTTATGTTGTAATGCTTCTGGCTTTCTTTAGCCTGATTGAAGATTGGTGGAATTATAGGGATACTACTCCTTTTTTCAATCCGGACTTCTTGAACGCCTTGTTATTTGTCATAGCATTCGGATTTATTTTTCACTTACAAAGAAAATTCAGGGAAGAAGAAAATACTAAGATAAAGTTCCATGTATTGTTAATGAATTACTTCGTACCGGGTGTTTTCTTATTTGTTTTGTATAAGGCAATCCAAATGGAAATCAGCAATTATTGGGATTTGAAATACCTGGCTTCAAAAGTCGACACGACAGGGAATGGCTATGCAGAAAGATATACCCTCTATAATGAGAAATTCATGGATTATGAGACCGTTTGGATATTAAATTTCACACTTTTATATCTTTCCGCCATCTTCTTTATAATTGAAAAGAAAATCAAGGATACTGCTTTAGAAATCACAGCATTAGTTATTTCGGGACTTACATTATTTCTTTTTATCACTACCGGATTATATGCCCAAGCCAGCCTGATACATAGTTATATGAATCCAACAAATTATGCGTCAGCAGGGTTCTTTGGTGTGATAGTTCATTACATTTCATTAATAATTCTGGCAATTTTTGTCTATAGAATCTATATCTATTTCATTAACCGACAAGAAAAAAACAGAAAGTTATTTGACATCTTCTTTTCGATCTTAATAATCTGGATCTTAAGTGCTGAAATGCTGATTTGGCTAAATGCTTTCAATATTTACGAAAACAACAAACTCGGATTAAGTATTTTATGGGGATGTTATTCGCTGCTTCTTATTAGCTACGGAATCTGGAAAGGCAAAAAGCATCTTCGAATTGTAGCCATCGTTCTTTTTGGAGTTACATTGTTGAAATTGTTCTTCTACGATATCGTGCATTTAAATACCATTCGAAAAACAATTGTTTTTGTATCGCTTGGTATACTGCTTTTGGTAATCTCATTCTTATATAACAAATACAAACATCTGATTCTTGATGATGACAAAAAATAAAATAGGATTAGTCCTGATGCTTTTTTTATGCCTGAAATCTTTTTCACAAACAGAAGATTTCCAATACAAGAGAACGTTGGAAAATGTTTCAGATACCTGGCATAAAATCATCCTACCGGAAGAATCTTTTGGTAAATTCAACGGTGATTTTTCCGATCTGAGAATATTCGGAAATAATAAAATTGAAACACCTTACATTTTAAAAACATCAGCAGACCGAATTTCGGAAGTCGCGGTTCCATTTAAGATGATTAATGTTTCCAATAAAAATTCTGACTATTTCTATACGTTTGAATTGTCCCAAAACAAAGAAATCAATCAGATTAAACTGGCTTTTGAGCAAGAAAATTTTGACTGGAAATTGGATTTGGAAGCAAGTAATAACCAAACCGAATGGTTTTTAATCCAAAAAGACTATCGGATACTTTCTATAAAAAACAGCCAAACCGATTATAAATTTACACAGGTTGATTTTTCAGATTCAAAATATAAATTCTATCGGATAAAAATCAAGGCGTCTGAACAGCCAAAACTGACAGAAGCAAAAATCTGGGAACAGAAAAAAGATGAAGGCAGCTTTAAAATTGCTACTATTAAATCCCTGAAAAAATCCATAGACGAAAAGAAAAAGACATCCATAATCGAAGTAGAATTAGCCTATAAAGTTCCTGTATCTTCGATTAAGATCGATATTGGGACTACTTTTGATTATTATAGACCTGTAACGGTTGAGATTTTACGTGACAGTGTAAAAATCGAAGACCGCTGGCACTACAATTACGACATCCTTACTCAGGGAACTCTAAGTTCTTTAGAGAAAAAAGGCTTTTCTGTAGGAAACAGCCTTGCAAAAAAACTAAGAATCACAATTGAAAACAATAGCAACCAACCTTTAGATATTAAAGGAGTCGAAGTCAAAAATGCCATTTATTTCCTGATTGCCCGTTTTACAGAAAAAGCAGACTACAGTCTGTTTTACGGAAATAAAAAGGCAGGAAAACCATCCTATGATATTGAAAATTTTGAAGAAAATATTCCAAAAAATCCATCCCTAATTTCCATTTCAAAAGAAGAACTAAATCCGGAATTCCAAACAGAAACAAAATCACCGCTGTTTGAAAACAAAATATGGCTGTGGGTATTAATGGGAATTATTATTGTTGTGTTGGCCTTTTTCACTTTTAAGATGCTCAAAGAATAATACATTCTTGCCAAATGACACAATTGGATTGGGTTTAACTGTTAATTAGTCTTTATCTGACTTTCGGTTTTCCATTAATCCGCTATATTTGTTTTTTAAATAAACCAAGAAATCTTAAATGAGATCCAGAAAACAAAAAGCAATACTTGCCGCAAAAATAATCGGCGTGCTTTTTGTGCTTTTCATAGGCACATTCTTTATTTTCAGAAACTCCATATTGCAAAAGGCAATTGCTAAGGTTTCTGATAAGATGGAAAACGAATACGACAGTAATTTTTCTATAAAAAAAGCTTCTTTCCAAGGCTTTTCAGGTGTTGCCTTAGAACATGTCCTGCTGGTTCCAAAACATGCCGACACGCTTCTTAATGTGGAAAGCATCAAAACCAATATTAATTTCTGGAAGTTGCTTACGGGCGACGTACAATTAGGAACACTTCATGTAAAAAATGGCTTCATACAACTGGTGAAAGATGAAAATGGCCGCAACTTTGATGCGTTTTTGAAAAGAAAATCCAACGAAGACACGACAAACATTGAAACGAATTATGCCAAAAGAGCCTATCGTTTGCTGAACCAGGCTTTGAATTTGGTTCCGACCGATATGAATCTGGAAAACATTTCTCTTCGTATGGACGATATGGGAAGGAAAGTAAATCTGGATTTGAAAAAACTCCGATTGGAAGACAAAGAACTCGAAACTTCGATTGGCGTTACGGCCGATAACTTTCAGCAAAATTGGAAAATCAAAGGTTTTGCTGATCCTAGACATAAAAAAACAGACCTGCGCTTTTTTAATCTCGATACCGGAAAAATCCGCATTCCCTATATTGATGAACGATTCAATATGAAAGCGGGATTTGATTCCATTCGCCTGAATGTTTCCAATATTGAAATGGATGGTGGCAAGCTCCATATAGACGGCTTTACTTCTATCGTTAATTTCACCGTAAACCATCCAAAAATTGCAACCAAAGACGTAGTCATAAAAAAGGCTAAATTCGATTATAACCTGCTTTTTGGTGAAGACTTTATTGCAATTGACAGTACATCTTCAGTTACCCTAAACAAGATGAAATTTTCTCCTTATGTTTTTTATCAAAAGACCAAGGAAGATAAAAATCAGATTTATGCGCTAAAAGTTAAGATCCCGAAAATGAAAGCTCAGGATTTTATCGTTTCGCTTCCTGAAGGGCTTTTCACCAATTTTGAAGGTATGGAAGCTGAAGGAAACTTTAGCTATGATCTGGATTTTCTGTACAACAAAAACAAACCGAGCGAATTGGTTTTTGACAGCAAACTAGATAAAGAAAATCTAAAAATCACGAAATACGGCGAAGCCAACCTCAGCAAGCTCAACGGCGATTTTGCTTATAGGGCAATCATAAACGGTGTCCGACAGCGACAAATAGAAGTCGGCATGTCAAATCCGAACTATACTCCGCTGGATCAGATTTCTCCTTATATCCGAAAATCAGTACTGACTTCTGAAGATCCGTCTTTCTTCTCGCATCGTGGTTTTATCAATGAGGCATTCAAGCAATCTATTATCAAAAACATTAAAACCAAACGTTTTTCACGTGGTGCCAGTACCATCAGCATGCAATTAATCAAAAACGTTTTCCTGACAAGAGAAAAAACACTTTCGCGCAAGCTGGAAGAAATTCTTCTGGTTTATATTCTGGAAAACAACCGTATTGCCAGCAAGGAAAGAATGCTGGAAGTCTATTTCAACATCATAGAATGGGGACCTAATGTTTATGGAATTGGAGAAGCAGCCCATTTTTATTTTGGAAAACATCCGTCACAGCTGAACCTAAACGAATCGTTATTCTTGGCAAGTATCGTTCCAAGGCCACGTGGTTTTATGTGGCAGTTTGACAATCAGGGAAAGTTAAAATCTTTTGCGGAAAAGCGAAATGAATACATGACCAATCTGATGATCCGTCGTGGATTACTCACTCCTGATGATACGCTACAAAAACATTTCCCTGTAGAAATTACAGGACCCGCCCGTTCCTTTTTAAGAATAAAAGTTCCGGATTCTACTGCGGTAGATTCAATTGGGATTGATGAAGAGTTTGATTTTTAAATAACCTCTGGGCTTGAAATCCTGAAAGTGTATGTAGAAAAACTATTTAAATACTTTCAAGAACTCTTCTTTATAACTCGGAGAAATTTCTATTTCAGAACCATCTGTCAATGTCACATAACCGCCCGCTCCTTTATGGTAGGATTTTACGGAATTGACATTGATAATATGCGACTTGTGGACGCGAACAAACGGAAAGGGAAGGATTTCTGTAAAATGCTTTAAAAATCGGCAGACCATCTTTTTCTGCCCATCGGCCAGATATAAATCCGTAAAATTCCCATTTCCCCGTAGCCTGACAATATCTTCCATTTTTACGACTTCAAAACCTTCTAAAGTTGGTAGGATTACCTGTTGTTTTTCCGGTTTCGTTTCTCTGAAATTTTCGACAATGATTCTATTCCTGTTAAAAATTTCATGGTTCAGTATGTGTTGCTGTACTTTGTTTACAGCTGTAATCAATTCTTCGATACTAATTGGCTTTAGCAGATAATAAGCCGCACTCTGATTCAATGCTTTTAGCGAATACTCAGAAAAAGCCGTTGCAAAAATGGTCTCAAACCGCAAATCCTTGCACGCTTCCAGAACATCGAAAGCATTCCCAAAAGGCATTTCTACATCCAGAAAAACCAATTGCGGCTGCAATTCTTGAAGCAGCGGAACGGCTTCCTTAAAATTCTGTGCTTCGCCTATGATTTCAATCTGCGGACAATATTTCTGCACATAATTTTTCAGGACTTCGCGGGCAGCCGTTTCATCCTCAACGATAACACTTCGTATTTTTTGCATCATCATCAGATCCTATCAATTAATGGAAAACTAATTTCAACCCGTGTTCCTGTTTCATGGCTTTCTTTTTCTGAGATTTCAAGAGAAATATTCTTTTTATAAAGCTCATTCAAAAGACTTATCCTTTCGCGTGTATTAGTCATTCCCCGTGATTCATGTACTTTTTGATTGGTCGTTTTTAATTCCTGACTTTTGGTAAGCCCTATTCCATTATCGTCAATGGTTACTTTTATTTGGTTGTTTTTGAGTTTGAAATCCAATTTCAAAAACCCTTTGCCTTCTTTGTAACGAAGTCCGTGCCAGATTGCGTTTTCAAGATGCGGCTGTAAAAGCATATTCGGCACAAAAACAGCATCACCGTCCAACGCTTCATCTATGGTAATTTCATAATCGAATTTTTCATTGAAACGCAGATGTTCCAAATCCAGGTATTTTTTGAGTTGTTCTACTTCGTTATTCAGCGATACAAAATCTTTATTGGAATTTTCCATCATGTTTCGCATCAGGTTAGAATAGGAAGTCAGATATTTATTGGCTTCCAGCTCTTTATTTTCTGAAATAAACTGGTTTACAGAATTCAGGCTGTTAAAAATAAAATGCGGATTCATTTCTCTCCTTAACGACTGCAAAGCAATTTTTTTATTCTTGGTTTTAATAGAATACAATGCTTTCACGATAAAGACAAAAAGCAGAATCATTAATACCACTGAACCCAGAAGAAAATAATTAAAAGTATTTTTTTTGCTAATCAGCTCGTCTTTCAAGGCACGTTCTTTTTCCAAATGCTTGATCCGGTCCTCCGTTACCTGAAACACTTTTGAGTCTACCAGAGAATTATCAGACTTAATCAGGCTTTCAAAATTCTCAAAGAAATTTTCATACAGCTCAATGCTTTTTTCACCATTTCCTTTCGCATTATATTCTTTAATAAGCTGATCCAGACTGTTTTTTGCCAGAATGGTCTTTCCGTTCTGGATGGCAAGTTCGTAGGCTTTTTTCAAAACAGAGATTCCTTTTTCAGCTTCCTGCTGCTTAAAATAAATTGTCGCTAATTCCTGCATTTGTACAATTTGGGCTTCCGTATTGTTCTTCTCTTTCGCTTCGTTAATCAGCTTTTTGTTAATCTCGATGGCCTTGTCGAATTCATTTTCTGAAGCATAGACTTTTGCTATCTCATTTTTAATCTTAATAGCTTCCTCAGGTTTGTGTATTACATTTTCTAATGCCTTTTTATAATTCTCAACGGCCGCTTTAGCATCATTCCTATCAATATTGGCTTTAGCCATTTGCTGATAGGCATCCGCCGTTTCTTCTTTTTTACCTTCTTTTTCCAGAATTTGAATATTAGAAGAAATATAATCCTTCTTTTGTTCCGGTGCGCTGTTTTTCAATCGCTCGGCATCATTGAAATTAATTTTTTCTGCTACCTTATCCGTTGCAGTCTGGCTCGCCATTTCATAACTCACAATGGCATCTTGCGTTTTATTTTGCGATTCCTGTGCTTTGGCAATCCCGCGATTCGTAATAGCAGCTTCTTTTTTCTTGTTGCGTTTTGCATAAATATCACGGGCTTTCTTCAAATATTCTTCAGCTTTAGCATACTGTCCTTTTGCCGAAAGCTGTTTTGCTAATGCTTCATATTTTTGGGCTGTCTGTAAGTCATTTTCATCTTCCGACAATGATTTTTTTAGTTCAGATGCTGCCTGATTCAAATTATATTCTTTTAGGCTCTGCTTACTTTTTTTCTTAATAGTATCCTGTGCCATAACGGATTTCATACCGAACAGCAAAAGAAAAAAGAAGAATGTCCACTTTATTTTCATCCTATAAATATTCTATTACAGAATCACTTACGACTACTGCCTGTTTTCTGCAATGTAAAGTAAAATAATTCTGGTCTCTTATCCTATTCCTTTCACCAATTGAAAAAGGCGTTTCACCATTTGTAGAAAATTCCAATCCAAACGAAAGATAATTTTACCCTAGAAATCAATTAAAACCTAATAATCATGAAAACAAGAATTATTTCCGCAGCAGTATTCCTGGCAGCATGTTACATATCTATAGGAATCATAAACAATCGTTCTATACTGCAAGACAAAGAGGTTTCAAAAGAAAAAGACTTAGCTTCTTTGCCAGAAGTAAAAATTGAAGAAGAAGAAAAACCATGTGTTTTTATGACGGTCATGGGAGAACAACCTTCTGACGGATTTGCAGCAGCTAAAAGAGATGCAAAGATTGACGACAAGATTGTCCAAGGTGAACTTTGGCTCATTAAAGCCCAAAACAAAGACGGTGGATGGGGAGCCGGTTCACATGCCAGACAAAATGTTATGGACCCACATGCCGTTAGTTCTGATCCTGCTACTACCGCAATGACCGCAATGTCGTTATACCGCTGTGGTTACAATCTGGAATCGGGAAAATATAGTGACGTCTTGAAAAAAAGCCTGGACTATCTTTTATTGGAAATTGAAAAGACAAAAAACAATCCGAATTTTATTACTGAAGTCCGCGGCACACAAATACAGAGGAAATTAGGCGAAAACATTGATGCCGTCCTGACACTTCAATTTCTGAATCAAGTTTATCCAACGTTGAAAGACACCTCTTTAAAAACAAAAGTGCAGAAAGCAATACAGATCTGTGTCAACAAAATCGAAAAGTCGTATGATGAAACCGGAAAAGTAAAAGGAGCCGGTTGGGCCGGAGTATTGCAATCTTCCTTTGCCAACTCAAGTTTAGAAACTGCCGCAAAAAACAAGGATGTTAAGGTCAATACTGAAAAGCTCCAAAAATCTCGCGAATACCAAAAAAATAACTACAACGCAGAAAGCGAAAGCGTAAAAACAGAAGACGGTGCCGGAATCGTATTATATGCCGTGAGCAGTTCTGTGCGTGGCAGCGCAAAAGAATCTCAGGAGGCAAAAGCCATTATCAATCAGGCAAAACGTGAAGGGAAATTGGATAAAAATGCCAAGCTGAATAAAGAAAACCTGAAAAAAGCAGGTGTTTCAGAAGAACAAGCTGAAGTTTATGATGTTGCTGACAAGGTATATAATTCTGCAAAGGCAAAAGCCATGAATAAAGACGTAATCAGCGGTTTTGGAAATAACGGCGGCGAAGAGTTTTTAAGCTTTCTGCAAACCGGAGAATCCATGATTGTCAATCAGGACGATGAATGGAAAAAATGGTATGATGACGTCAGCGGCAGAATTATCAGCATCCAGAACAACGACGGAAGCTGGAACGGACACCATTGCATTACAAGTCCTGTGTTTTGCACCGCAACCTGCCTGATGATTTTATCAATTGAAAACGACATTAAAAAACTACAATAATCTAAAAAACACAAATCATGAAAACTAAAATCATTTTTGCATCCTTACTATTAGGCACAACCTTTTGCTTTGCCAGTTGCGATTTCTTTAAAAAAGAACCGAAACAAAATCCCGATCCGGAAAACAATCCCGGGCCTGAACTGGCGATGGCCACTACTCCTGATGATGATAACACAAAAATTCAGGTGGCATTGCTATTAGACACTTCCAACAGCATGGACGGATTGATTGACCAGGCAAAATCAAGACTTTGGAACATTGTAAACACTTTGACAACCTTAAAATACGAAGGGAAAAATCCAAAAATAGAAATTGCACTTTATGAGTATGGAAATGACGGCTTGTCTGCATCTTCAAATTATATCCGCCAGGTAGCACCGCTAACAACCGATTTAGATCTGATTTCTGAAAAGTTATTTTCACTCAGAACCAACGGAGGTTCGGAATATTGCGGCGCTGTAATCCAGGATGCTACAAAACAGCTTTCCTGGGGAAAAAGCAAAACAAATATGAAATTGCTTTACATAGCCGGCAATGAACCTTTTAATCAGGGAAGCATCAACTACAAAGAAGCTATAAGTGATGCTTTGAAAAACGATATTTATGTCAATACGATCTTTTGTGGCGGGTCAATAGAAGGAATCGATACTTTCTGGAAAGATGGTGCTGACAAAGGCCAGGGAAAATATTTCAACATCAATTCTGACGAAAAGGTACGCTATATTGTGACGCCTTATGATGAAAGAATTAGCAAATGCAACGACCGGTTAAATTCTACCTATATGGGCTATGGAGCGCAAGGTTATGAGAAGAAAGCAATGCAGGCAGCGCAGGACAAGAATGCGGAATCCGTTTCTTCTTCTAATTATGCAGAACGTGCCGTGAGCAAATCAAAAGCCGTATATAAAAACGAATCCTGGGATTTAGTAGACCGGGTAAAAGAAGACAAATCAGCCTTACAGAAAATCAAAAAAGAAGAGCTTCCAAAAGAGTTGCAGAATAAATCTCCTCAAGAAATCAAAGCCATTGTAGACCAAAAAACACAGGAAAGAGAAACAATACAGAAAGAAATGGCACAGTTAGCAAAACAGCGTCAGGATTATATCGATACTGAAAATAAAAAAGGCAAAAAGCAGGACGATTTAGGAAATGCTATTGCTTCTTCGATTTTAAGTTTCGCAAAAATAAAAGGCTATACTGCTGAGAAATAGACCTTAACTCAAAATATGCCTCATAAAAAAATGTATGAGGCATATTTATTTTTCTTTCGTCCCAACCTTTTGCATCTTTTTGTCCTCTTACTAAGAAAGACTAATCTTTAAAATTCAATTATGAAAAAGTTACTTATACTATTCTTGTTATTTCAGGCTACATTATATGCCCAAAAACCTGTTTTTACGACAGCTAAAGTAAAAGCTGCAACTGTTTATTTCAATGCAGCTGAAATTTCCCAAACGGCCAACATAAATCTTCCTGCCGGTACCCATGAAATTGTGGTGAAAAATGTAGCCAATTGGGTTAATGAAAATTCGATACAAATTGGAACATCGCCTACATTAACGGTACTGTCTGTACAGTTCACAGATAATTATATTTCTGAATATGAAATTGACACCAATTCTCCTTTGGTAAAAAAAGTGAAAGACAGTATCGTTATTGTTCAAAAAGAAATAGCAAAGCTTGTCAATTCCAGAATTTCTGAAGGTAAGACTATCGATTTATTGGATAAAAACCAGCAGGTTTCCGGACAAAATTCCGGATTGAATGTGACCGAATTGATGAAAATGGTAGACTACTACAAGGCAAAAAGGGCAGAATTAAGCAACAATATAAATGCCTTGGCCGAAAAAGAACAGAAACTAGCCGAGGTACTTAAAAAATTGAATGACCGATTGGAAGTCAACAACAAAAACGAAGAAAAAATCTCTTCCGGAAAACTGATCCTACAGGTTATGAATGAAGTTGCAGGAAATGTGCCGTTGGAAATTTCGTATCTGACTAACAATGCAACCTGGGCGCCATTCTATGATTTGAGAGCCAATAGCGTTGCATCGCCAATTGAAATGATGTACAAGGCTCAAGTCACACAAAGCACAGGAATTGACTGGAAAAATGTAAAACTGACCTTATCATCCGGAGTTCCTAACCAAAACAATCAGGCTCCATTGTTGCAGGCTTGGTTTTTAAGATATGGATACGTGCCGGATTATAGTCGAAATGAGGATGCAAAAAGCAATGAACTATCAGAAGTTGTGGTTCAAGGCTATACTACCAAAAAAAATAATGTAATGATCAGAGGATCTGTTTCCAACTTTACGACTATTGCAGAAAACCAATTAAACATTTCGTTTGATATCGATATTCCTTATGATGTTTTATCTAACGGCAAAAAGCATAGTGTTGCCTTAAAAGAAATAAAATTGCCTGCGACTTATAAATATTATGCCGCACCAACAGCTGACAAGGAAGCATTTCTTCTGGCAGAAATCAGCGATTATTCTAAATACAACCTGCTAAAAGGCGAAGCCAATATTATTTTTGAAGGAATGTATGTAGGCAAAACGTTTGTTGACCCAAACCAAACATCTGATACGTTAAACTTAAGCATGGGAAGAGACAAGAAAATTTCTATCAAACGCGAAAAACTAGTAGACAAATCGGGTACAAAATTCCTGTCTGCATACAAAGTACAGACATTTACTTTTGAAACCACGGTAAGAAACAACAAGAAAGAGGCTGTACAACTAACGCTCAAAGACCAATATCCGTTGAGCACCGATAAAGAAATTGAAATCGAATTGAAGCAGAGTGACAATGCAAAAGTCAATGCGGAAACAGGAATACTAACCTGGGATTTGAATCTGAAACCAAATGAAACTAAGAAAATCCGAATCAGTTATACGGTCAAATATCCTAAAAACAAGATTATCGACAATCTTTAAAACAAGAGAGCCTCATTATAATAATGAGGCTTTTTTATTAAAAAAATACTTATATTTTAAAAATGTAAACATTTCATTATGAATAATTTCAAATTTTATTTTATAAATTTACTTCCTAACCTAATTGCTATAAAATGAAAACAACACTACGATTATTAGTACTACTATTCTCAACTTTTGCGTTTTCGCAGACGATAGGAATAGTTCCTTTTGCAACGGGATTCAGTAATCCAATTGAAATTGCCCATGCAGGTGACTCGAGATTGTTTATTGTGGAACAAGGCGGAGCCATCAAAATCCTGAACTCCAATGGCACGACAAATGCTACGCCTTTTCTCAATCTTTCAAGCATCATAAGCTGTTGTGGTGAAAGAGGACTTTTAGGTCTTGCTTTCCATCCAAATTATGCTACCAACGGCTTTTTTTATGTCAATTACACAAATACAGCAGGAAATACCGTAATCGCACGTTATTCTGTTAGTGCCAATCCGGACATTGCCAACACCACAGGTACTATTCTGATGACCGTCAACCAGCCTTTTTCCAACCATAACGGAGGAACCATAAAATTTGGCCCTGACGGCTATCTGTATATCGGAATGGGAGATGGCGGAAGCGGTAATGATCCAGGAAACAGAGCGCAAAATATCAATGAACTTTTGGGAAAAATGCTGCGTATTGATGTCAATTCGGGTTCTCCTTATGGAATTCCACCTACTAATCCTTATGCCGGTGCTATACCTGGCGCTGATGAAATCTGGGCTATCGGTTTGCGAAATCCGTGGAAATTTTCTTTTAACAGGCTTAATGGCGATTTATGGATTGCAGACGTCGGCCAAGATTGGATTGAAGAAATCAACAAGGTTAGCTCAACTGCTGCCGGACTAAACTATGGTTGGAGATGTTATGAAGGTAATGCCGCAAACATTACAACCGGCTGTCCCGCTATGTCGACCATGACTTTTCCAATTGCACAATATACGCATACTTCAACTGGCGGTTGTTCCATTACCGGAGGTTACGTCTATACGGGCAACACCTACCCTGCTATGCAGAACAAATATTTCTTCGCTGATTATTGCGTCAACCGTATAGGAATGGTTGATACTTCTGGCAACATTACCTATTCTGCTAATTTTTCCGGCAGTAACTCCTTTACTTCTTTCGGAGAAAATTCCAGCGGCGAACTGTTCATAACAGGAACTGGCCAGAATATCGTCTACAGGGTTATCGATACCGCATTAAGCAATGATGATTTTACAAAAAATGGATTTTCCATGTATCCTAATCCGGCAGATTCTCAACTTTTCCTTTCCAATTCTAACGGAACTGTTCTTCAAAAGATTTCTATTGTTGATTTATCCGGAAAACTCCTGATAGACCAAAGGTTGGAAAACACGCCTGTAAACACCATCAACATCGGTTCGTTGCAAACGGGAATTTATGTTGTTACTGTAGAAGATACATCCGGTAATACGTTTACATCAAAACTGGCAAAAAAATAATAACCAGATAATATAAAAAAGAAAGCCTGTTTAACAACAGGCTTTCTTTTTATGGAGCGGGATTAGGACGTATGGCCTGAATTTCATCAATGGCTTTTAGCACTTCTTCTGAAAGAACCGTATGCCTTGAATTGATATTTTCTTCGAGCTGTTTCAGGTTTGTTGCTCCTATTATTGTTGCCGTCACAAACTGTTGCTGACGGATAAATGCCAAAGACATTTCTGTTAGCGTAAGTCCGAATCTGGTTGCTGTTTCCTGATATAAGGCTGTCGCTTCTTTAGTCTGTTGCGAATTGTATCTTATAAAATTAGTGAACAGGTTCAATCGCGCCTCAGGATGGCTTTCTCCTGTCAGGAATTTTCCCGACAATACGCCAAACGCCAATGGTGAATAGGCCAGCAATCCTACATTTTCACGATAGGCCGTTTCTGAAAGTCCAACCTCAAATGTACGGTTTAGCAAAGAATATGGGTTTTGGATTGTAGATATCCTAGGCAGGTTGTGCTTTTTGCTTTCTTCCAAAAAACGCATTACGCCCCAAGGTGTTTCATTGGAAACGCCTATGGCTCGAATTTTTCCTTCCTGAATCAATTCCTGGAATACTTCCAGAATATCTTTCATGTTGTCTTCCCAGGCATCTTCCTGAATTTTGAATCCACGTTGCCCGAACATATTTGATTTTCGTTCCGGCCAATGCAATTGGTATAAATCAATATAATCTGTCTGGAGTCGTTTCAGGCTTTTTTCTACAGATGCTTTTATGGTCTCTTTATTGAATGTCAGGTCTTCTCTAATATATTGCATTCCGCGGTTAGGCCCTGCAATTTTGGAAGCAAGAATGATATCGTTTCTTTTTCCTGATTTATGAAGCCAGCTTCCTATAATTCTTTCGGTTTCACCTGTTGTTTTTTCACGTGCCGGCACTGGATACATTTCTGCCGTATCGATAAAATTGATTCCTTTATCCAACGCAAAGTCAATCTGTGCATGTCCTTCTGCTTCGGTATTTTGCTGTCCGAAGGTCATGGTTCCAAGACATATTTCGCTGACTTTTAGATTGGTGTGTGGAAGTGTATTGTAGATCATTTTTTATTTAAGGTACTAAGTTGCTAAGGCGCTAAGGTTCTAAGTTCTTTTTGAGATGCAAAGGTACTAAGTTTTTTTAGGGATTGAGCTATTAAGGTTCTGAGGTGCTAAGGTTTTGGGATGTCTGTTTAAATAAAAAAGACCCAGGACATTTGTCTTGGGTCTTTATATTATAAACAAAAAACTTTATCGCTTAAATACTTAAAGCCTTAGTGTCTTAGTACTTCAGCAACATAGCCTCTTTTCCTATAATTCATTCAACATCTTAGATATCTCATCCAATTTAGGAGTTAAGATAATCTCGATTCTTCTGTTTTTGGCTTTTCCTTCTGCTGTTTCGTTAGGTGCTAATGGAGCATATTCTCCACGTCCTGCAGCTGTAAGGTTCTTTTTGTCGATGGATTTGTTTTCTGCCAGAATGTTTACGATAGCCGTAGCACGTTTTGTAGATAAATCCCAGTTGTCTGTGATTTGTCCTGTTCCGCCATAAGGCACATTGTCTGTATGTCCTTCAATAAGTACAGCAATGTCCGGATTAACACCCAAAACTTTACCTACTTCTACTACTGCTCTTCTTCCTTCTGTTCCTACTGACCAGCTACCTGAACCAAAAAGTAGTTTGTTTTCCATAGAAACATATACTTTCCCATTTTTTTGCTCTACTGTCAGACCTTTTCCTTCAAAACTGTTTAGTGCTTTAGAAAGTGTTTCTTTCAACTTTCTCATGCTTTCTTCTTTTGCAGCAATCATTCCTTCTAATTCATCAACTCTTGAAGAACGTTCTTTTAATTCTGCTTGCAATTTGTTCAGTCTTTCCTGTTCTGCTGCCAATGCTTTTTCTTTTGCTTCAAGCTGGGCTAACAGTTCGCGGTTTTTCTTCATATTGGTATCCAATGCATCGCCACTGTTTTTTTCCAGTGCAGAATAGGATGATTTTAACGTGTTCAGGTTAGCACTTGCTGCTGCATAATCTGCTGCAAGCTTATCTCTTTCCGCTTTTAGTTTTTCCAATTGCGATTTCAAATCCTTGCCTTCAAGATCCAGCTGGTTTTTCGCTTTTGTCAGGTTCTGGTTTTCGTCAGAAAGACTCCTGTTTTCTTTTTTTAGGTTAGCATATTTGTCTTCAAGTTCTTTATAAACTTTGGACGAAACACACGAAGTAGTTAATGCCAGGGCTAATACTCCAAGCGATACTTTTTTAATCATGATTTTGAATTGGTTTTTATTTATTTCTTACTAGTTATCAATTTCTACTAAAACCGGACAGTGGTCAGAATGTTTGGCATCCGGCAATATTACGGCTCTTTTCAATCTGTTTTCGATAGGACGGCTTGCCAATATATAATCAATCCTCCAACCCTTATTGTTGTTTCTGGCGTTGGCTCTATAGCTCCACCAGGTATAATTATGCGGGTCTTTATTAAAATGCCTGAACGAATCTACAAAACCACTTTTCATGAAAAGATCCAGCCAGCTTCTTTCTTCCGGAAGGAACCCTGATACTTTCGCATTTCTGATTGGGTCGTGGATATCGATAGCTTCGTGGCAGATGTTATAGTCTCCGCAAATTAAAAGATTTGGAATTTCTTTTTTGAGATTGTTGATGTAATTTTGGAAATCATCCATATACATAAACTTATGGTCTAATCTCAAGATGTTCGTTCCCGACGGAAGATAGAGACTCATAACCGAAAAATCATCATAATCCACACGAAGGTTTCTTCCTTCTGCATCCATGTGTTCTATTCCGGTACCGAAAACTACATTATTGGGTTTTGTCTTGCATAAAATAGCGACTCCGCTATAGCCTTTCTTTTGAGCCGGAAACCAATAATTATACGGATAACCCGCCTTTTCAAATTCCTCTAACGGAATCTGGTCTGGCGTTGCTTTGATTTCCTGAAGACAGATAATATCCGGATCAGCATGTTGTAGCCATTCCAAGAAGCCTTTCGTAATGGCGGCTCTTATTCCATTGACATTGTAGGAGATAATTCTCATAGTTGCTGTAGATTTTGACTTTTTCAAAAGTAAGTAAAAAAAGATTATTTCTGCAGTCAAAATCTCTGGTCTGATAGGGCGAAAAAAATGGATGTGTTAACTCAATTTTGCTATCTTTGTTTTTTTCGCACAAAACAGATGATAGATGGGGTTAGTTACCGCTAAAGAAGTTGCAAAAGCAATAAACACAGATAAATACGGAGTTTTGGGAACTTTTTCAGGCTGGCTGTTAATGAAGATACTCAAGATTTCCACACTAAATAAAATCTACGACCGGAACAAACATCTACAAAATGTCGAATTCCTTAATGCCATATTGGACGAATTCCAGATTAAATTCGAAATCCCGGAAGAAGATTTGAAGCGCCTTCCAAAAGACGGTGCCTATATTACTATTTCAAACCATCCGCTAGGCGGAATTGACGGTATCCTGCTTTTAAAGCTTATGCTGGACAGGGAACCTAACTTCAAGATTATTGCTAATTTCCTTTTGCATAGGATTGATCCTATGAAACCGTATATTATGCCCGTAAATCCTTTTGAAAATCATAGGGATGCCAAATCGAGCGTAATCGGAATCAAAGAAACGCTGCGCCATTTAAGTGATGGAAAGCCATTGGGAATGTTTCCTGCCGGTGAAGTTTCTACCTACAAAGATGGAAAATTGGTTGTAGATAAACCTTGGGAAGAAGGTGCCATCAAACTGATTAAAAAAGCTAAAGTTCCTGTTGTGCCGATTTATTTCCACGCTAAAAACAGCAAACTTTTTTATTTTCTTTCTAAACTTGATGATACTTTAAGGACTGCAAAGCTGCCTTCGGAATTACTAACGCAGAAAGACCGTGTAATCAAGGTAAGGATTGGCAAGCCGATTTCTGTCAACGAACAGAACGAATACGATAAAATCGAAGAGTACTCTGAATTCCTCAGAAAAAAGACTTACATGTTAGCTAATCCTTTTGAAAAGGAGACCAAGTTGATTGATACCTCAAACCTAAAAATTCCGAGAAGTCCAAAACAGATTGCAATGCCTGCCAATCATGAGCAGATTGTCAACGAAGTCAATGCTTTGAGACAGACAGACTGCCGATTGCTTCAAAGCAAGAACTATGAAGTGTTTTTTACTGAAGCGAATCATATTCCAAATATCCTACATGAACTGGGACGTCTCAGAGAGATAACATTCAGAGAAGTGGGCGAAGGAACCAACCAGTCATTGGATTTGGATCAATTTGACCAATATTACCACCATATGTTTTTATGGGACGATGATACCAAAGAAATTGCAGGTGCTTACCGAATGGGTCTTGGTGCAGAAATCTTCCCTAAATATGGAATCGACGGATTTTACCTTCAAGAGCTTTTCCGATTTGAACCGGAATTGTATGATATGATGAACAAGTCCATTGAAATGGGGCGTGCTTTTATCACAAAAGAATACCAGCAAAAACCTATGCCATTGTTCCTGCTTTGGAAAGGAATCGTGCATACGACCCTGCGCTATCCGGAGCATAAATTCCTGATTGGCGGCGTAAGTATCAGTAATCAGTTTTCTGATTTTACAAAATCGCTGATGATTGAGTTTATGAAATCACATTATTATGATCCTTATATTGCGCAATATGTGCATCCTAAAAAGGAATTCAAGGTAAAACTTAAAGATGCGGATAAGGATTTTATATTTGATGAAGCCGAAGCCGATCTTGTCAAATTTGATAAGCTTATCGATGAGTTGGAACCAGGTAACCTGCGCCTTCCGGTATTGATTAAAAAATACATCAAGCAGAACGCCAAAGTTGTGGCATTTAATGTGGACCCGCTGTTTAACAATGCTGTTGACGGATTGATGTATATTCGAATTGCCGACATTCCGGAAAGTACCATGAAACCGGTAATGGAAGAATTTCAAGCGGAATTGGAAAGAAAACTGGCCGAAAAAGGAGAGAAATTATAGTTCAGAAACAAAGCAAATAAAAGAACTTTGCTACTCTGCGCCTTTGCGTGAAAAATAGCTCGCAAAGATGCTGAGCCGCAAAGTATGGAACATAAAAAAGCCTGAGAAATTCTCAGGCTTTTTTATTGGTATCTACATCCAGATAGACTGTCTTAAAATGTCATGAAAGGTATTTTCGCGTACGAAGTATACCAATCTGCCTAAATGGTATAGGATTAGAATTGCACCTAAAAAATAGGCTATTTTTTTACTGTAAAAAACAGAATTGAAATATTCTTTTTGGTTTTTCAGCTCCAATGTCAATACGATTATGACAACGATGCAGAAAACAAAAGCAAAAGGCCCAAAAAGATGATAGGATAAGCTTTTCTGCAAATCACCTTCATACAAATAGACCAATGACTTGGTAATGCCGCATCCCGGACACGGAAAACCCGTCAACATCTTAAACGGACACAAAGACTGGTCTGTTTCCAGATGGTTGTCGTGATTGTGCAGCATTAAAAAAAATGGAATTATCAGAGTCAAAAGCGCCCCGATAATTCCAAATATTTTCAATTGAACTTTTCTATTACTTATATAGCTTGTTGATATCACCTTGAACAATCATTGCGGCTACCATTGGGAACAAGAAACCAAGAATCAACAATAATGTTGACTGGTCTTTTTCCGTTTCGCCAGTTCTTTCATAAACTTTAGGCAAACCTTCTTTTCCTGCTAAATAGTAGAAATATAGATTTACCGGCATACAGCATCCTGAAAAAATGGCAATAGGTTGAGAAATAACTTCTTTCCCGGCTACAGCATTAAGTACTTGCGCTACTTTAATATTCCAATAAATCAAATACAGCCCACAGGTAATAAATCCTAAAAGCAAAACTACTATCGGGTCAACCCTAAATTCAGGGATAGTACCATAGTTTTCTGGTCTTTCTAATTCCATTTTATTTTTGTTTTTGATGTTTATAATTGCTAAAATTAACAAAAATATCCAATAAGCAATTGTTTTACTTTGATTTTATATTTCTATCATAAAAACACTTTGTCTACAGGCTCCCACAGTTCAATCTTGTTTCCTTCAAGATCCAGTATCCATCCAAATTTTCCATAATCGTAGCTTTCCATTTCTCCAATTACCTGTACGCCTTCTCTTGTTAACGCCACCAACAGTTCTTCGAGGTTTTGTACCCTGAAATTCTGCATGAATTGTTTTTCAGAAGGACTGAAATAATTGGTATCGCTTTTAAACGGCGACCATTGGGTAGCGCAATCATATCCTTCCTTATCTTTCCACCAGAATGTACAGCCATAGTCGTCTGTATTTAATCCTAAATGTTTTTTATACCAATCTCTTAGCGCTTTCGGGTCATTCGATTTAAAGAAAAATCCGCCTATTCCCGTAACACGGTTTGGTACTTTTTCTTCTTCATTTTTACCAAAATACAATCCTTTGATTTTATCAACGATAGTTTGCGCTAATTTCTCATGACTTTCAAAAGTCCAGCCTGCAATATGCGGTGACAATAGAACTTTGTCTGATTCTAAAAGATATTGGAAAGCTTGCGGAATTTTATCTTCTTCAAACAGGGTTTCAAAAGACAGTTTTTCATATTCCAATACATCCAATCCGGCACCTAAAACTTTACCCGTTTCTAAAGCCTGAACCAAATCTGCAGTTACTACATTTTTACCTCTTGACGTATTAATCAGCCAGAACGGTTTTGCAAAAGCATTGATATAGTCTGCATTCACCAGCTTGTCCGTTTCCGGAGCCCATGGAATGTGCAGGCTCAATACATCTGATTTTTGTTGAAGTTCTTCTAACGATACTTGTTTAGCATTAACATCGCCTACATTATCGAGAATATCATAACATAACACCTCAATTTCAAATCCGCGTAGTTTTTTGGCAAATGATTTTCCCATATTGCCATATCCGATAATCCCTACCGTTTTACCATCCAGTTCATGTCCACGGTTTTTTTCTCGATTCCAATGTCCTAAACGGATTTCCTTGTCGGCTTGGTTTAGTTTATTGAAAAGTGACAGCAGCATCCCTAAAGCGTGTTCTCCAACAGCATTTCGATTGCCTTCCGGAGCAGCGATCAGGCTTATGTTTTTGGCAAGTGCGTAATCACAATCAATGCTTTCAAGGCCTGCGCCTACTCTGGCAATAAATTGCAGGTTGGTTGCCTTATCTAAAAAGGTTTTGTCGATTTTAAAACGGCTGCGAATCACAATTCCGTTATAGTCCTTGATTTTGGCTTCTATTTCTTCTTTTGAAGATTTGAAATCTTCGTGGTTTGTAAAGCCAGCTTCCTGTAACTGACTTAGCAATAAAGGATGATTGCTGTCAATGTGTAGTATTTTAATTTCTTTAGGCACCATTCTTCGATAGAATTTTTACGGTTAAATAATGCGCAATCCTATACCGAAGCGATTTTGCTTTAAAAGCCGAGGATAAGCTTTGCGATAGAAAAATAGATTAATATTCCGCAGATGTCGTTGCTGGTCGTAATAAAAGGTCCTGTTGCCAAAGCCGGGTCGATTCCAAACTTATTCAGCAAAAGAGGAACAAATGTCCCGATAAGTGATGCTATGATAATTACGGAAATCAATGCACTGGTTACGATAACTCCGATGATAAGTTCTACATTCAATAAGAAATGGCTTCCTAAAAATAATATCGAAGCCAGAATGACACCGTTCAAAAGGCTTAAGGAAATCTCTTTAATCAATCGGCTAAAAAGCGAACCGCTTAATGTATTGTTTGCAAGACCTTGAACAATGATTGCAGAAGATTGAACTCCAACGTTTCCTGCCATCGCAGCAATTAGCGGCGTAAAGAAAAACAGGTTGCCGTGGTCTGTCATTGCTCCTTCAAAAAGTCCAAGAACGCGTACAGATACAAAACCTCCTAAAAGCGCCAGTACAAGCCATGGCAAGCGGGCTTTTGTAAGTTCCAAAATACTGTCATCTGCCTCAACATCCTGAGAGATACCCGCAGCTAATTGGTAATCTTTGTCGGCTTCGTCCTTGATAACGTCTACGATATCATCAATAGTAATCCTTCCTACCAGTCTTCCAAGTTCATCAACAACAGGAATGGCTTCCAGGTCATACTTTTGCATGATACGGGCTACTTCTACATCTTCTGTATCAACACGTACATAATCTACTTTCGGGATATATACTTCACTGATAGGCGTTTTGGTAGAAGTCGTCAAAAGATCTTTTAGCGAAAGTCTTCCTTTCAACCTGTTTTCGTCATCGACCACATAAATAGAGTGTACTCTGGAAACATTTTCCGCCTGTATTCTCATTTCTTTTACGCAGGTCAATACGTTCCAGTTTTCGTTTACTTTTACGAGCTCTTTTCCCATAAGACCTCCGGCAGTATCTTCGTCATAACGCAAAAGATCAACAATGTCTTTGGCGTGCTCAACGTCAATAAGCTCAGAGATTACCTCATTCTTGATGTCAGTAGAAAGCTCAGCTATAATATCGGCTGCGTCATCCGTATCCAACTCATCAAGCTCTTCCGCAATTTCTTTTGGCGAAAGTCTGCTTAAGATATTTTCACGAAGGTCGTCTTCTAATTCAAGAAGAATCTCTGCCGTTTTTTCGCTATCAAGAATTTTGAAAATATAGGTTGCCTCGTCAAAATCCAATTCATCAAGGATTTCGGCAATATCAGCGTGGTGCATATCGTTAAGCAAGGCTTCCAGTTGTTGGTCTTTTTTGCTTAAGATTAATTCTTCAATCTGAAGAATTAGCTCCTTACTGATTTTAAATTGCATCGGCTTCTATTTTTTGGGTTATTGCTATAAATTGCTCTACATCCAGCTGTTCCGGACGGAGGTCAAAGATAGTATCTTCTCTTAAATTTTCCGAAAGATTTAGGGATTTTAAGCTGTTACGCAATGTTTTTCTTCGCTGTTGGAAACCCGTCTTTACAACCGTAAAAAACAGCCTTTCATTACAAGGAAGTGCGTAGTTTTCTTTTCTTTTGAGTCTTAGCACTCCTGATTTTACTTTAGGCGGCGGGTTGAATACATTTTCATGCACGGTAAAAAGGTACTCCGCATCATAAAATGCCTGTACCAATACAGACAGTATGCCGTAGGTTTTAGAACCTTTCTTCTCGCAGATTCTTTCGGCTACTTCTTTCTGGAACATTCCTGAGAATTCTGCCACCTGGTTTCGCAGTTCCAAAGCCCTGAAAACAATTTGTGAGGAGATGTTATATGGAAAGTTGCCAATGATGGCAAACTGTTTTCCTTCAAATGTTTTATTGATATCGTATTTCAGAAAATCTTGCGAGATAATATGTCCATGAAGCTTTGGATAGTTCGCATTCAGGTAGTCTACCGATTCCGTATCGATTTCAATGACATATGTATTTACCGGTTTTTCAAGCAGGTATTTTGTCAACACACCCATTCCTGGTCCTATTTCCAAAACATTATCGTAGCCTTCAAAATGGAGCGTATCTGCGATTTTCTTTGCTATGTTTTCGTCCGTAAGGAAATGCTGTCCAAGATGTTTCTTGGCTTTTACTTTATCCATTTTGATTTGTGATCTTTGATTTGTGATTTCTGATTTTGGATTTTAGATTTAAGGATTTGCGATCTTTGATTTTAGATTTATGGTTTTAGATGTTGGATTTATGATTTGTTATTTTAGATTACCTAAACTGTCTATCTTCTTCCAACTATCAACCCTATCAACTATCGACTATCCCCTATCAACTATTATCTATCCTCTGTTTAAGATTTATGGTCACTGACGAATTCCAGCTCTGTTCTGAAAGCAAGCATCTTGTCGCCAAACAATCTATGACCTTCTTCTCTAAATCCTGGTGCGTCTTCCAGATAGTATCTTTCTAAATTTTCTCTGGAATCTGCCCAGTATTGAACCGAATAAGTTGTACCGCCCATTTCTTCTTCAACCAGCACTTTTACAAGGCGTGCCGAAGAGAATTTTCCTGTTGCCAAAATTTCCGGAATATGCTTATGTTGCATCCAATGAAGCCATTCGTCATGTACTGATTCGTGGATATTTATGGTTACGTTATATATTATCATTTTTTTAATTTTTAGATTTTTAGACTTCATCTAGTGAAGCAGTCTTATTTGAAAAATTCGTAATTCGTAATTCGTAATTCGTAATTCGTAATTCGTAATTCTATAATTATAAATTCGTATCGCCTCGCAACTGCCTGAATTTTTTCCTCGCTTCTACAAAATAAATACTGTCTTCGTGGTTGAATAAGATCTGTTCATAAAGCGCTTTGGCCTTGTCCGTGTCTTTCAGTTTCTTATTGTAAATCTCTGCTGAAAAATAAAGTGCTTCATCAATATAAATTCCGTCTTTATGGTTATCGATTATTGCCTGATATTGCGTCAGGGCAGCATTAAAATCGCCCAGTTTCTCATAAATTTCCCCAATTCGCAATAGTGTTTCGTCTTCGATTTCCTGTCCTTTATATTCTTTAAGGATTGACTGAAATTGTTCCAATGCTTCCTTATTTTTATTCTGATACAACAAGTAATCGCCTCTGGCAAATTTCTTCAATCCTACCTGTGTTGAATCTGCTACTGTATTGTCATTGATTAAAAGAAACAATTCTAAAGCATCGTTTGCTATCAGCTGAGTCGAAGCGGATTTTAATTCTTTAAATTGTTTCAGTGCCCATTCAAAATCAGTCTTGAAGTAGCTTGTTTTTGCAGCTTTCAAACTGGCTTCATGTCCTATGGCATCATTTTTTAAATCTTCTTCAATCTGGGAATAATAGATCAGTGCCTGGTTGAATTTTTCTTCATAAAGCAGAATGTCGGCCAATTCCATTTTTACATCTGCCGTTTGATATTTATTCAAAGGTAATTCTAACGTACGTTTTAATATGGTCTTTCCTTCTTCTGGATTTTTAAGATTGAAAGTCGCAAAATGGGCTTGTAATATCTGTAATGATAAAGTGTATGGGCTGATTCCGTATTTTTTTACCAATAGATCCAGTTCGCTTTTGATTGCAGGATATTCTTTTTCAGGTGCTTTTTTAATTTTCGCTTCCATTAAAAAATAATGTGCCCTGATTTGCAAATCCAAATCTTGTGTATTTTCCAAAACAAACGCAAAAATTTCCCTTGCTGTTTCTTCTTCGTTTTCTTCCATAGCCAATTCAGCCAGGTTTACTATGTTTGAAAAAGATTCCGGGTCACGTCTGTAGATTGCTTTTTCTTGGATAAAGGCTTTGGAATAATCTTTCTGTTGTACAAAAAACCAACTTAGGAACTGATTCCAGAATATGTCCTGATTTTTTTGGGCGCGCACCAATAGTGCCTTGCGTAATGCCGTATTGAATGTTTCCTCCGCTTCATCTGTCATAAAACGCGAAAGTTGATTTTGGATCATGATCGTATTATTCTGGTTTGTATAGGCCTCTTCCAGAAAAGTATCTATCATAAGATCCATTTTGCCCTGCTGTCCGTAAATGACAGCCATCTGGTAATTAAACTTGAATTTAGGTTCCAGCTTTATGGCCAGCTTATAGGATTCTAAAGCATAATCCAGTAATACTTTTTTCTCAAAAGTATTGGCAATAGAATATACGTTAGATGGATTTTCATTGATCTTGTCTACAGCCTGATCGTAGAATTTTTTAGCTTTTCCGGCTTCTTTCTGCAATTGATAATTGTATCCAATCTCAACCAAAAGTGATGGCTGCTTGTATTTTGCATAACGTTCCTGCAGGCGCTTATCAGCCTGATCGTATTGCTGTAATTGCTGATAGGATTCTACAATTTTCTGGAAGTAGAAACTATTGCCCTGCTGATTTTTCAGCAATTCGTCAAAACTGATGATGGCTTTTTCAAATTCTCCTTTGTCAAAATAATTCAAAGCCAACTGTTCGTTTTGCGCAAAAGCAAACAGCGACACAAATAGGCTTAAGAGTAGGAAAATTTTTCTCATTGTAGTTTAATGCAAAAAAGGATATAACAATGTACTAATATAACAATTTTAAGGCTGAATTAGTACATTGCTACATTAAACTATTGGTTAATTTATGATATCGAATCCGGTGTATGGACGTAGCACTTCCGGAATCACGATACCTTCCGGTGTCTGATAATTTTCCAGAATACCTGCCAATACTCTTGGCAATGCCAATGAGCTTCCGTTCAAGGTATGTGCCAATTGGTTTTTACCGTCTTTATCTTTATAACGCAACTTCAATCGGTGGGACTGGAACGTTTCGAAGTTAGATACGGAACTGATTTCTAACCAACGGTCTTGTGCCGTTGAAAACACTTCAAAATCATAGGTCATAGCAGACGCAAAGCCCATATCGCCTCCACAAAGACGAAGAATCCTGTATGGAAGTTTTAATTCGTTCAATATGGTTCTTACGTGTTCCACCATACCTTCTAATGCTTCGTATGATTTTTCCGGATGTTCTACTCTTACAATTTCTACCTTGTCAAATTGGTGTAAACGATTCAAGCCTCGCACATGAGCACCATAAGAACCTGCTTCTCTTCTAAAGCAAGGCGTATATGCCGTAGCCAAAACCGGAAGTTCGTTTTCATGCAAAAGAACGTCACGGAACAAATTCGTTACCGGGACTTCAGCTGTTGGAATCAAATAAAGATTATCGGTCGCATCATGATACATCTGTCCTTCTTTATCAGGAAGTTGTCCTGTTCCATAAGCCGATGCTTCGTTTACAAAATGCGGCACCTGAAACTCCTGGTAGCCTGCTGCAGTGTTTTTATCTAAAAAGTAGGTAATTAAGGCACGTTGCAATTTGGCTCCTTTTCCTTTATAGACAGGAAATCCTGCACCTGTGATTTTATTTCCTAATTCAAAATCAATAATGTCATATTTTTTTACCAATTCCCAGTGAGGCAAAGCTTCTCCATGCAAATCCGGAATATCGCCTTCCTGCAAAACTGTCACATTGTCTTCCGGAGTTTTTCCTTCCGGAACAATATCCGCAGGAAGATTTGGCAGCAAATACAATTGTTCTGTCAGCTCGTTTGTGTATTCATCTAGCTTTTCAGCCAATTCCTTGCTTTTTTCTTTTAGCGAAACGGTTTTGGTTTTTAGCAATTCTGCTTTTGCCTTCTCGCCGCTTTTCATCAACTCGCCTATGTCTTTGGATAGCTTATTTGATTCCGACAAAATATTGTCCATTTCAGCCTGTGTTGCTCTTCTTTTTTCATCGAGCTGCACGGCTAGTTCAACAATACTTTTGGCATCCATGTTTCTTTTTGCCAAAGCTTTGAGGACTTTCTCCTGGTTTTCTCTAATAAATGCTATCTGTAACATTGTTTAATTTTTATAAGGAAGCAAATTTAAGGAAAAAAGGTTGACAGTTGCAAAGTTAACGGCTAACATAGTGTAAAGTTTTAAATATGGTCTCTGCTGTAATAAATTAACATATTGTGTGTTATTTATTAATTACATTTGGGAAATTTTTCCCGATTATGAAAAAAACATACCTGCTATTCGCTTTAGTTCTGTCAAGCGTTAGCTTTGCTCAAAATTTCTCTTCTCAAAACAACCAAATAGCTGAAGCAGAACGAAAATCAGCAATAAAAAAAATCAACTTCAGGAATAATCCGAATACCGAAAATTATGACGTGACCTACCATAGGCTCCGATTTGAGGTAAATCCTAGTAATTATTATGTCAAGGGTAATGTGACTACTTATTACAAGGCAAAATCAAATATGAGTACTGTCACTTTTGATCTTGCTGACGAAATGGAAGTGAGCTCTGTAAAACAAAGGAATACGGCACTCAATTTTACACAAAACGGCACAAATGAGTTGGTTATTACGCTGCCTGCCGTACAAAATACCAACGTACTGGATTCGTTAACGATTATATATGAGGGAGCTCCTCCTGCCAGCAGTGACGGATTCAACACCTATACACATGCCGGAAACCCGGGACTTTATACACTTTCGGAGCCTTTTGGTGCCAAAGACTGGTGGCCGTGCAAACAAGACCTTAATGACAAGATTGAAAAACTTGATGTATTTATAAAAACCGGATCACAATATGTGAGTGTCTCCAACGGACTTCAAATAAGTGCTGTCAACAATGGCGATGGTACAAAGACTACACATTTTCGACATAACTACCCTATTCCGGCCTATCTTGTAGCTATTGCTGTTACCAACTATGCAATATACACACAGCAGGCAGGAACTGCTCCACATACATTCCCAATTGTGAATTACATCTATCCGGAAAACCAGAGCGTAACCCAAAACGCCCTGGACGTAACATTGCCTATTATGGATTTGTTTGAACAGTTATTCGAGACCTATCCTTTTTCCAATGAAAAATATGGACACGCACAATGTTCTTTAGGCGGCGGAATGGAGCATACTACAGTTTCGTTTATGGGCGGATTTAGCAGAGAACTAATAGCCCATGAATTAGCCCACCAATGGTTTGGAGATAAAATTACCTGCGGCAGCTGGAAAGACATCTGGCTTAACGAAGGTTTTGCAAGTTATCTGGCCGGTCTTGTTATTGAAGATATGGATGGTGCTGCCAACTTTAATTCATGGAAAAGCAGTTTGATTGACAATATTACTTCCCAGCCTGGCGGAGCCGTTTATTTGACAGATGCGGAAGCTTTAGATGGCGGAAGAATTTTCAGCAGCAGATTATCGTATGACAAAGGCGCTATGGTGGTACATATGCTTCGTTTTAAATTAGGCGATACCAACTTCTTCCAGGGTGTTAAAAACTATCTTGCCGATCCGAATCTGGCTTATGGCTATGCTATAACTGAAAATCTAAAAACACATTTGGAAGCCGCATCGGGAATGGATTTGGACGAATTCTTTAATGACTGGGTATACGGTCAAGGCTATCCAAGATATACCATAACAGCGCGAAACTTTTCTCCCGGTGTAGCTCGTTTTACGGTAAGCCAGACACAATCTCATGCATCAGTTTCCTTTTTTGAGATGCCCGTTCCGGTACGAGTAACCGGTGCAGGAGGCCAATCATTGGATTTGATTTTGGACAACACAACTAATAACCAGACTATCGATAAAAATGTTCCATTTGTGATTACAGGCATTACTTTTAATCCAAAAAGCGATATCATAGCAAGAAACAGTACCGCTACATTAGGAAATGGAAGTTTTGTTTTGGATGAAAGTGTAAAACTTTATCCTAATCCAGCTTCTCATTCTTTACAATTACAGCTTCCTGACAATGTTATACTTGAAAAAGCCATATTCTACAATGCATTAGGACAGGTTATCAAGGAAACGACTTCTCAGACTTCATGGGATGTTTCTGCCTTGCCTGTGGGTGTAAACTTTGTAAAAATAATTACAGATGCCGGCACAAAACAGATGAAGTTTATCAAAGCCTAGTCTTTTAAAATAGATAACAAAAGGGCTTCCATTTTGGAAGCCCTTTTGTATTAAAAAAGTTTCTTTATTGTATTGCTTTGATACGGCTTGCCATTATGGCAATCATTACTCCAAAGATTCCGATAAAAGCAAAAGAAAATTGCAGTCCGGCAGCTTCAGCAATAAAACCGATAACCGGTGGCCCCATCAGGAAGCCGAGAAAACTTACGCTGGAAACAATAGTTAATGCTTCACCCGGAGCTACTGTCGTATTTTTTCCTGCAATGCTGTATACCGTTGGCACTATGGTCGAAACACCAAGACCTACCAGCATAAATGCTAAAGTGGACGGAACAAGATAAGGCAAAAAGACAGATGTAAACAATCCGATTGAAATTAGCAGTCCGCTAATCTGCAATACTCTTTTTCTTCCATATTTATGGATTAGTCGGTCACCCAAAAATCTTCCACTAGCCATCATAATCATAAAAGAGGTATATCCTAAAATCACCAATGGGCCTGGCGCTTTCACTATTTCCTTGAAATAAACACCACTCCAGTCAAACATAACGCCTTCGCTTGCCATACAGCAAAAACCGATAATACCCAGCCAGATCAAAACGCCATCCGGTTTGGTGAAAAATTTCTTTTTCTTCTCTGTAGATTTTTTCTCTTTGGCTTTGATAAGGTATTTATAATTGGCTGCCATCAGTATAAAAACAATTATAGCAGCAATCACAAAGTGTTCAAAAGGTGAAAGTTTTAAAGCCAACATCGCAATTCCGATTAAAGCACCGGAAAAACCAGCCGTGCTCCAAGCTCCGTGAAAAGACGACATAATGGTTCTTTTAAAAAGTCCTTCGGTGTAGACTCCTTGTGTATTTACAGCAATATTGCTTAGGTTTCCAAAAATCCCAAACAGAAACAATCCTGCGGAAAGCTGCCACGGTTTTTCTGCAAGACCTAGATTGGTAAGTGCAAGGGCATAGAATGCCAATGCAAGAACCAGGATTCTGTGGCTTCCGTATTTTGTGACCAGTTTTCCCGAAAAAGGCATGACTATAAGCTGCCCGAAAGGCAGCGCAAAAAGGATGGAACCCAAATCGCTTTCGCTCAAATGAAGCGAGGCCTTGATATCCGGAATACGGCTTGCCCAAGTAGCAAAGCACAAGCCCATCGCAAAATAAAAAAGGGAAACCGCCCAGCGTATTCGCTTTAAATAAGATTCTTTGGCATGTTTATAGCCTTTTAATTTGGGGCGGGTATTGAAGGTGTTGATAAATCTGAATTCCATCAATAATTAACAAGTTTGTTTGTTGTGAATTGTTTTATAATTGCCATGCGCTGGCTTTGTCCAAAAAGCGAATGGCTTCTGCATCCAGATTTAGTTCCGGCGCCTGAATGATACTTCCCAGTTGGCTTTTACTGGTTGCACTCACAATTGGAGCCGTAACCGAAGGTCTTTGGATGAGCCATGCTAGCGACACCGCTGCCGGAGTTGATTTGTACTGGCTTGAGATTTCATCCAGAGCAGCGAGGATTTTCAGACCTCTCTCGTCAAAATATTTGTCCATATCTCCACCTCTTGGGCTTTTCCACAAATCTTCTTTTGTCCTGTATTTCCCGGTCAGAAATCCGCTTTCTAGTGAAAAATAGGTGATTACTCCTAAGCCATTTTCTAAGGCCAACGATTCATATTCGGTTTCGAATTTTTCACGGGCATATAGGTTATAATGCGGCTGTAAAGTTTCATAACGCGGCAATCCTTTAGCTGCACTTGCCTCTAAAGATGCAAGGATTCGTTCCGGAGACATATTTGAAGTTCCGATCCAACGGATTTTGCCGTCTTTTTGCAGTTGCGCATAGGCTTCCAATGTTTCTTCAACCGGAGTTTCTACATCATCAAAATGGGTTTGGTACAAATCGAGGTAATCAGTCTTAAGACGCTGTAGCGAATCTTCAATTGCTTTAAGTATGTATTGCTTTTTCAGTCCTTTTTTGCCATCGCCCATATCAGAGCCCACTTTGGTTGTCAGGACAATGTTATGGCGGTTTTTCTTTTCTTTCATCCATTTGCCAATGATTCGTTCTGATTCGCCACCCACATTTCCGGGTGCCCAGCGTGAATATACATCGGCTGTATCGATAAAATTAAAACCCGCCTCGGTAAAAGCGTCTAAAATTTCAAAGGATTTCTTTTCGTCAAGAGTCCATCCAAAAACGTTTCCTCCAAACGCCACAGGATAAATATGCAGGTCTGTATTGCCTAATTTTCTTTTTTCCATGATTGTATCAGTTTAGTATAGTTAGCGAGATGCCGGTAATGGCATGAGGCAGAAATAAAGCGAAACCAACACCGATTCCGTTTAAAAAGTAAAATTACTCTACATCGCCTAAACTAAAAATTCCGATTTCAAAGATTAACAAACATTTAAAATATTGAAAAATGAATAATCCCACCGTAAGTAAATAGAAAACACTATTTTTGTTCGCAATTATCGAATCTAAAATTAAAAAATGGAAATAGTTATTAAGCTCTCTCAGTTTTTGTTGAGTTTATCATTGCTGATTGTGCTACATGAGTTGGGGCACTTTATCCCGGCCAAATTATTTAAGACCCGAGTTGAAAAATTCTATCTTTTCTTTGATGTCAAATTCTCGCTTGTCAAGAAAAAAATCGGCGAAACAGTTTACGGAATCGGATGGCTGCCATTAGGTGGTTATGTGAAGATTGCGGGAATGATTGACGAAAGTATGGACAAGGAGCAGATGGCACTTCCACCTCAACCTTGGGAATTCCGTTCCAAGCCGGCCTGGCAGCGTCTTATCATTATGTTAGGTGGTGTTACAGTCAATTTTGTTCTGGCAATCATTATCTACATAGGTATGGCTTATGTGTATGGCAATACGTATATCTCCAATTCTGAAGTAAAAGACGGCATCTGGGTAGCCAGTCCTCTTGGAGAAAAAATCGGATTCAAGACCGGAGACAAGATTATTGCTGTTGATGGCAAGAAAGTAGAAAAATTTGACGATATACAATACAATGTCAATTTTGCTAAAACGGCTACTATTGAAAGAAATGGTGCTGTGCAGGAAATTAAGCTCCCGGTAGATTTACTGTCTAAAATTGTGGAAGAAGACAGACGTTATCTGAAACTGCGTATTCCATTTACGGTAAGTGATATTTCTGAAGATTCGCCAAATATAAATACGCTTAAAAAAGGAGATGTTATCCTAAGCATCGACGGCAAGAAAATGAGATATGCTGATGAAATATTAGCTTTCAATGAAGCGAATGCCGGCAAGACGTTTGACGCAGTCGTTTTTAGAGATGAAAAAGAAGAGCCTATAAAAGTAACCGTAAATAAAGAAGGAAAATTGGGTGTAGTCCAAGGTGGGCTTAAGCCTGAAAACCTTGAAAAATTAGGTTACTATAAAATCAGCCGTGAAACTTTCTCCTTTGCAGAATCATTTCCTGCCGGAATTCAAAGAAGTAAAGATGAGCTAGGCCGTTATTTTACACAGCTAAAAGCCATTGTTAACCCAGATACGGGTGCTTACAAAGGCGTAGGAGGCTTCTATGCAATCTTTAATGTTTTTCCGAGTGTTTGGAGCTGGGAATACTTTTGGACGATTACAGCTTTCCTATCGATCATGCTAGGCGTAATGAACCTTTTACCGATTCCGGCACTAGATGGTGGACATGTTATGTTTTTATTGTTTGAAATCATCACAAAAAAGAAACCGAGCGAAAAATTCCTAGAGCGAGCGCAAGTTATTGGTTTCTTTATACTTATAGCACTGGTACTCTTTGCCAATGGCAATGACATTTATAAAGCCATCGTGAAATAGAAAAAAAATTGAAAAATTTCTTCAATTTTATTTGCAAGAAATAAATTTCGCCTTATATTTGCACCGCTTTAAAAGGCAATACGCCTTCCTCCTTAGCTCAGTTGGTTAGAGCATCTGACTGTTAATCAGAGGGTCCTTGGTTCGAGCCCAAGAGGGGGAGCAGAAAAAAATCCTGATAGAAATATCAGGATTTTTTGTTTTTATACTCTTCGACAATTTTTCTTATCAACTTAGGTATTCACCTCTTCTAAAAACCTTCGCTTAGATTCAGGTTTACATTTTTGTAATCAAAATTTAGCCTTTTCATTTTTTAACCAAGTTTTTCTTCTTAATTCTTTGTTCTCTTTTTCCATATCTTTATAACAAACTTAACTTCAAAAACTACATTATGAAAAAAAACATTCTCTTTTGTACTGTATTTCTAGCTTCATTTTTAGGGTTTGCCCGAAGCCCATTACCACCAACCAGCCCTGTTGTAGATGAAAAATTTGAAACTACGGATGTTACTCCATCTAATTCTACAGAATTAACCGTAATCTATCTAAGTGATTATGCCACATTAGAAAGCGCTATTGATTTTTTAAACGCCTCTACCACCTTCCATACATTAGTTATAGATAAGAGTGTCACTCTGGTTAGCGACAAAACAGTTAGCGAAAAGAAAGCCCTTAAATTCCTGAAAGGAAATATAATAACAATCCCTAATTCAAAAACCCTTTTTATTAATAGCTCAATTGATGCTGGAATTTATCAAATATTCAATTGTTTGGGAACGGGTAAAACAGATGGATTCCCTCAAATTGACCAAACCTATCCTCAATGGTGGCAAACTTATGATGAAAATCCTCAGGCAGATTGGTCAGATTCAATCCAAAGAGCTATAAATTTTTACCCTAAAGTTTATTTTCCTGCTAGGGTTCAGAATAGCACTTCTTATAGCGTTGGATATCCTGTTTTTAAAACCGTTTATCTTGATTTAAATAAAAGAAATCTAAATCATGACAGGACCAGCTACCATCTTTATAGCTCAGGCGGCATTCATCTTGAAACTGCTGGTAGCAGCCCAGAATTTACAGGCTTTGTATTCAAATGCATTAACATTCCTCAATATGGATTTGATAAAGCCATAATATTTGAAAATCTTATTTTCTACTGCACAAATGGCCTTGAATTCGTTGGAGGATCAATTAATAACACTCCGCCTTACAATGCTGTTGACAACTTCGGAGACGAATATTATGCAATAACAAAAGTCAAAATAATAAACTGCAACTTTATCGGTAAGACAACTGCCGCTGGCAATAATGATACGGGAATTGCACTCTCGTTTAAGAAAGCTTATGATTGTGAAGTTGCAAACAATAAAATAGAAAATTTTAACATCGGGATTAAATTGGAGGGATCAGACCTAAATACCATTAGCAATAACCGATTTATAGGTTTTTGGAAATATGCAATCCTGGATTTAAGTAGAATACACGATCCCCAAGGTGTGAACTTTCAGATCGGTTCTCAAAACTTAATATTCCATAACGATATTTTAGATTATAGGGGGCCTTCAGGAGCAGGCGCCTTTATAAAAAGTAATTCACACCATGTTATCATTCGGGATAATTTTCTTGAGAACAATCCTTTTCTTGGACCTGATAATATACGAGCCTTTATTGACTGTACAAACGTAGATCTGACCAATTTAAATGTACCGCTAGTTATGGATATTACTGGGAATCGTTTAAGTAAAGGAGGACAGTATTCTTATTTGATAAATGAAGATTTCAAAAGCTTAAATCTCATCGAAGCACCTCTTGCATTGGGAATAGACGAAGTACCAAAATCAAGTTTTGCCCTCAATTCCAATTCATTTACTCCAACACGTGACATCCCCATAACATTTAGTGGCAGACCTAAAAATATCAACTTTGGCAACGCTTTCTCTTTTTGGGAATGGCAATCGTTCAAAACTTCCAACATAATTGAAAATTCGTTTGACGGCTCAATGATCATAAATCCGTCTAATATTTCAGACCTAGGAGAAACTTTCAGTAATGCAAGTAAATTTAATCCAAAAAGCATCAAATTAAAAGCAGGAACCTCTAATTATAGTGTAATCCAGATAAGCCAAAAAATTACTGGAGAATCGAATGACACCAATCTATTGCCAAAAAATCTAAAAATAAAAATTGTTACGCGCAATGGGCGTGCCTCCGATGTTGAAGATTTTTATTTTAAAATCCAAAAAGGCAAACATGCAAATACTGACGATTGGAAAGGAAGAGGCAGATATTTAAGCACCAACACATCAAATACTAATTACAACAATTTCAATATTTATGAAATAGTTCCTGATATTTCGTTTGATTCGAATTCAGATTATTATATGACAATTGATGCAAAATATGATTCTGAAATAAAATCAATTATTATTGAGCCTATAATTAACACCATTATGCTTCATGACGCATCAGTTGCAGAGGGCGGATTATTGGTATTTCCTATCACACTTAGCAATCCGTTGCCAAATGATGTGACACTCACATTTGCTTATACTAACATTTCCGCTGCTACAAACGATTATACCGTTCTGGCAAGCAAAACAATAACTGCCGGCACAACATCAGATGTTGTTAAAATACAAACTATTAATGATACAACTATTGAATCAGACGAAACTTTTAAATTGGGTATCGCATCAGCAACTAATTTTACAGGAGACATTAGTGATACTGCAATTGGAACAATTCTAAACAATGATTTTTCTCTTAAAAGTGCAGAAAATGATACTGTAAAAGACATAATCAAAACTGAAGAATTGTATAAGATCAATATTGATAGTGAAATAAAAGTCTATCCAAATCCGGTTAAAGACATCCTTAATTTCGAAATTAAAAGAACTGATTCTTTGACAAACGTTGAAATATATGACGAGACAGGCAAATTCATAGACGATTTAACCAAGAAAATAAACAACAATTCTGTTGATATCTCTTCCCTTCCTAACGGAAGCTATATTGTAAAAATCATAACGATAAATAACCAATCTGAGATTATTATAAAGAAATAGATCTCTTGCAAGAAATTGCTTTTAAGAAAACAATAAAAAATCCTGACAATATTGTCAGGATTTTTTATTGTTTAATTTTTTTTGAAATTTTTATTACAAAATTGAACAATAAATATTTTTATATAACATAAATTCAATGATTGCAATTTATTAATATTAAAATAAGACACCTATATACTTCAATGTACCAACTAAAATGATTCTCAATAATGTTTCATGTGAATATTGTTCAATTATACATACTATATAATTCAAAAACATATCAACATGAAAAACCTTTCAAACCATATCCTAGAAAGTTTTAAGGAAAACAAAGAAGACGTTCAACAGACTATTGTAGAAAGTCAAGAGAACGAAGAAACTGTAGCAGAAGATGCTTCTGCTGAAAATGAAAAACCGTCTGAATAGTCAGACGGTTTTTCATTCGACAAATCTGTTTGGAATATAAAATAGAAACGTGAATAAGCCTAAGACTTATTCACGTATATTATTTAAATTCAAAGCTGGATAATGTTTCTTAGCATAGGCTAAAAACTGCTCCAAGGAACCGTTGTAACGCAAAACAAAATCAATGAGTTCATTCTTGGGCTTTTTATATACTCGGTTTATCTCTTTAATGATTGCTTTCCTTGTACCATCTTTTAGCTTAACAATCATTTTATTGTCAATCGAGTTTTTACGTTTCATCAACTCAACCGCAATATAATTGCTTGACATAAACCAATTATAAAGACTTGAATATGCTCGAGAATTACTTACTATTTTCTTGGGAATCAAAATGATTCTTTGACCTTTGTATTCAGGCAAATTGTATTTTCTCATTGACCATTTTTCTGTAGCAACATCATAATATTCTACAGGTGTTGGATAAGTTTTAATGGAGTGCTTTGCACACTGCTCTTCTGTAAATTTACCAAAAACATTTCTGCATACATTAGATATTATGTCTGACATAATATCTTGACCAATACCCTCAACCAATAATAAGACATTATGTGCTTCATTAGTAATAGAAAGTCCTTGTTTTGCAAATTGATTATTGTTCAATGAGTCGAATACTGTCTCTGATTTTTCTTTTGCCATTGCTTTACCTTTGTTGCTACTAGAATAGCCCAAATGATATTCATTTGGTTCGTGAAGATGAGATAAGAATAACAGTCCATTAGATTTATCATTTTTCATTATAAAGCTCCTGTTCAGCTTCTTTAAAAATGATTCTAATTGCTCATAGATTTCATTAACAAATGAATCGTCTCTATTATTAGCTATTAGAAAAGGGCAAATAAAAGCTAATAAATCTTCATCAAGCGGTATATTGATGAATTCTATTGGCTCTTGCTGTTTTATGCCAAAATGTTTCGTAAATGTTTTCTTTGTTTTTTTCATAATATTACGTGTTTAATTTTCTCCTGTTGATTCGGTGGAGAATTTACCCGATAAGGAAATTTGATTTATCAGATTTAAAAACGTAATTTTGTTTTGCAAGACAGATTACATTTTTAATCTGATGGGTCAAGAACTTCCTTAGTGAATCTTGACCCTTTTATTTTTTATTTCTCCTCTCAAGTCTGTATAGTAATTTTCCATTTTGTTCAATCTCATCAATTTCATAACTCACACTCTCATTTTTATAATCAATTTTGCGTTCTCTTAAAATATTCTTAATATGAATGTAATAGTACTCTCCTGCCTTAATAACTTTGAATGACTTCTCATTAGGCTCATTAACAGGTAGTAAATATAAATTTGTATCATTTGCATCGGCTTTGTTGAAACCTATATTAAAATGTTTGCCAGCTTCTAATTTTAGAAGTTTACTTGCTCCTGAATTAAAACCCAATTTACCAGTTTTATGAACTGTAGCTTTTATTACTCCTGTGTTACCAGAAGAATCGAAAAATTCTAAATCAATCATGTTAGGGATTTTTATGATTTCAAAAATATAAAGTTTAATTTAAAAATCAAAATTAAATGATTTAAAATTGTGTTTAAAATTGGAAAGAAGTGAGATAGAAATGAGATTGAAATTAAAACGAAGCGTTGTTTAAAATGAAAAATATCGATGAAATGATTCATAATGTCGATAAACGACAAAAAAACGCTTCCTTGGAAGCGTTTTGAATATTATAATAAAGTGTTGATAACTTTTTATCGATTTCTACATTATACAAAGAAATCTTATGAATTTTAATAAATTATTATGCCATAAGCAGTCTTTTTCTAGTATTGAAAAAATATCTATATCTCCAAAACCCCTTTCGAAGCAGATTATCCAAAAAGACATCTAACGTGTTCGATTTGTTCATTAATGTGAACTAATAGTTGTTTTCATATTTCTCTGTTGGCTTGTAAATCTGATTGTTAGTTTCTGTGGTTCAAACCCAATTAAAAAGTATATTTAATTGGGTTCTGACTTCCTTGTATTATGTAATTTTCCAAAGATTGATTTAGATATTTATTTCTTATTTCATCTTTTGCAATTTTTCCTGTAAAATACCATCTTTTGCCATCACCCGTTTTATTCCATTTCTCAATTTCATAAATTTCTCTTACAATTCCACGATATGATGCTATCGCAAATTTTATAGTTTTCGTTCGTCTATCAGAAATTTTCCATGAACTACGAGTAACATTATAAAGTTCTTCATCAGACATAAATCTTTTATAATGACGATTTATTGTTATTATAATTGCAGGTTCGATCACTGTTATAGGTTTTGCATCATAATGCTGAATAACTTCATCCACAGTTTTCATACCTCTTTCCCAACTATAATGACCCTTGACAAAATTTGTTAAGTTGTCAATCCCAAACAAATCGATACATGCACTCTCAATTTCAAAAGATAGTTCTTCTGTTAAACCATGCCTCAAAATATAATGTTCTACTTTAAATCCTTCATTATGAATTTGCCTAATCAAATATAACTTATCACTAATTGTTGGATTTGACAAAGCACCATAAACATGCTGAAAGACTCTATTACGCGTACCCTTACCAATATAAAAAGTGGTTGAAGTTCTAGGGTCTTTAAGTATGTAAACATAATACCCTATCTTTTCACATACTGCTTGACTAAATTCTTTATTCATTTGAGAATCTCTTGTGATTAAAGAGTTTTCTTGAAGATTCCTTTTCGATCGTATAACTTTGTTTTACCATTTTTATAAGTAATAGTTATGCTACCACTTTGAACCCTTGCGTCTACAGCATCAGAATCGCCAATAGTTTTGATAAACTTACCTTTAGCATCAAGTGCTTTTGCTCTACCATTTTCAATTTTGAACATCGATATTTCTGCCATTGTTAAAATTTTATTTGTTTATTAATTTTTAAAATGTTGCCATATATGGCATTACAAGAAGCGAATATAAACAATTTCTTGGCTTGTCAAATATGTCAAGTATGGAAAAGTTAGATTTGTTGAAATTATTCGGAAAAAGAATTAAAGAATTACGATTAGAAAAAGGGATGTCGCAAGTAGATTTAGTATCGAAAATGCAAGGAAACATTGATACTACAAACATTTCAAGAATTGAATCAGGCAGAACCAATCCAACTATTTACAGTCTTTATAGACTGAGTGAAGCATTGGAAATTCCAATGAATGAGTTAATGAATTTCAAAATTGAAGAATAGAGTATGAATTAAGTAAATGCCAGAATATTGTTAAATTATTCTTTAATAATATGACAATGAAAAAAATCTGGCGACGATTCTGCTTATTTTTGGGGAAGTTTATCCCATACTTTAAAAACATGACTAAGAAAGAAACAATTGTAAATGATATTGAACAATCAACTGAATCTCATCTTTTGAAGTATGACTTTATTGAATTGTTTGATAAGAGATATTATTCGTTGAAGTTGTATGATAAAGCTACTCAAACTTATGAGATTAAGATAGAATCTCGATATGAAGATGCATTGTTTAGTATATTGATAAAAAGTGATCTGAATCAAAAAGTTGTAAATATTGATATTGAACTTGGAGAAATAAATAATGCTAAAAGTGGTAAGCAAGTATCTGAAATTGGAAATTTAATTCAACATTTAGAGAAGATTTCAAGACAAACTCTGCATAAATGGTTTATCCATTTCAAAGATGTTCAAGATTAAAACCTGTTTGTTGAAAAAAGAAGTTTATAAACATTGTATATTTTTGGCAAATTAGGAAACTTCATATTAGTTTCTTTTTATTCAGGTATCACCAAGTATATTAGTTTCTATATATAATATATAAGCACAATGAATAAGAATTCTTTTCGATTATGAATAATATGTATTATTATATGAATTAATATTTTATTAAAAATATTTTCACTAATACCTTTAATCACTATATTTGAATATGAAATACCCAAAAGCTCCAATAAGAGAAGCTATTTTTGATATTTATATAGAGAGTCTTGACCGCTTAGAGGTGAAGGATATGGAGATGTTTTATTCTGTATTAAAGGATAAATATCCTAATAAAAGAGTCTTGTCTAGATTGCATGGAAAAATAGCTATAGATGCAAAAACAGAGAATGATGAAATTACTGGTCATTCTAAATCTAGTTTTAGAGGATTTATTTTTGCAAATGAGAAAGGAAATCGACAAGTCCAGTTTAGAGTTGACGGATTCACATTAAATTTTTTAGCTCCTTATTCAGATTGGGAAGATTTTTATATGGAAGCGAAATATTTATGGGATATATTTTCCAAAAATATATCTGATTTGAAAATTAAAAGAATTGGATTACGTTACATAAATAGAATAAATATCCCAATGCCTTTTGATAGTTTTGAAGAGTATATAGAAAATATGCCTACAATACCAAAAGTACTTCCTCAGTTATATAAAAATTTCTTTTTTCAAATAGAAGTACCTTGCCCTGATTTTAAATATAGTACTATAATAACTCAGACTTTAGAAACAGCAACTGAAACAGAATTACCTTTTATATTAGATATTGATGTGTATAAAAACATAGATGAGGAGGATTTTGATATAGAGGAGTTTAATTACATGAGAGAGGTTAAAAATCAAATATTTGAAGATTTTATTACTGATAAAACAAGACTACTGTTTAATTCATAAAATATAATATATGAGAACGTATTATCCAAGTGAATTAAGAACTTCAATTACATCTGAAGCAAATGTTTTAGCAACTAATTTCTCCAATGCTATCAATACTTTTAGAGGAACAAGTATTCTTGTTTCTGACAGAATGGAGAACAAAATGTTTAAGAATTTTTTAAAACTAAAAGATTCTTGGGTGTTAGAAACAATGTTTGCGTCAAATTCTAATGAAATATTTAATAATCACGCATATCAAGAAATTATATGTATGGGACAAAAATCTGTGCCTTGGATTATAAGAGAGTTAAAAAAAAGTAATGATCATTGGTTTTTTGCATTAAGGGAAATAACAGGTGTAGATCCTATTTTACCTGAACACTATGGGAAAATTAACGACATGAAAAACGACTGGATAAATTGGTATGAACAAAATAACTATTAATGGAATTAAGAACCCCCATATTCCCTAATACATATAAAATAGAACCTTTTAGAATAACAAGCCCAGCTACACAGGCTTATAATTGTATAGCTTGGGCTTTTGGAGACGATACAAAATGGTATTGGCCCACCCCTAACAATATGTACTATTGGCCCAAAAACATCCCTGCAGTTGAAGAAGCAGACTCTTTTATACGCTTATATTCTTTAATTGGTTACCAGGTTTGTGACACTCCACAATTTGAAGAGGGAATTGAAAAAATAACAATCTTTTTGAAAAATAACATTCCAACTCATGCTGCAAGACAATTAGCGGATGGTACATGGACAAGTAAATTGGGATCATCCAATGACGTCAGTCATATACTTGAGTCAATGAATGGAGGTGTCTATGGAGACGCATTAATTTTTATGTCAAGACCTAGAACATAAAAAACTTCTCTCAAACAGTAAATTTCTACAAGATAATATTTAAATAAAAAGGGTAATTTATTTTGGCATCACCAAGTATACTAAATTCATTTTCCTTTTAAGCAATCAACTCCCTGTACATCAATTTTTCATCTGCATTTATCAGCGATAAATTAAACCTTTCGCCATCTGTCATGTGTCTTGTGTTGTATCTATAAGCAAATTCATCGCAGTATCTATGCAGATGTTTTGGACTAGCAACATGATAAATGCCATTAATTCCTCGTTTAAGATGGCTCCAAAATCCTTCGATGCCATTTGTATGATAAGGCCCCATTTTGTATATCCCTTTGTTGTGAAGAATAACACGATGCCTAAACTCTTTTGAGAGTCCACTATATGCACGCCAGCCATCTGAAACTATTATGCTGCCACATTTTACTTTATCCTCTATTATTGGCTTCAACGTGCGACCACTAGTATTCTTAACGACCACAGTGTAAACCATGCCGTTACAGAGCATTCCAAATACTGGGACTTTAGACTTTAAGCTTCTACCTTGGCTATTCTTAGTTCTCTTATCCAAGTTCCTATTTAGGTTCTTACCGCCAACATACGTTTCATCTACTTGCGTAATTCCATCAAACTTGAATTCAACATTGTTTTTAAATGAATTACGTATTCTGCTTAACATGAACCAAGCAGTTTTCTGCGTTACATTTAAGTCCCTATGTAACTGTAAACTGCTTATTCCTTTCTTGTGTGATGAAAAAAGATAGATTGCAATAAACCACTTCCTTAATGAAACATTTGAACCGTCAAACATTGTTCCGACTGTAACAGTAAACCTACTTCTACAATCCTTGCATTTATAAAGACCTTTAAAGATTCCCTTATTTTTTAATCTGTAATGATTTTCTCGTTTGCTTCCACAATGTGGACATATAGGTTCTCCATTCCATCTTAACTGTTCAAGATGTTCACGACAAGCATTATCGTTATTCAGAACATCAATCATGTGAACCATTGACTTAAATATAGAGGCCGTATCTAGTTCTATGTTAGGATGTTTTGCCATTATTGATTTATTAAATATAATACTTTTAGGCGAAACAGGTAAGGTTTTACTTACTTTTTTATTGCGAGTTGTTAACAGTTTTAGAGGTTCAGGAAACCTAATCTCCTTGATTTTTAAAGGCTTTACGTGAGATGTCTTTTTAAAGATCACACGTAGCATATCCTCACACGTTTCTTCCAGCGGAGTAGGTTCTCTTTTAGGAATGTAAGGTTTGCAGTCGAACTGGGTATCGTTGTACTCGTAGCAAGAAGTGAAGTCAAATTTAATAGCAGCCATAATTTTTAATGTTTAGAATTATGGCGGTATGTAACAACATTGAAAAAAGTTTTGCACCAATTTTAAAAACAATGAAAAGGCCAGCATTTGCTGACCTTTTCGTGTAATGTTGTTAAGTTATAAATATTAAGTAAAATGAAAAAATCACTCAAAAACGCAAGGCGAAGGTCTAATTTCAGTTATCGACTGATTTTGTCTTAAATTAGCTTCTCAATTTTTGGTACATTGAAGTATATAGGTGTCATAAAAAATTAATTAATAATAATTTGGAATATGCTGCACTTTTATTTCATGAATACAGGCACGCCTGGCAATATAACAGTGGAAAATACGATAAATGGTCTAATTTATATAAAATGACACCCTATTCGAATGGATATGAAGATTTAATGGAAAGAGACGCATATTGGTTTCAAATACAAATGGGTGCTGGATCTTTTTTTGAAGCTTATTCAAGATATGAAGATTTTAGAAAGAAAACCGGCTACATAAAATTACCTTATTAATTATGAAAAAAAGATTATATATTATTCCTTGTTTATTTGCTTTTTTTTCTTGTAAAAAAAATACTACTGATAAATTAGAATTAAAGATTCTAAACGATACACTTATTGCGTATGATTTTGATTTAAAAAAAGACACTATAAATCTTTTACAGTTTGAAGTACAAAATAACTCAGAAATTATATATTATTTCAACCCTTTAATTAATACAAACAGTCTTTTTAATCAGTCTGTCAGTAAAAATGATGTTTCATTAAAAATTTATAACAAAAAAGATAGTCATGAGGTTAGCTATAAAGAGCTTCCTTCTAATTTTGGATCTGATAAATCTTTTCGTGATTCAGCCATTAGATACAATTTCGAACATTTAACATTAGATCTGGAAAGACTAAAAGCTTCTGACAAGTTTAGATATTACGCTAACAAAGAACAGAGCAACTATTTCTTTATTCATCCGAAAGAAAAATTATTCTTTGAAATTTATATAAATTTAACTGACACACTAAATTCTGAATATGGTCGCAGTAGATTTGCCTATTTAAAGAAAGGAAATGATTATTTTGCAAAAATGTATTTAACAAGTGATTCGACTATGATAAAATCGGAACTACCAAGGAATATTCTAAAAACTATAAAAGAAAATAATGTAAAAGTCTATCATGGTATTCTTGAAAGCAAAAACAACATACCTGTAAAAGTTTTTTAAATTTTTAGTTCAATCAAAATTAACAATAGATTGACTGATATTAATTAAAATCATATTGAGATCGAAGGTTTTTGGCGCGCGCAAATATGAAACCCGTAAAATTTCCTCTCCTCAGTTTTCAAATTTTCAGGCTTCTGAAGGATGGCAAAATAACGGATTTCAAAGTGTGGGATATAAGGTTGATCATGGTAGCATCACTATGCCAACTCAACACCATTTCTTGGGAATAAACATGACCGCTCTTTCTCAAGGAAATTTTCTCGAAAGATTCGCATACGAAACTGCCAACGCAATTAATATTCCTATACAATATCTGATGTTTAGAAGTGTCAACGATGGCAGTATGAGAAATTTAGACGGTACATCTACAACCTCTGATCAATTTGTTATAACCATAGGCACTATGCCTTTATCAGCTGCTGGCGGTGCTAGAACTGCTGCTGCACTTGAAAATCCGTTTTCTTTAAATGGCGGATATGGTATTTTTGGCAAGAATGGACTAAATGTAGGTAATTATCGTGTAGAAATGATGTATGCCAATCCCTCAATTAATAGTCCTAAAGCAGGCACTTTCTTTTCTTTAAAACAAATGAAACCCGGAGGAGCTCTGTGGAGATTGGATAACGGAATTATTCATGGAACAGACCAAATGCGATTACATTCAACAATTAGATTCTATTGGAAGGGAATTAAGTACGGGAGTACAACTCAAAGATATTGGTATCCATCATCATTTAAACCTCCATTTTTTAAACCTTTAAAGTAATGAGAGAACTAATCATATACAGTAAGCATGACAACAATTTGTGTTCAATAAAATCTGTCGATAATACTCATTCAGGTGAATACTACTTACGAGCTATTATTAATACACTATTAAATTTAACTGGAGGAAAATTTTATGTTGAAGTAAGCAGACCAAATTATGGCACAACGCACTTAAAAGAAAACTTAAAACAGATCATGGTTGATAATAATAGTTTTAAGTCCTCAAGTTTTGAGGTTTCGTTTTTTAGCGATGGTATTAGTGAAGAATTAATGGAAATTCTACCCCAACTTTGGTTTGCATACGAACATACTGCCTTTTGTTTTTTTATGGAAAATGAAATTGAAGTTGATGTCAAAAGAAGACCTTGGCATGAAATTACTACAAATACAAAATCATATGTTTTATTCAAATGGGTAGAAGAAGATGTTCTTTGGATTGGGAAAAGTAATGAGTTAGAGTTTGATTTAGTGCGAAAAATAAACAATATTTTTTAGTTTTTTGGTAACAATGGAAAAAATTAAAAACATAGAGAAAATAACAACTATTTATGATTCCTAGAAACCGTCTGACATGGCTTTCATAAAATCAATTGAATTATCAATGGATAATTTGACTATAGCTTTTTATTGCCAACTGAGAAATAGTGTTATTGGCTGGCCTGACATTTCAAAGGATTTTTTCGAAATAGTATTAACATTTAAAAATGCAACTAATTTGAAGCTCGATTTTGTTAACCAAGGCCCCCAACAAATTTCCGGTTTTGATATTCAGGACATATCGGATAATGGTTTATAAAAAATAAATTTTCAGATTGAAGACTATGAAAATGGAATAATTAACTTTAGTTGTCAAGACATTGAAGTAAATAATCTTTCGGAAGAAAAGCCTATATTTTTTTTTAATTCATGAAATGTCTGATTGCTAAAACACCCAAGTGGAAACAAATAAATCCTGATATTTCTATCAGGATTTTTTTATACAATATTCTCAATGTCATAACTTTCAAACAAAACACCTTAACTCTCATAAATATAAGGTATTTCAAAAACGACCTTAGCTCCCAAAACCTTCTCGTCTTTATCTTTTATCGTATCGGTCTGTACGACAAAATCCTGGTTTTTGGTGTAGCTAATCAAACGTTCCTTGGTAATAGTCATTGCCAGTGACTTGTGGTTGCTTATGGTTTTTGGGGCATCAAATCCTTTTCCGTTATCGAAAATTTCAAAAAACAGCTTATTTTCTTTAAGGTAAAAGCGGATATCGATCTTGCCATTTTGATCTTTATCTGCCAGACCATGTTTTATGGCATTTTCGATAAAGGGCTGTGTCAGCATCGGTGGCAAAAACAGGGATTCCTGATCGATTGCTTCATCAACAACAAGTGTAAAGCTGAATTTGTTGCTGTATAAAAGCTGTTGGATGGATAAGTAATTTTCCATCATGCCTACTTCTTCCTCTAACGAAATATAATTTTCATTTGAATTCTCCAGAATCTGTCGGGTCAATACTGAAAATTTATTCAGGTAGCTTATGGATTCTTCCTCTTTTTTCTCACGGATTAGTCCTTGGATGTTACTAATCGAATTAAAAATAAAATGGGGATTCATCTGCGTAATCAGCAGTTTTTGCTTTATCTGATTTTTCTCAAGTTTTGTAATTTCTTGCTTTTGCTTCGTATTTCTGTAATAAAAATAACCGCCAATCAGCAATAAGAAAAGCGCTCCGGAAAGCCCCATAAGCCAATTGTTTTTGACCTCAGCTTTCTTTTGAGCCGCCAACTTATAATTTAATTCCTTTTTCTCGAAATTGTATTTGAGAAGCTGTTGTTCCAACTCATTCTTTGAAGCCTGGATTTGGCTGGAATCTACTATTTTCTCGTGAAACTGATACATTTCAAGGGCTTTTTCAAAATTTTTGGTCGCTTTGCTGATATCATAAATAAGCTTTGCTCCGTGATCCTGCAGGTCAATACTTCCCGTTTTTTTGCTTAACTGAAAGCCTTTCTCTGCGTACAACTCCGCTTTATTTAAATTATCTTTTTTGAAATACAAAGCAGCCAGTCCATAATGAGCAGAAGTCAAAGCCGCATCGTTTGTGGCGGCTGCGAGTTCTTTTATAGTCAAGATCTCATTAAATATTTTTTCTGCTTCGTCCAACTTACCGAGATTCATTTTTGCATTTCCTAATCGGGATAAAACAAGACCAGTGATGGTATAGTTTTTTATTTTTCTGGTTATCTGTAATGCCTTGTTACAATATTCTATTGCTTCTTCATATTTATGAAGGGATGAATAGGAATAGGCTATATTGGAGTAAGCCAGAGATTTAAGATAACTTGTATGGTCATTGGGCTCCTGTGCATACGAATCCTCATAAAAGCGAATTGCTTTTTGATTATAGCTTATTGCTTTTTGATGCTGCTTCTGCCCGATATAGATCTGTCCCAGACCAGAATAGGCATAAGCTAAATCATCTACATAATATTCTTTGTCCTTTTCAAAATATTTGACGGCGTCAAATATCAGCGGAATAGCCTTATCATCCTGATTCATTCGGACATATAGCGCTGCTTTTACCAGCTTTTGCCTGTACATCTCGTCGTAATATTTTATCGACTTAAAAAGAGCTATACTTTTATCATGATACACCAATCCTTTTTCGCGTTCTTTTGTAAAAGAATATTCTGTTCCTACCGTAGAATAGTAACTTGCCAGCCATAATGTGTACTTCTCTTTAAGTTCGGGAGTATTGCTTTTTTTATAGTTTTCCAGAGCAATTTTACCCATCATGTTATTCAACACATAATAATTCTTGTCCTGTTCCATATAATGATAATCCATAGCATCACTAATAGCTCTCAATTTTGTTGTATCGTGGAGCTTGGGATTTTTTATTAGGATTTTTATCGAATCGATGACTCTGTCTTGCGAATAGGAAACAGAAAAAGTAAATAAAAGCAGTAGGAATAAAGCTGATTTTGTAATTCTAGACATAGGCCAAAATAGATATAGTCATTAATTAAAGTTTCAAATGTAACTAATTAATAAGAATATTTTTAAGGCATGGTATTAGGTTTGTTTTAAGCCTGTTTTCGGCTAAATGGCAAAAGGTTCGAAAATTTTACTTTCAAGAAATTCTCCTTTATAAACTTTGCGGCTCTGCGGCTTTGCGAGAGATTGTTTCACGCAAAGCCGCAGAGCCGCAAAACAAAACCTTCAAATCCTAAAAAGAAAAGTACTCTTATCCAATCCCGAAGTATGAAACTGCCAGTTGATTTTTAATACGTCATGTAATGACTGTTTCAGTATTCCAAAATCATTTGGCTTTTTGATATAAATATTGGCACCGCCCACAAAAGTCTTATGAATGTCCTTTTCAGCGCTCGAAGTAGAATAGATCGCTATAGAAAGGTCTTTAAACTTGGAATGCCTACGTATTTCAGTCAAACAATCATCATATTTAGTACACAACATATTCAAGTCTAAAAACAAAATATGTGGCCGTTTTTTATTGTGTGCATCATGCAGATAATCCAGTAACTCATCTCCATTACTAAAAAGGGTCAATTCTACATCCAATCCCAGTTCTTCAATAGCGTCCCGAAACAATTCACGATCTTCCAAATCATCGTCTGCAAGTGCAATATACATTTTCTCTGCTTTTTCCATAGAAAACCATATTTTTAGTTAGTATGTGCATTTTTTTTACGTTCACTGATAATTTTCTTGAATGCTGAAGGAGAAAGTCCTGTTACTTTTTTAAACTGTCCGGAAAGATGCGCAACACTGCTATAACTTAACAGACAAGAAACTTCTGTTAACGACAACTCTTGTAGCAAAAGTTTTTTGGCTCGCTCAATTTTTTGCAATATGATATAGTTCTCAATTGAGGTGTGCGTATACTCTGAAAAAACAGCCGAAATATAATTGTAGTTCATCTGCAGCCTTTCCGCCAAATAACAAGAAATTTTAGACATCGGGAGCTTATCTCGTCCTACCATTTCAATAATCGTATTTTTAATCCTTTGGATAAGCTGTCCTTTTTGATCGTTCAGTACGTCTATGCCATAACGCTGCAGGTTATTTTTTAAGGTTAAGAAAAGAGCCATTGGTACATTTTTCTGGATTATTACCTCACCCAGATCCTGCGTTTCATAAGCAATACCCAGCTCTTCTAACTGTTCTTGTAATATTACCTGGCAAGCCCTATTCACATCATATTTGATGTAAGTCTTCTTCATGATTCTCTTAGTTTACGATCATCATAAATATAGCAAATAAACAATCTACTAGGAAAAATTTTAGCAATCCATTAGCAAAGGTTCAAGGTTTTATAAAAATTCAAAAACATAAACATCATAAAAACTTCAAGAGTTTTAATAAATCATGTTTTGTTTTTTATTTTTGCATTATGGCCTCGTAGTTCAATGGATAGAATGGGAGTTTCCTAAACTTTTGATGCAGGTTCGATCCCCGCCGAGGCTACTCTAAAACCCTAATTTGTTACCTGAACAGATTAGGGTTTTTTATTTTGAAAAATACAGTATAAAAACGTACTCTTTGTATATTTAGATTCTCATTAATCCTATTTATGAAGAAAGTATTTTTTCCTTTTCTATTCTATTGGCTTTATTCTAGGCACATTCAGCTGTAAAAACCAACCAGCTTATAACTTGCATCAAAAATCGAAAAGTATATAGAAAAAGTTGTCTTGCTACTAAAAACAAATTCTGTAAACAGGAACAAGATTGATTAGGATGTTTCTCAAAATGAGGACTACAATTCGCGCAAGGAAGTCAATAGGTTGAAGACACTTATCCGACTATTAGTTGTGCCTTATTTCTCTTAACTCGCTTTAAATCTCCAATATAAAAAACCAGTTATTCTGATATACAGCCAGTTATTCTTAATATCATACCAGTTATTACTTTATGATTGTCAATACCATAGTAAATACACAACTTTGTTACTATAAAAATGTATGCGGTCTAAGGAAAAGATCCGGACAGCGTTAGATAGGCTCATGAATGACTTCATCTAAAGAAAAGTGTCTCTCGCTTCGTTCTGCAAGTGATTAGGGATTAGTACGACACGAGCAAAGGAGACACTTTTTATCTGTCAATATTTTAAAAATATTCTTTTATAAAAGAAGCAATTAAAGGAAGCGTGCTCTGAATAATTCATTGGTTATTTTGATTGGTAATAGTAATTAATATGAAAAACAATAAAGAGCCGCTTTCTTTTTATATATAATCCATTTGGATTTTGAAAATAGCCGAGAAAAAAACATATCAGAAAACCAAACAAAACCGTTCAATTTTATATTATTAAAATTTTAATTAAAAAAATTTAGTCGATTAAGTGTATATTTTTATCGACCAAATACATTTTTTTACTATTTTTGAAACCAATCAAGATGTAAGAAAGAATTGTAGGAATTCAAATTTTGGTAAAATTTAAGAAGTGTTAAATTTTAATGAGGAAGTGATTATAAGACAAAAGGGAAACATAAATAGTTATTGATATACAATTTGGGGGAACTGTATAATTCAATAGCATTACTAAAGTATTGATAACTTTAAGGTTTGCCATGAAAATATATAATCTGCGGAAAAAACTATGTTTGCTTTACTGCTTCCTTTTTGGGTTGTGTTTTGTGGGCTCCGGCTATGCGCAGATTACTATCTCAACGCCTTCAATAGCCTTCACGCAAGCCTGCGCATCGGCAAGTTTCAATACTTATAACTTTTCATTTTCATTTTTTCCGGTTCAAAACCTAGGTGCTTCCAACCAATTTATTGTAGAACTGTCAGACAGGAACGGAAGTTTTACAAATCCGGTCATAGTCAAAACACTCACCAATACAACCTCCCCGGTTTCGAGCAATTTTAATCTGCCAACAGACACTTATGGCGAAGGTTATCGAATTCGCGTTAGGAGTACCAATCCAGTAAAAGTAAGTCCAAACAGCAATGCTTTTGCTGCCTATTATGCCGTACACAATCAGGCTTTCTCAATAAACGGAAACAACAGCACCGTAACGCTCTGTGGAGCAGAAGACTTTCTTTTGCAAATCGATAACAATGGAACATCTGCATCACCTCTCTACTATCCGGCATTAAATTACAAATGGTATAAAAATTTTATCGAAGTACCGGGTGAACGTGGTCCGTCGCTGCTCGTATCCCAACCTGGCTCCTATTATGTAATTGTTGACTACGGAACCTGCGTCATGAACTCTTATTCCAATATTGTTCAGGTACAGGCACAAAGTCCTATCAGCCCTGTTATTCAAGCCGAAAACAATTCAACCGCAATTTGTCCGAATAGCACCCGCACACTCACGAGCGTACTGCAAAATGCCGGTTATACCTATAAATGGTATAAAAACAATAATCTTATTCCCGGTGCTACAAATCCAACCTATGCAGCTACCGAAGAAGGTATTTATCACCTGGAAATTACAGTAGCAGGTTGTACTTTCGAGTCGAATCCTATCGCATTGGAAGTTATCGACTTTAACCTGTCTCTCAGCACACCTTCTCAGATTGTAATGATACCGGGCGAGACCATTACTGTCAACACTATAACCGATGCCCAGAATCCGCAATTCCAATGGCATAAAAATAACTCCGTCTTGCCTGGCGCAACACAAGCAGCCTTAAATATAACACAGGCCGGAGACTATACCGTCTCCGTAACCGAAGCACAGCCCTGCAACATAACAAAAGAAAGTTCAGTATCGGTCGTCTATCCTTTAGACTTTGATTTGGAAGTTCAAACCGGAGCAGGATATGTCTCTTGTGCCAGCACTGCTACAACATTATCGATTGCCCAATTTGACGCGATTACCCAAAATAACACCATAAGTCTTATGGGTAATAGCTATAATTATAGTTACCAATGGTATAAAAATGGCAGCACTGTAGCTGGTGCAACTACTTCTTCCCTAACTATAAATAGCCCGGCCGACAACGGAAATTATGTGTTAAAAATTACAATTCCTGATTTTGGTGTTATTACTTCCAACATCCTAGCTGTAAATCTCGCCCTTGAAAATATTGCCATAACCACTAACGGCCCTTTCTGTGAAAACGGAACCGTTTTACTCTCATCAAACGTTACCAATACGGCCTATAGCTACCAATGGTTTAAAAATGACATCGCAATAGCAGGAGCTGTTTCCAGTACCCATACTGCTACAGAAGAAGGAAATTACTACCTCATTGCTACAAGCGGAACTTGTACAAAACAATCAAACACTGTCGGATTGCAGATTCCTACTTTCACAGTTACTGCAACTTCACCAGCCATTGACATACTAATACCGGGAGAACAGAAAACACTATCTGTTGCTACAGATGCTGTTGCGCCTCAATTTGCCTGGTTCCGAAACAATGATCCAATTCCGGGCGCCAACCAAAGCAGTTATATTGCCACACAAAACGGTACCTACAAAGTTGTAGTCACGCAAAACCAAGGCTGTCTTGTCCAAAAAGAAAAAGTATTCGTATTGGAATATCCTACCGGGTTTGAAGTAACCATTGCTCCTCAAGCAGGCTATATGGCTTGCGGCAACGGACCTGCTGTACTATCGATTACCCGCTTTATCGCCAATACTTCACAAGGAATAATCGATCTGACTAACAGGGCGAATAGCTATGCTTATCAATGGCTTAAAAACACTTCGCCTGTTACAGGAGCCACGGGCACAAGCCATACCATAACCGGCGCAGCAGAAAACGGAAGCTATACGCTAAGCATAACCCTACCAGATTTTGCACCCGTAGTTTCTAATGCCATAGATGTAAAGCTATCGCCAGAAAACACAACAATCAGCAGTTCGGGAGCACTTTGCGAAGGAAGCAGCGTCACCCTTTCCTCAACTGTTACAAACCCGGCCTATAGTTACCAGTGGTATAAAAACGACAATCCAATTCCGGGAGCGAATTCCGGCAATTACATTGCAAATTCCGAAGGAAACTATTACCTTATAATCAGTCACAGCGGATGTACAAGGCAGTCAAATGCCATTACACTGACAATACAACCAATTAACATAGCCAGTACTTCGCCGGCAACAGATATCATTCTGCCGGGAGAAACCAAAACCCTTTCGGTAACGACGGATGCGGCAGCACCGCAGTTTGCCTGGTTCCGAAACGACGATCCAATTCCAGGAGCTAACCAAAGCAGCTATACCGCCACACAAAACGGCACCTATAAAGTCATCGTTACACAAACCCAAGGCTGTAATGCTACTGCCGAAAAAATATTCGTCTTGGAATATCCTACCGGATTTGATGTAACTATTGCTCCTGAAACGGGTTATACCGACTGTGGTAATGGTCCCGTAACGTTATCCATCACCCGTTTTATCGCGAATACTTCACAAGGAATAATCGACCTGACCAATAGGCCAAATAACTATGCTTACCAATGGCTTAAAAACACTTCGCCTGTTACAGGAGCCATGGGCACAAGCCATACTATAACCGGCGCAGCAGAAAACGGAAGCTATACCCTAAGCATAACATTACCTGATTTTGCGCCTGTAATTTCTAATGCTATAGACATAAAGCTATCGCCAGAAAACACCACAATTAGCAGTTCGGGAGCTCTTTGCGAAGGAAGCAACGTCACACTTTCGTCAACTGTTACAAACCCGGCCTATAGCTACCAATGGTATAAAAACGACAATCCGATTCCGGGAGCGACTTCCGACAATCATATCGCAGATACGGAAGGAAATTATTACCTTATAATCAGTCACAGCAGCTGTACAAGGCAGTCAAATACCACTACCTTGACAATAGGGCAGATTAATGTGTCCAGCACTTCACCGGCAACAGACATTATCCTTCCTGGAGAAACCAAAACACTTTCAGTAACGACAGATGCAGCTTCTCCACAGTTTGCCTGGTTCCGAAACGATGATCCGATTCCGGGAGCCAACCAAAGCAGTTATACCGCCACACAAAACGGCACTTATAAAGTCATAGTTACACAAACCCAAGGCTGTAATGCTACTGCCGAAAAAATATTCGTCTTGGAATATCCTACCGGATTTGATGTAACTATTGCTCCTGAAACGGGTTATACCGACTGTGGTAATGGTCCTGTAACGTTGTCCATCACCCGTTTTATTGCCAATACTTCCCAAGGAATAATCGACCTGACCAATAGGGCAAACAGCTATATTTATCAATGGCATAAAAACACTTCGTCTGTTACTGGAGCCACGGGCACAAGCCATATCATAACCAGTGCAGCAGAAAACGGAAGCTATACCCTAAGCATAACCTTGCCAGATTTTGCGCCTGTAGTTTCAAATGCTATAGACATAAAACTTTCACCCGAAGACACTATAATCAGCAGTTCGGGAGCACTTTGCGAAGGAAGCAGCGTCACACTTTCGTCAACTGTTACAAACCCGGCCTATAGTTACCAATGGTATAAAAACAATAATGCGATTCCGGGAGCAATTTCCGACAGTTATATTGCAGATGCTGAAGGAAATTATTACCTTATAATCAGTCATAGCGGATGTACAAAACAGTCGAATGCCATTGCCTTGACAATAGGACAGATTAGTATCGCCAGCACTTCTCCTGCTACAGACATCATCCTTCCGGGAGAAACCAAAATACTTTCAGTAACGACAGATGCAGCTTCTCCGCAGTTTGCCTGGTTTAGAAACGGTGACCCTATTCCGGGAGCCAATCAGAGCAGTTACTCGGCTACACAAAACGGTACTTACAAAGTCGTAGTCACCCAGACACAAGGTTGTAATGCAACCGCTGAAAAAGTTTTTGTATTGGAATATCCGACAGGATTTGACAGCACCATCAGTGCCAATTCAGATTATCAGCAATGTTCCAGCACATCTATCACATTGAGCCTTTCCAGTCTTATTGCAATCATTCCTACAGGAAATATTCCTGTAACCAATACTTCCGGATATGCTTTCCAGTGGTTTAAGAATGGTGATCCTGTAGTTGGAGCCATTGTTTCATCATTAACGCTTAACAATCCGTCAGAAAATGGTACTTACAAACTCCAAATTACTTTGCCGGATTTTGCCCCGATTGTCTCCAACGATATAACGGTGAATCTTTTCTCAGGCCAGCCATTGTTTATTACAGCCGTTGGACAATTATGCCCTGAAAATCCACAGATCACAATTAGCAGTAATTTTTCAGATAGTTCCTATACTTATACCTGGTTCAAAAACGGAGATGAAATTGGCACAGGAAATAACACCAACTTTACTGCTACAGAAATAGGCACTTATAAACTTACTGTAAATACGGGAAGCTGTACATTCGAATCGAACACTCTGCAAATACAGGAAAGTGATTTTAACCTTACGCCAAACAGTCCATTAACCGATACGATTATTCCTGGCCAGGTAAAGACCTTATCCATAACAACAGATGCTTTACAACCTACTATCGACTGGTTCCGATATGATATACAGATAAGCAACTCCAACAGCAGCTCTTTTGCCGTAAACCGAGACGGAGACTATAAAGCCGTTGTAAGACAAACACAAGGATGCGACATTACCAAAGAAACTGTTTTTAACCTGCGCTATCCGAATGAAATGAATGTCACAATAGCTGTTGTTGGCGATTTCCAACAATGCAACAGTACTACAGCCACATTAAGTATTGCTTCATTCAACGCTATAGCCCCAGGCGGTTCAGTAAGCGTTTTAAACAACACATACAATTATCAATACCAATGGCTCAAAAGCGGACAACCAGTACCAGGAGCTACAGCGACATCTTTAACACTGAACAATCCTAATGATATTGGCAGCTATACATTACAGGTCACAATTCCTGACTATACTGTCATTCTTTCAAATGCCATTACTGTCAATTTGAGTTTTGCCAGCGAAGTAGTCATTTCTACAAACGACATACTTTGTTCTTCCGAATCTGCCGTTACGATGAGAAGCAATGTCAACAATCCGGAATACACTTACAAATGGTATAAACAAGGAAATACAACCGTGATTGGAACTGAAAGCTCACTTACCGTAAACACTGCGGGAAATTACTTTCTGGTTGTAAGCTATCTGGATTGTACTGTTACCTCTAATACTCTTGAAGTCGTTCCATTTGATATGTCACAGATAACAGTAGACTCTCCTAGAGATATCACACTCATTATAGGCACTTCAATCACGCTGACAGCAAGTGGTGCTCATAGTTACGAATGGTATTTTAATGACGCAGTCGTTTCCAACAGTCCTTCCGTAACAATAGAAGAACCCGGAACTTACAAACTCATTGCTAAAGTGGGCGGATGTCAGGTAACTAAAGAATTTATAGTTACCGGAATGGAAAACAATATGATGGCTATCCCGAACGTCGTGACTCCAAATGGAGACGGAATCAACGATACCTGGAACCTGCCTACTAAATATGTAAATAACCAAAATGTTGAAGTAGTCATTTATGGCCCTGATGGTGCCATTGTTTTCAGATCGACAAGATACTTAAACAACTGGCCGGAAAGTTCCTTTACCTATTCCCTAAAGAATCCTGTATACTATTATACAATTATGGAAGGCAATAAGATTACCGAACGAGGTTCAATAACAATTGTAAAATAATTAAATGATAAAAAACTACCTCGCCTTATCTTTTTTTATTTTCCTCTTCGCCTTTACCACCGTAAGCGCGCAGGATGCTCCTGTGCTTACATTTAACCTTCCGTCACAGAATAACTTAAAATACAATCGCTTCCTGCAGAACCCGGCGTTCTCTTTTGTAGGCGAGGATAATACTTATGTTTCGCTATACCACAGAAACCAATGGATACAATTTAACGACTCCCCTAAAGTATACATGCTTGCTTATACCGGGAAATTTTCTGAAAGATCCGGATTAGGCTTCGGGCTCTACCAACATAATCTGGGCGTAATTGTAAGCTTTGGCGGAATTGCAAATTATGCCTACAACGTGAAGCTAACTGAAAAGATGGACCTGACCTTTGGATTTAATTTTGCCTATTACAACAGCGGTATCGATCGAAACAGAACGGTGACCGAAGAACCAGACCCTATATTGTTAGCGATGCGAAACAACTCTTTGTTAAGTATTAAGCCTGGATTTAGCCTCAGCTATGGTGATCTCAACTTTGGTGTATATGCCGAAAACTTTATCGATTATGATTTCAAATCCAGTAAACTGGCAAAAGATTATTCTGATAAGACTTTTTCAGCCCACATCATGTATTCTCATGAAATGAGTTCGCTTACAGATATGTTCGAGGGAAGCAGCTTCAGACTGATGGCTCGCGGAAAAGTAAATCAGGAAAGTGATTTGGGATTGAGCGGATCTCTGTTGGTAGACTTTCCGAAATTCGGATGGTTCCAAACCGGAATCGATGACTTTTACGGTGTAGGTGTTGGATTGGGATTCCATTTTACAAAAAAACTTTCTTTAGGTTATACTTATGAAAGAACCATTAAGGAAGGACTTGTTAATCTGGGACCTACACATGAAATTACTATGGTTTTTTCTTTCAAAGACAGGGTTCTCGCTAAGAAAAAAACGCTGACGGCTAAAGATACTCTGGAACAAATCGAAGCAATCGACAAAAAAATAGCTACAAAGAAATCAAAAGCCGGAAAACCTGAATTTGACAAAGACCTGGAATTAGAAAAACTGCGCCTACAGATGGACGACAGTAATATGCACCTTTTAGATATGCTTATGCAGGAAGACTCGCTGGAAAACGTTCGCAAGGCAGAATTTGAACAGAAGGTAAAAAACCTGATGGACTACGTCAAAAGAGAAAACAGTGCCAAAGAAGACAATGCCAGGCCAATTACACTCCGAAAATCAAAAGCGGGCAAAAAAATAGTCCCAAAAACTATGGAGGATCTGAAAGATGCTGAAAACGGATATTATGTCGTATCAAAATCGGCTGATGGAAAAGATGATTCAGTCATTATAGAACGACATGAATCGTTGCCGGAAGCCTTAAAATCCCATGCAAAGAAAAAAGCATCAGGTAAAGAAAAAGACCTCTATATCATACATGTAGACAATCCCGAAGAACTCGGGTTAGACGAGAACCACAAGAACGTTGATAATAATTCCAAAAACAAAAATGATGAAACACAGAGCAGCCAGGAAAGTTCCGTAGAACAGTTCCTTAATGACGAAAAAGCGCAACGAGAGATAAGCGCCAAGACAGAAGAAGAAATCAAGGAATTCTATTCCAAGAAGACAACGAAACCTCGAGAAGCTCCTAAAAAAGGCAACAAACTATCGGTAGCAGGACTGGAAACAGGCTATTATATTATCGCTAATGTTTTTGCCGCTCAGGAAAATACTGAAAAATTCATGGAGAAAATGAAAAATAGAGGTGTTGAGACAAGCTATTTTATAAACCCTAAAAACAATTTCAGATATGTCTACTTGAAAAAGCACTCATCCTGGAGAGAAGCCTTAATTTCTTATTATTCAAATGTGGACAACTCCTACTTTGACCCCATTTGGATAATGAGCATTAACACCAATTAAAAAAAAATACCACACTAAAAACAAAAACAATGCACCAGCTCCCAAATCATGTTCATAAGGCAATCATTCTGCTTGGATGCCTTATTCTATCCTGTTTTAGCGCTCAGGCACAAGTCGCCGTCCCTTTTTCGCCCAGGCTCCAAAATGGAAACTTAAAAGTAAAAGGAGACATCCTCTTCGTTGGAAACAATATTGTTAACAGAGCTTCCGCAAGTAATCCTAGCGAAGCAAACACACCTTATGACGGGCCACTTGCCAATGACAGATTCAATATGGAATATATTGATATCGATGGCGATCCCTCCACATTCAGTTCAAGTTCGGCAGATTTGGCCCTTACCGGAACTTGTTCTAAAATAGTTTATGCGGGTTTATATTGGGCCTCAGCCTATCCGTTTGAAAGAAGTACAAATCAAAATTCCGCATGGCAGGGAACGCCAAGATTTAACGATTGGAATCAGGTCAAGTTCAAACTGCCAGGTGGTTCCTATATAAATTTGACAGCAGACAACAATCCTGATCCTGCCGGAGATGAAGATGCCATCATATTTGACGGCTACAATGCTTCAAATATTCCTGCTTCATTTGACAATGCCCCTATTATATGTTATAAAAACGTAACCAATCTCGTCAGAGGATTGGCAAATCCAAACGGAACATACACACTAGCAAATCTACGTGCAGCAAAAGGCCGTAGAATAGGAGGTTGTTCTGCGGGCTGGGTAATGGTTATCATTTATGAAAATCCTACTATGCCGGCAAAATTCATCTCTACTTTTGACGGATATGTCGGAGTACAAGGAAATGTAACTGCTGACATTAATGTAAACGGATTCGTTACGTTACCACCTCCTTTTCCGGTTCGTGCAAAACTAGGTGTAGGAGCTTTAGAAGGAGATTTCGAAATTACTGGAGATAGACTTAGAATTAAAGCCAATTCAGTTGCCACTTTTACCGATGTTTCCAACACGCTGAATCCGGCAAATAACTTTTTTAATTCTTCGATCACCAACAATAATGCACAGGTTCCAAACAGGAATCCCTACGGAACCAATACGCTGGGGCTCGACCTGGATATGCTCAACCTGTCCAACCCGCTAAACGGAATATTGCCCAATAATGAAACAGGAGCTACCCTGAGGATGGTAACTTCTGGAGACACCTACGGAACCTTCTTGGCTTCCTTTGCTGTTGAAGTTATTGAGCCCGAAATAAAACTAGTCAAGACCGTAAGAGATATTAGTGGTAACAATATTGGCGGAGCCGATGTTACTCTCGGCCAGGTTTTGGACTATGTATTGACTTTCCAAAACATCGGAAACGATGATGCACAAAATCTTACTATCAGGGATATCCTTCCTGAAAACACCTTTTTTAACTCCATAGACTTAAGCGGAGCTCCGGGAGTCACTTATGTTTATAACCCGACTACAAGGCAGGTAACTTTTACTGTACCCAACAATCTTGTCGAAATTGGCGATCCCGTTTATACTATCAAAATTCGTGTTCAGGTAGTAAATACTTGTAGCGAGCTGACAAATGCCTGTTCTAACATCATACAGAACCAGGCCTATACAACATATCGTGGTGTCTTGAACGCCAATGTCATCTCAGACGATCCCAGCGTTGCCGGATTGGATTCTTGCGGATTAGGAGTTCCTGGCCCTGCGAATTTCCTTGTTGATATTGACGAATGTTCTTTCAGAAGAAGCGAAATTCTTTGTGGTACTTCAGTAGTACTGACTGCCGGTTCTGGTTATGCTTCTTATCAATGGCATAACGCCAGCGGTGCAATTATCGGAAATACCCAAAGTATTACAGTAACCACTCCGGGAGAATATTATGTAATCAACACTCCTACTCCACCTTGTATCGGAATTACAGAATACATCACAGTAACCCGTTTTGGTACAACCCAGACCAACCCGGTACTGCCTTTTGCAGATGAAATCGCAATGTGTCCAAATAACGGTGAAGAACTTCCGAATATATTCTTATGCGGATTAAATGACAGCCGATTCATCCAGACTAACATTACCGATGCCGTGAGTATTATTTGGGAGAAGCTCGACGAGGCCAGCTGTGCAGCTGTAGGCATCGATAATTGTCCTAATAAAAACCCTGCTTGCGTTTGGAATCAAGTAGGAACGGGAACCAATTTTAATGCAACACTTGCAGGACAATATCGTGTAGTCATCAATTATCAGAACGGATGTTTCAACAGGTATTATTTCAACGTATATACCAACCTTTTAGATGCACATCACATTGTCCAAAATATAACCTGTAACACTGCAGGAAAAATTACAATAACCAATGTGCCTTCAACCTATGAATTCCAATTGGTCAACCAAAACACGGGAGCTGTTTTGGTACCATACCAAAGCAGTCCTATTTTCCCGATTGCTGTGGCTGGTTCTTATTTGGTGCAGATTAGGCAACAAGGTGTTACAGACGGTTGCGTATTTACTATTCCGAACATAGGTGTATCTAACTTAGACTTCCAGGTAAATATCATCACAAAAAATACATCGTGTAACGGTTTTGGAAGCATCAGACTACAGGCTTTAAATGTAAGACCGCAATATTATTACTCTATCACAGGTCCGAGTACTCTAAATGTGGGACCTTTGGCAGACAATGATTATGTTTTCCAAAATCTAAATCCGGGAACCTATACCGTTACTGTAAGAACTGACGACGGCTGTACTTTTACAAGCACGACAACTATTCTGGACAACAGTAACCTGAACCTGAATGCAACAATTCTTCAGAACATTTCCTGTACGCCGGGTAGCATCAAGTTGACACCTTCGGGTGGTGAAGCACCTTATGTATATGCTATTTACAGCATTAATGGAGCGTTGCAAAATCCAACACCAGGCGATTATACGGATATCGATATTTTTGAAATTCCTATCGGTCAGCAAGGAACCTATGTCTTCATTATGGTAGACAACAATAACTGTACGGCATTGTCAAATCCGGTAACGATCCAAAATCTTCCGGATGTAGTATTTACTACAAGTTTTCAAAATATTAAATGTAACGGTGCTAACAACGGAAGCATAACCTATACCGTAACAAATGCCAATGGTTTTTCTTATTCTTTTGAATTGCTGGATGCTTCGGGAACTGTAATCCGCACCAACACATCTGGTGTTTTTAACGGACTTGCTCCGGGAAATTATACAGTTAACTTTATCCAGAACAATGCAACAGGAAGCTGTTCTTTTCCTGCCAATTTCACATTGACACAACCATTGCCACTTACCGGAGCTGTAACCCAAACACAACCTTACAACTGTATCACTAATGGTGCCACCATAAGCATTACAGCTGGAAGCGTAACTGGCGGAACACTGCCTTATCAATACAGTATAGATGGTATTAATTTTGGAGCTGCAACTTCATTTGGAGGATTAACAACAGGAACCTATACTGTTACTGTTAGAGATGCTAACAATTGTACATTCAGTACAAACGCAATAACGATCAATCCACTTTCACCACCTACGAATATTCAGTTTTCGGCAACAGCACCAACTTGTCCTGCTTTGACTTCCAACGTAACTCTTACCGTTACCGGAGGAACAGGACCATTTGTTTATGAAATCACAGCACCGGCCGCGGCAGTAGCCAACAATGGAAATAATGCTGTGTTTTCCGGACTGGCTCCTGGAACTTATACTTTCAAGGTAACGGATGCCAACGGATGTTCTTTCAATAAAAACTACACCATTAGCCAAGTAACACCGATTGCTGTAACAGGACAACCTGTAAGCAATGTTGTTTGTTTTGGTGCAGCAAACGGTTCTGCAAGCTATACTGTAAGCGGATTCGGAACAACCTATAACTATATTATCAGAAACGGCTCGGGAACAACTGTTACTTCAGGAACAAATACCTCGACAGCTACCATTTCTGCGGGTAGCCTTCCCGCTGGAACCTATACAATTACAGTAACCGATAATGCAACAAACTGTACGGCTACAGCAAATGTTACAATCAACGCTCCGACTGCACCACTTGACTTAACGCCTACAGTGAGCCCTATTACTTGTATTGGAACTGGAAGTGTGAGCGCTCCGGCAACAGGCGGCTGGGGAACCTATCAGTACCAATTGGTATTGCCAAACGGAACTACAGTAGGACCTCAATCCAGTGCCATTTTCAATAACCTGACATTATCCGGAACTTACTCCATTTCTGTAAAAGATGCCAATAACTGTACGGTTACAAAAACATTCACGTTAAGCACTGTAACACCTCCTGTACTTTCTATAAATACCTCCTCAGACCTGTGCTATGACACGACAAACAGTGCTACAATAACCGTAGCCGTAACCGGAGGATTAGCTCCTTTTTCATATACGATTAATGGATCTGGCAATCAGACTTCAGGCACATTTGCCAATCTTACACCGGGAACCTATATTATTGAAGTAACCGATGCAAACGGATGTACCGCTTCTATTACCCAAATAATCGGACAACAACTTACAGCTGTTGCAGTATTGGAGAAAGGTCTGGATTGTACCTCTAGTCCGCATGCAAAAATTGATATTACAATTAATGGTGGACGAGCTCCTTATTCCTATCAGGCTTCTATTAATGGAGGCCCATATGCAGCCATTATTCCAGTTACCGGATCAGTTGTAAATTATGTTGTTGGTGCACCGGGAACCTATCAATTTCAGATTAGGGACAATATTGGCTGTATTGTACAAACAAACGTTATAACAATAGTACCATTAACAAATCCGTCCATACTTTCAGTAACTCAAACACAGAATATTTTATGTAACGGAGATAATAGCGGTGCCATTGCTATAGCAATAGACAATACTGTTGGAATAGCACCTATAGCAATTTCTGTAGTAAATACAACAACAGGTACAAATTTTGGTTCACAAACCTCTGGCTTGCCAGCTGGAAATTATACGATTACTATTACCGATAGCAATTCGTGTACCGATACCGAAACGATTACCTTATCGCAACCAAATCCTATTACTTACAACGTTGCCACCGTTGACATTACTTGTAATAATCCGGGAGGAACTTCTTATGGTGAGATTATCGTACAAAATGTATTAGGAGGAACCGGACCTTTCACTTACCACGTAAGCAATAACTTTGGCTATTCTGACATTTATAATGCTACAGCCAGAGAGAACCATTCTTTCCAAATCTTAGCTTTTGGTATCTATCAGGTTGATGTAATCGATGCTAATGGTTGTTCAGTTGTAAGAAGAAATATTATTATTGCTTCACCGCCAGACGATTTAGTAATAGATGTTTCCGCTGTAACAACAGACTGTCTGAATGGCGGAACCGCTAAAATTACAGTAACTTCAGCAGTAAGTAGCGGTAACTTTCAGTTTGCATTATTAGAATACAACACCATTCCGTATTCTAACAATTATCAGCCTGCCGACCCGGGAACACCGGAAACGACAACTTTCACAGGATTAACTCCTGGTGTAACCTATACCTTTGTTGTGTATGATGTGGTAACACAATGTTACTATTTTAAATCTGCAAACCTTCCAATCGATTCTCCTTCCAACCTGACAGCTACACTTGACGTTGTAAGCAATGTTTCTTGTACAGGAAGCGGAAACGGAAATGTTTCGTTCACATTCAGCAATTATGATACTGGAGCAACTCGGGTAGATTATGAAATCTTCAATGCACAATCCAATACGACAACAGGAATAACCGGAAGTTCTTCCGCACTTCCGGGTGGGCCTGTTACAGTAAATAATTTTGGTACGCTTCCTCCAGGAAACTATTATATCTTATTTACAGAAGTTGGTGGTGCTTTTGCCGGATGTACGAATGCCTCTGCTATATTTAGCATAAGCCAATCTACAAACTTATTGCAAGTAACAGCAACCGTAACCAAAAACGACAACTGTAGTACCAATGCAGGACAAATTACGGCAACAGGACAATACGGAACAGCTCCTTACCAATACCAATTAGTAGCTGCAGGAGATCCGGCACCTACTGTGGCTACCTGGACAGGAACATCAGTAAATGTTTTCAATACAGAGGGAGGTAATTACACTGTATATATCAAAGATGCAAACAATTGTATCCAATCTGCTCCAATTGCATTGCCAACTGACACTGCCCCTGTTATTACTGCGGCTATTACAAATCAATGTAGCACTGCCGAAGGCAGTTTTACAATCCAAGTAGACAGAACGGTAAACGGAGTAGCTCCTTATACTTATAGCATAAACGGAGCTGCATTCCAAACTCAGGCGGCTGCATCTTTCACCTATGATAACCTTTCTTCAGGAAGTTATACAATTCAAATAAAAGATGCTAACGGTTGCGGGAATACGGTAACCTTACAAATTTTTGCTCCGGTAAACCTTACTCCGGTAGCAACATTACAGCCTAGCTGCGCTAATAACGATGGAGAAATTACTGTAACTCCATTTGGAGGTTCCGGTAATTATGAATACGAACTTCAGGACGGAACGGGTACGACCATTGTTGCTTCCCAGGTATTAGGCAATTTTACAGGTCTGGCTGCAGGAAATTATATCATAGTAATTCACGATACGACATCAAGCTGTAACGAACAGGCAGCAATTTCACTAGAAGTTCCTACACCGGTAACTTTTTCCACTACCTCTGGAAACGTTAGCTGTAATGGTGGCTCTAATGGAATAATTACGATAACCTTGCCAACTTCAAATGACAATCCGCCTTATACCTATTCGGTTAATGATGGAGTTAATCCGGTTATAACGCAGAACACTCCGGTATTTACTGACCTGCCAGCGGGAACTTATACAGTCACTGTAAAATCAGGCAAAAATTGCTCTGATACTAAAACTGTAATTATCACTGAACCATCACTTTTAGACATCAACGCTTCGGCAACAGTCTTTACCTGCAATGCTTCTAATACAGTGACTATTTCAACTCTTACGGTGACCGTTGAAAATGACGGAACAGGAAATCCTTCGGGAACAGCTCCTTATTCGTATAGCATAGACGGTACAAATTTCTTCCCAACTCCAACATTTGATATTGTTGACAATGGAAGCACACAGAATATAACCGTAACGGTAAAAGACAGCAATAACTGTACGAAAACCACAACAGTAACTATTAATCCATTACCGGAAATAACAGCAGTTGCAGCAGTTCGTGGAACAGCAATTACCTGTACCAATGACGAAACTGTACAGATAACCGTAACTGGCGGTTCAGGAGATTTCACTTTTGATGTCTTGCCATTAGGATCACAGACTTCTGTTACTCCGGGACCAGGAAATAATACCGCAACATTGACACTGACGCAACCTGGAAGCTATACCTTCCAAATAACAGACAATGTAACAGGATGTTATATGCTTTCCGTTCCTTACGAAATCCTGCCATTTGATACGATAGAAGTAATAGCATCAAATCCTACTCCGGTAACTTGCTTTGGAGATTCAGACGGAAGCCTGACAATTAATGTGACAGGATATACCGGTGCTTATTCGTATGATGTTGTTAATGCTGCCGGAACAACCGTAGCAACAGGAAATGGAAGTACTGCTGTAAATCCATTTACGATAACTGGTTTATCAGCAGGAAATCTTCATGTCGTAATTACAGCTACAGGTACACCTTTTTGTTCAGACGACTCAAATACGGTAACTGTTACTTCTCCTGATAGTCCTTTACAATTGACTGCAAATCAGACAGCCAATGTAACATGCGACAACAATCAGGGAGAAATCATAGCTTCTGCCACTGGCGGATGGGGAACTTATGTATATCAATTGGTAAATACTACAACATCTACTACAATTCAGGCCTATGCAGCTAATAGCACTTTTACAGGCCTGGCTGCAGGAAACTATACCGTATCAGTAAGAGATTCTGGAGGCTGTATTGTAAATCAAACAGTTGTTTTGATACAACCGGCCCTTATTTCGGCTACTATAAATTCTTCCGTTACTCAAGTACTCTGTCATGGTGACAATACAGCCATGATTGAAGCCATAACTGTAACAGGAGGACAAGGAAGTTATCAATTTATCTTGAATCAATATGATGCTGCAGGAACAACAATAGTATTGAGTTCCGGGCCGCAAACAAGTCCGCAATTCCCAGGACTTGGAGCTGGAATCTACAGCATCACAATTACAGACGGCTGGAATTGTGACCTCACAACACCGACGCTGACCATCACTGAACCAACTCCGGTTCAAGGATTCTTATCTGCAAACAGCAACATGACTTGCTTGACACAGGCAGAAATCAGCGTATCCGGTTCAGGCGGCACACCGCCTTACCAATTCAGTGCTGACGGAATATCTTATTCCAATACTTCCATATACACTGTAGGACCTGGTACGTATCAATATTATGTGAGAGATGCTAACGGATGTCAGGCAGTATTGACAAACCAGGTAACCATATTGCCGGTTCCGGCCTTGCAGTTAAATCTTGATCTTAGCAGTGCTTCAATAAACTGTTCGGGAGAATCTACAGCGGCTATTACAGCCAACGCAACCGGAGGATTAGGCAATTATATGTATGAATTGTTAGACGGATCATCCAATGTTTTGGCCGGACCTCAAGCAACAAACAGTTTTACCGAACTTCCGGCAGGAAACTATTATGTTCGTGTAGTAAGCCTTGATTGTAGAGAAACATCGTCCGTTATCAACATCGCAGATCCTGCCCGATTAAATGTAGGCCATATTAAAAAGGACGTCCTTTGTTTTGGAGATGCCAACGGAAGCATTGAAATCCACACTACAGGAGGAACAGGAATTATTCAATATGCAATATCTCCTAATCTCAACCAATTTGTTACAGACAATCTATTCGATGCACTTCCTCCAGGAAACTATGACGTTATTGTTCAAGACCAAAAAGGTTGCTTCGAATTGTTAAATATCAACATTTTAGAACCGGCTCCATTGATTGCAACAGTAGATGCAGTAAATCCAGAACTTTGCCTTAATGATGCTGACGGTTCAATCTCAATCAGCATTACCGGAGGAACAGGAGATTATCTTGTAAGTCTTGACAACATTACATTCGTGCCTGTTGTGGGTAACCTGCATACTTTCACGAATCTGGTTGGCGATACCTTATATCTGATTTATGTAAGAGATTCTAACGGATGTAATGTAAATCCGCCAGTAGAACAATATATGGATCCTGCAGTAGAAGTAATTCCAGATGTATCAATACAGACAAATTGTACCAATAATGTACCTGGAAATATAGTAACTGTAACCGTAAATGTTGAAGTTGTAAATGATGTACAATATTCTTTAGACGGAATCAATTATGTTGCTTCTAACACATTTACAAACCTTGCGCCTGGAAACCATATTGCTTATGTACAGCACCAGAACGGATGTACAAAACAGTTTCCATTTACAATTGACAATTTGTTACCTATCACTGCAACTCCAAATGTAACAGCTAACGTGTTATGCTTTGGAGATGCCACAGGAAGTATTGAAGTAACCGCTACCGGAGGAACAGGAACTATAGAATACGCCATATCGCCTGCCTTTGCTTACGGAACTTCAAACACGTTTAGCAATCTTCCGGCGGGAACCTATACCGTCAAGGTAAAAGACAATATCGGTTGCGAGGTCGAACTGACAAACATCACGGTAACCCAGCCTGCAGCAGTGCTTTCGGCAACAGTCGGAGGAACGCATGAAATCTGCTTGGGAGACAATAACGGTACGATAACCATAACGCCAGCGGGTGGAACGGCGCCTTACTATACAAGCCTGGATTCTAACAACCCGACCGACTTTGTACTAGGACAGCTGAACTACACGAACCTGAACGGCGGACAGACATATACCATCTATGTAAAAGATGCCAACGGTTGCCAGATCAC